>CANQXP010000008.1 GCA_947627885.1 uncultured Rikenella sp.
CGGGCACCGAGGTGATCGGCCTGTTGCCGGAATGGGCGCTGGTCGATGCGGGCCACTGGCTGGCCGGCGAGGGCACGGATGACTGGGAGGCGGTCGAAGATGCGATCGACGCTCTGGAGCTGGACAGCATGCAGGGACAGGGTCGTACGTTCGATCCCGACGGGAAGATCGTCGAGCGGGTGTTGGCGGCGGCGATGCGAAATGTTCCGCGGTAACGGGCAGGCCGCAACCATCCGGTGCGGAGGCCTGCAGTTCGCGAGGCTCACTTTGTCCCCGCAGGCTTCGCCCTTTAACCTGCAGTGGGCATTTAGTCTTTAGTCAGCGTCTCCCAAAGCATATCCTTGAGTTGCTGCACATGGTACCCCGACACCGACGAAATAAAGAGGTACGGTATACCTTTCAGCTCTTTAGCGCCCTCGATCTCATGCGTCAGCCCTTCGGTCAGTTCATCGTCCAGCATATCGCTTTTGGTGATCGCCAGCAGCCGTTGCTTGTCCAGCATCTCCGGATTGTATTGCTTCAGCTCGTTGAGCAGGATATTGTACTCGTCAACAATGTCTTTCGTGTCGGCCGGGATCATGAACAGCAGCACCGAATTGCGCTCGATATGCCGCAGGAACCGCGTTCCGATCCCTTTGCCCTCGTGCGCACCCTCGATGATCCCCGGAATGTCGGCCATGACGAACGAATGCCCGTCCCGCACCTCGACGATTCCCAGGTTCGGTTCCAGCGTGGTGAAAGCATAGTCTGCGATCTTCGGCTTCGCCGCCGACACCACCGACAACAGGGTCGATTTGCCCGCGTTCGGAAACCCCACCAGCCCCACATCCGCCAGTACTTTCAATTCCAGCACGAACCATCCCTCCTGCATCGGCTCGCCCGGCTGCGAATAGCGCGGCGCCTGGTTGGTCGCCGTGCGGAAGTGCCAGTTGCCCAGTCCCCCGCGTCCCCCCTTCACGAGGATCACCTCCTGCTTGTCCTCCGTCACCTCGGCCACCACCTCGCCCGTTTCGGCATCCTTGGCCACCGTCCCCAGCGGCACTTCGAGGATGATGTCCTTCCCGTTCCGGCCGTGGCTTTTGGCCCCGCTGCCTCCCTCGCCGTTCTCGGCCATCTGGTGGCGCTGGTACTTGAGGTGGATCAGGGTCCAGTACTGGCTGTTGCCCCGCAGGATCACATGTCCGCCCCGTCCGCCGTCGCCGCCGTCCGGGCCTCCGAACTCGACGAACTTTTCGCGGCGGAAGTGGCTCGAACCGGGTCCGCCGTTGCCTGACCGGGCGTATATCTTGACGTAATCTACGAAGTTGGAGGATGCCATGGCAGAATGTGTTAGGTTGGGGGATGAGGCAAGCGCTGTGCCATACCCCGGAACAAAAGTACACTTTTTTTGCGGATTTTTCGGGCCGGTTCTTGCCGGAACGGGAATTGTTCCCTATCTTTGCACACGCAAAAACGCCGATGTAGCTCAGTTGGCCAGAGCAGCTGATTTGTAATCAGCTGGTCGGGGGTTCGAATCCCTCCATCGGCTCACCTTGGGTGGCGAGCCGAACGCGGGGGAGGTGAGAGGGCCGGCTTGTTCTCCATAAAAAGTTCTTTCGGGCGGATACCAGAGTGGCCAAATGGGGCAGACTGTAAATCTGCTGGCTTACGCCTTCGGTGGTTCGAATCCATCTCCGCCCACAAAAAAGTCAGCCAGGTGTTTGCAAATCCGGTGAAAGCCGTTATTTTTGCATCACTGAACAAACCAAGCGGAAGTAGCTCAGTTGGTAGAGCATCAGCTTCCCAAGCTGAGGGTCGCGAGTTCGAACCTCGTCTTCCGCTCCATTAAAAAATGCCCGGAAAGCTCAATAAACAATGGGTTACCGATGAAAGAGGATCAGATTGCTGACCCTCTTTTTTTGTGCAAATTCTGCATTTGGGTATGTTTGCAGTGGAATGTTTCACAACTGTTTCACGGAAAATGGCGACCTTTCGCATCAATGTTCAGAAGCATCATCTGAAATCGGACGGCACGTATAACATCAAAATGCGGGTAATCATTAACCGGAAGGTTTGCTATATGTCGACGCAATATTTCGAAACAAAATCGGAGTTCGACAAAAAATGCAGTTAAAAGCGGCAATCTTAAGGTATATCGATTGAAAAGACCCCCCACTCGCCGAAGTGAAATGCTCCATCGGAGTTAAGTTGAAGAAGCTTGTCAGGTTGTTGTTTGGACGGGGTCAGAAGAAGATCGATTTCGAGTCCTGTTAAATAACTGTATTTTGGGGTGTTTTCCTCTCTCTGTATTGCGAGAACTGTGCATAGAAGGGCTGGAGCTCGAATTCGTTCAGGATCAACACGTCCATCTTCTCGATCCATTTGCGGTCGTTGAGCACCGTTCCCTTAGCCTTAGCCAGCTTCATGGTTGTGTTGACGTAGGTCACCCGGTATCCGGCCGATTTCTGGTTGTCCGGAACGATGGTCTGGGGAACACCCCCGAAGTAATGAAGGGCGTTCTCGGTGGCCTTATCAGGTCTTCTTTCCGTTGGCTCTCCACGGCTTCAGCGTAGGTCAGTTGGCTGCATCCCAGGATGTCGACGAACACTCCGACGTCACGAACGGTTCTGTCGTATTCCGTAACTTGCAGCTTACTTCCGGGCAAGTCAATGTACATCTTATCTCCGGCGTTAACGGCTACGCGGTTTTCCTCTTTCTCGCTCGGCATAGGATCCAAGCCCCCGTGCCCTCTCTTCTGCGTCGGTTATGATCCAGGTGCATGACCGGACGGGCTGGGCCCATGTACACGCGCAGCATGCCTTTTTTGTTTCCGATAGGATAGGTGAAGCGCGCCGCTTGAATAACATAATCTCCACATATTGTTGCAGAATTTATCTTTTAGCGGAAGAGTTATTTACCTTCCGGGGAGAAATGCTAAAAATACGGCTAAAAGTTGTATAATAACATAAAAGATTCTACTTTTATACCGACCTTTTTTTTCCGGCCTGACCGATGAGCAGATCGAAAAAGGTGGGTATGGGAGGGTTGTTAATTAATCCTATGTTCGGGGTAGATATTAGGGTCTCTGAAATGCATTCGGTCACTTTGCGATAGGTTATAGAATGCAGAGCATGGTCACGTTGAACGTCAATGAGCGGAACTGTTAATTTTAAATTAGGCTTTATGTTCTAACCTTAAATTACGACTGCTATGGAATCTGCATATCTTCTTTTGTTTTTTACCACGATTGCCGTGGCCGAGATTTCCGATACCTCTTACTCATGGTGGCCGTACTGATGCCAGAGCCGGCCACAAGGGTATTCGTAAGGTAAGTGGTTTAGGGAGCTGCAATTATTATTGTGGTGGACATCCTGCTCATTTGTATAAGGGTGTGGTATGTCCGTATTTCACGAGGGTTCAAATTCTTAATATTTAATCATGAAAACTACGAGTCGGAATTTTAAGGATATACAATGGGGGGCAGATGAAGCAAAAGGTGATAAATTATTGGAAACCTATTTTGTTCGAATACCAGAATATGATGCTCTTTTAAACGGAGACTATCGTTATGTAATTGGGCGCAAGGGGACTGGAAAAACAGCTATTATTCAACGCATAATTGCCGAAGCTGAATCAAATTATAATTTCTTTTATAAATACTTGTCATTAAAGGATTTTCCCATTCAAGATTTACGGGAATTTGCAGCTCGTGGTATGAACCATAAGGCGCGATATGTGCCTATTTGGACTTTTTTAATTGCAATTGAATTGTGTAAACTTATAATTGAGGATAATTCGATATGTGAACAAGAAGAGGTCTTAGAACTAAAAAAGTTTATTAGCACAAATTTTCCACAACAAATCGGTTTTGCCGAAACTATAGAAGTGTTAACTAATAATGGGAAAGAAGTAAAAGTCGCATTATCATGGCTTCAGGGTGGGTGTAGCAGTGAAACGTCGATCAATACTATGGTGCCTATTCATTATCAAAAAATAACAGACATCCTATTGAATTACATTAAGCAGGTTAATACAGATTCGATTTATTTTCTATTATTTGATGAACTCGATGAGGGCTACAAGAAGGGTGATAAGAACCTCAATTTATTACTTCTGGCCTTATTAAGAGCAGTCGAAAATACTGCTTTGCAGTTCTCAGATTCTCATATTCAATATCGTCCTGTATTGGCCTTGCGTACGGACATATTTAATAGCTTGGAGGATAACGACCTGAATAAACTAGATGATTATATCATTCATCTAAAATGGACGCAAGAATATGGATCTCCTTATTCATTACGCGATCTTGTGAATGCACGAATTAACGCTTCAATACACACCGCAAATCCAATGGATCCGTGGGGATGTGTGGTGTACGATAGTGACCCAGCCTTACCCAGAAGAGTTGAAACTTTATGGAAATATGTATACAATCAAACATTCGAACGCCCACGAGACATAATTAAATATATGAAATATTGTTCTAAAGAGTTAAAAACACCAGGGGTTTTGACATATGCAACTGTTCAAAAAGCTGAAGCTAATTACTCTCAATGGTTCTATCGAGAATTCCGAGATGAAGCACAAAGTTTTTTGCCTATTTACAATGATGTTTTGCAAGCGATAACAAATGTTGGAAAAGGACGATTTACTTTCGAAGAAATATGTGAGAAATTCAATGAAAATACCAATATTCAAACATATATGACCGATAATAAGGTGAATCAAAAAGAAATCTTAGAGTATTTATTTCATGTAGGCGTTATCGGGACTTATGATGATAGGAATAAAAAATGGTTGTTTTATTATAAAGATGATGACTTACCTTTTGATGTTGCCAAAGAAATGATAGTACATTATGGCTTTGCAAAGAAACTACGTATACACTATTAATTAAGATGAAGTCGAGTTAATTTCTCAAAGAAATAATAAATACTTGTTTATTCCGAACAACTTCATAAAATTGCAGCGAATACATTTTAGTCTCCCTTCTTTTATTCATTGAAGGGAGATTTGTTTATTGCTCGATCTTACTCCGGGTATGTGCTGTGGTTATGTGTGTCATAAGTTGTGCGATGCTTTTGTCAACTACGCGAATGATTAGTTTGCAATAGGCTGGAATGTCTGACTTGGGATAAACCAAAGAGGCCCGGATCATTCCGGGCCTCTCACAGTAGTAGGGTTAAAAGGGGTTATGCCAGTTCCCAGTTTTTGTCGGTGACAATCGCCTTTTGCTCATCGGTCAGTTTATTGAGATTGATCGCTCCCATTTTTAGTTTGAGAGCTGATTTTTCCTTGCGGTCCTCCAGACTCTCCATAATGTTCACCAAGGATCCGGAAGTCAGAAAGCGGAACGAAGATATATCGAGGGACCATTTGAATCCTTTCGGCAAGGAGAGGCTGTATGTTAATGCATAAGACAATGTTCCGTTCAAAGATATCACAGAACTCTCCGGCCCGTTCTTCCAAAACTTATCGAGCGGTATCCGGCTTAAGTCAACCACATAAGCCGGCGGCATACATATTTTATCCCCGTAATTACTGTCGTAATAGATAGTGCTGGCTTCGGTAAAAACCAATGAATTGAGGATGTTATCGTTATGTGAATAGACCGAAAAATGTGCTGCGGATATTGTTCCGTGAAGAGTCAAATTCACATTCTGTAATTGACAGACTATTGATGTATAGAGCGAACCCCCGAAATCGCCACTAAAAATTATATTTTGCGGAGTTTCCAGATTCGGTGCGACATTGAAACCACCGCCGTTGACGCCGTACTGCACATCAACTTGCAGAAATCCTTTTTCCTTGACATTCTTATCTACAAAACGTCGTAAGTTGTACGTGTATTGCAACCCGGTCTGCTTCTGAGCCAACGCAACTTCTGTCTCGATGCTGTATATGTTATAAAAGTTTGTTGAGGAATAGAAGCCAGTCCGCGAAGTGGAATAAAGCATTAAGATATCCATGGCACATCTATAGCCTACATTGATCGCCTCATCCGCTCCTATGAGCATCCATCTGATCGGTCGGTCATTACTGTCTGTAATGTCTGCGGATACATCCCAGGTATGGGTGTACAAAGAGGTCGCCGGATTTTCTTCTGTAAAGGTCTCTTCGGAACCATCGGAGAATCTTAAATATTTGATCGTTTCCGGTGAATAGGAGTCAAAAATGATCGTGTCCGGTTCATTTCCAAGCAGCAGAATAATCTCCTTGTGTTCATAAACTGAAGTATCCTCCCGCAGTATTTTCTTGATATCGGGCCATGAGGCGTTAGGAATCCAGTCTTCTACGGGCGGACGTCCCGTTTCTATCTGGGAGATTTTGGCCGGATATTGGGCGAATGCCGTACTATCATCCAGGAATACTCCTTTATTGTTGATCTCCTGTTTGAACTGTTTCTTGGTCTCGGCCAGTTTGGCCAGCTTGCCTGGAACACCACCGCGGCTCGGCTCGCCGTTGATCCCGTCCAGGGCGTCGTTCACCGGTTTGTAGAACATGGACAGGGTAGCCATATCATCTTTTTCCGGAGCCGTGTAGTCCTCGTGCGAGAGGCCCATGCCCTGGACCTTGTCCACTTTCTTGTCCAGAGCGACAGTCATATCATCGCCGTCCGGTTTCAGAGCCAAAGCCGCCGCTACGTCGCCACCGGTGACGAAGCCGTCGTTATTCTCGGCGATACTCCCGGTATAAAGCGTTTTGATATTGCCGGCCGTGGTGCTGGAAACGGTTCCCGATTCGACGTCCCCGACCATAATAGCATCCGTAAGCTGCGGATTCTCACGAACGGGATACTCCTGGCTCAGGCGGACCGTGCCGTCCGTGCCGGTTTCGATTTTTGACATAATGGAATAGTTTAAGATAAATAACAGATTACCCGGTCTCCGCCCGAAAGCTTTCCGATATATAGAGCTGAGAACCGTTATGCAAAAATCTGGATAAAAAATGCAGAAAAGAACCGGAATGCCAAGGTCGGGCACTTATTTCTACATCATGATGGCGGTCGCAAAGCGACTAAAGAGATACGATCTGTCTATGTCGACACGGATTGGTTCAGGTCTGAAGCGGCGATGAAGATCTTTAACTTAGACAGGGCAAATCTAAACTGGGCTCTGATTTGTCAACTAGTATATTTATTAAGCTTATCGAATATTAAATTTGCTATAAGCCTCAATGAAATCTTAAAACGCTCTTCATCTCAAAGAGTTAAATTTATATTTTTACTGATCGTATAACTTGCGATTTCAATAATATGTGTCCTTTGTGGGTTCTTATTTTCTCCAGATAGTTATACTTTTTCTAAGTGGAACTCTTCCAAATTTTTTCATTTGCTGACTACTGTTGCCTTTCTTTTGTCGTAAGGAATAAATCTTTACAGGAGTAAAACCTATTTGTTCTGCAAGCTCTGTTGACAAAAAATCAACAGGAATTACTTCCCCTCCATATCGAACATTATCATTAACAAAAGCGACATATGCTCCGGGTTTACAAATCCGGTATAATTCAGCGTAAATAAATGCCAATTCGGAGAAATAACCGTCAACCATTTTTAACACTCCTTTATTGTTTATATCTCCATTAATATGTCTAGATATTAAAGCCTGGTTTATTTCCTGTAACGTCTTATTGCTGTTAATAATATTCAAAATCCGATTGAATTCCTGTAATTTATTCAAAGCGCAATAGTGATCTTTCAACCTTTCGATTTTAGTTTTATTTTCAACTGTACAAGACAACAAGTCCTGTCGCAAAGACTTAACATCTTCTTCGCTTTTGCCCAGATAGGCTAATTCAAGTGCATAGGTTCTCGTGTAGTCATATCGGTTACAATATGGGGGAGATGTTATAACGCCATTTATGATATCTGCTTCAAGTTTAGGCAATTCAAATAATGCACTACCCTCTATAAATGTCAACTTGGCACTATTAAAGAGACTGTCATCAACAGATTGCTGAATTAATTCTATGTCAGCAATGACTTTTGATAATTCTTCAAGTAGCAAAAATTTCAAGGAAGGAAGAGGCCCTTTGTCCAATGTTGTTGAAAGAGGTTTTTTACCTTGTTCCTTGCGTCTTTTCTCTGCCTCCTGAACTTTTTCTGATCTAAAATCCCAACGTAAATATTGTCCATCTTTTGCAGAATAACTGATTCTTTCCAGTGAGTTTAAAATACACAATGTTATTAAACTTTTGATTTCCTCAGAATTGTCAGATTGTTTATTCCATTGAGAAAAATAAGATAATTCCTTTTCTGTATTGGTTGGATAAGCTCCTTGTGTAATGCTGATATAATTTGCTTGTCCTTTATAGTCAGATGGCACATTGATTGACTCAAGCAAACTCCTTAATTGGGTTAATTCTGCGACGTCATATAGAAAAACTGAATTTTTTACATTCAGTGCGACTTTAGTCATGGGAAGGATATCAAACCCGATACCATTGACTCCATTTAACATTCCCACTAAAGTGGTGGTGCCAGAACCTAAGAATGGATCAAGTATAGTATCTCCCTTTTGGATGTTTAAATCATCAATTAATAAAGAAACTAATTCAGCAGAAAATCCTTCTTTATATTTTAGCCACCTATGCAAGCTATCTTTCTTACTTAATTGGTAGCTTACACTTTGTCTCGTAAATTTATCTGTGATTTCAGTGATACTTATATATTCTTCTTCAAGTCTGAGCCTTTCCCTTTCCGAACAGAAGTTATCAGCACTGAAAGAAGAAACTTTCCATTCGGATATATCGTAAAATATATCTTTAAATAATTTTGGATCTTGCATATTAAAGAATTAAAAACTATATCGTTAATAACCAATCACAATAATTTATAAGCTGGTTGTCAACGGTCATATTTGCAGCATGACTCAATATTCCCTTCTCCAATTGAGTCCATATTTCACTAGCCATACTGTTTTCAATTGCTGCACCAACAAAAGATGTCTTCAATTGAGGATTCACCTCACTACACCCCACTCGTATACGACCTAAAGCAGAATTAGCTGTCTTCCAGTGTTCGTCAGCGCCCGCAGGATCTATTCCCCCTTTTAATTCTCCCAACATTATTAATTTCTCTGGAGTTTGAACTACTTTGCCTCCATTATAATCATCTAGTGAGCAATCAAATAAGCAGATATCTACATTTTTGCCCACGACAGGAATTGACAAATTGAATGACAATACTCTATTATTACCTTCTTTTGTCCATCCAATGGCCTTGAGATTATTTTCAATGGCATAATCGTCGTTTGGTTGAGCAATCCAAACTCTGGGGTTGTTTGTGTCAATCCAGGAATATTCTATACCCATTACATCCATATTAGAAAGCAATGTTCTCACAAGTTTTTGTTGAGAAATTGCACCCACCAGATTTCGCATAGATCCTCCCAAGGAATCACCTTTTATCAAAAGGTATCGGTAAACAGCTTCATCTACAAAATGTTCTCCGGCAGGCTCAAGAAAGTTTTCAATTAATTCATTAATTGCTTTGTCCTTGTCCGCTTCGGTTAAGTGATTAAGGGCCTTGTCGGATAATCCCGCTGCTGTAAGTAAAGATGGCCTAATATTGTTGATCAGCAGCAGCTCTTTAGGAGTTTTTGCCTCAGAAGCCAATATTTTAAATGATTTTGCACTTTCAATGTAAGGTGTAGAACGCCTGTTTTTTTCTAATGCAAAAGCAATAAATCCGGCTCTGGTTTGCTCACAGGAAGTAACAAGATCATCAGCTGATTTGATGTATTTCTTGTAGTGCTCGGCCATATATAGTTAATTTATTAACAAAAGTACTTTATTTTCTGTATGGAGCCAATCAAATAGAATTTTAATTGGCGATGGACTAACCTTGGAGCCTCCATATCGGTCCTCCGATTTGCCTTACATTATATACGTAATTGAGCTTTATTTGACTTTGATCTCCGATAGCCGGTTTCTGAGTGTTCAGATTGAACCTAACAAAGACAATTCAAAGTCAAGGGAGTTCTCACCCGCTTCGAAATTAGAACCGATACCGAAAGATGTTGTTTGTTCTCTTAGGAAGTAAGTTTGATGACTGTTAGAAAAAATGATCAGTTAAAATTGAGTTAATAAACTTGTATTCTTTTACCTTTCGTCTTTTTCAAGGGAAGCCAGATAGGTTTTGTAGCTTGTAGATTATCGTGCCCTAAACTTTCATTAATTGTATGCGATATTAGCCCCTCTGCGTTTTAATACGGTTGCGAAACTGTGCCGGACGTGTTGGTCGATATATTGCCGATTCCTAACTGTTCGCCGATCATAGCCATGCGTTTATGGATTGCGCGGGGGAGATTGCAAATCGTTACGGCGTCCTCATCCCCTTTTAAAACAGGAAAGATGTAACTATCAGGCAAGGGTAGATTGCCCCAGTGGTCGATGATTGACTGCATTTCATCTGTAACGATTGCACGGATCTCTTTCCTTGTACGGATGGTTGCGCTCGGTTTTCTGCCGACAAAGAAGATTCGCCATTTTTGATGCTGGAAAAATCTCAGCTTTACGAAGTCGGTCGTAAAATTCAGCATCCCAAGCTGAGGGTCGCGAGTTCGAACCTCGTCTTCCGCTCCATTTAAAAGAAAAACCGGTGCCGGTTCCGAAAAAGAGGCCGGGATTTCCCGGCCTCTTTTTTTATTTGTGGATATTCGGTAAAAAAAGCAGGCCCGAAACCGGGCCTGCTTTTTAGGGAACTCAATGTGCGACCGATTAACGGGTAGCACCAGCGATATTGCCGTCTTTGTCGTAATAAACATCGACACCGCTCGACAATTTCACTTGGTAACCGTCATTGGTTTTGGCGATCATTTTGATCTGGTTACCCGGGTAGTTGTTTTTCACATTCGAATTGATTTTGACCGGAACCAGGCTGGCAGGAACAGAACCCACCTTCATGTCGATTTTAGACCAATCGCCGCTACCGCCTTCGAAAGAGATCATGTTGCCGCTGGTGAAGTGAACCGTGTACTTGTCCCAAGACGACTCGCGGTCCATCTGGATGTCTTTCACCGCCTCTTTGGAGAAATCCTGCTGGAGAAGCTCCTGCGAATTCTTCGGCAGTTTGTCCAGAGATACATTCTGCGGAGCAGCATTGGCGAAGAACGTTCCGGCTGCGAAAGCCAGAGCTAAAAATACTTTTTTCATAATTAAACAGATATTAAAAAGTTAATAATACGGTTACGCATTTTGCAAACCGTGTTCCAAAGTTTTTCCCGAAAGGGAGAAATTATGATCTTTTTTCGAAAAAATACCCCATTTCGTTTGCCTTTCCTTCTCCCTCAACCCGCGACGACACGAATTTGGTACGGTTATGGCTCTTAGTGATCGGAAAAAAGACAGAATATGACGGAAAAAAATAGAGCGGAAAAGGCACCCGATCCCGCGTGGTGGAAAGAGGCGATTATTTACCAGATATATCCCCGCAGCTTCCGGGACGCCGACGGCGACGGCATCGGCGACCTGCCCGGCATCCTATCGCAGCTCGATTATGTGCAGAGCCTGGGAGTGGACGTGATCTGGCTGAACCCGGTCTTCGCTTCGCCCAACGACGACAACGGTTACGACATCAGCGACTACCGCGAGATTATGAGCGACTTCGGCACGATGGCCGATTTCGACCGGTTGCTCGACGCCGTCCACAGCCGCGGGATGAGGTTGCTGCTCGACCTGGTGGCCAACCATACCAGCGACGAGCATCCGTGGTTCGTGCAGGCCCGGACATCGCGCGAGAACCCCTATTACGACTATTATATATGGTGGGCCGCCGAGCACGGTGCCCCGCCCGACCGCCGCAGCTTCTTCGACGAGCTCGGTGACGCGTGGCGTTACAATCCGGCCACCGACTCCTATTACCTCCATTACTTTTCCGCCAAACAGCCCGACCTGAACTGGGACAATCCGGCCGTCAGGCGGGAAATGTATGGGATCATGCGATTCTGGCTCGATAAAGGGGTAGACGGATTCCGGCTGGATTCCATTCCTTATATCTCCAAAGACCCGGAATTTCCCGATATCGACCTGTGCCGGTATCCCGGCATGTTCGGTTTTTATTCCCATGGTCCCCGCTTGCACGAGTACCTGCACGAAATGTACCGGGAGGTGTGGAGCCGCTACGATTGCATGTCGGTGGGAGAGGGGTCGGGCGTCGATGCTCCAGAGGTGTGGGAATACGTCTCGCCCGAAAGGCAGGAACTGGATATGCTGTACGGCTTCGGGCCCTCCTGGGTGCGGAACACCACCCGGCCCGACAGCCGGACGGCAGGCGTGAGCTACAGCCTCGTGGAGCTCAAACGGATGTTTACTGCGTGGGACCGGGGCGTCGGGGACGGCTGGCCGACCGTTTACCTCGGCAACCACGACCAGCCGCGGATGATCTCCCGGTTCGGCAGCGACCGCTATCCGTGGCGTGACATATCGGCCAAGATGCTGGCCCTTTTCCTGCTCACCATGCGGGGCACGCCCTGCTGGTTCGCCGGCGACGAGATCGGTATGGCCAACGTCCGGTTCTCGTGTATCGACCATTATAACGACATCAATACCCGCAATATGTACCGGCGGATCGAACGCGAGCAGGGCGATATTCAAGCCTTCCTGCGCGAGCAGAAACGGACGGCGCGCGACAATGCCCGCACCCCTTTCCAGTGGGATTTCTCGCCGTGTGCCGGATTCAGCACCGCCGTCCCGTGGCTGCGTGTGAACCCCGATTACCGGCGGATCAACGTGGCGGCGCAGGAACGGGATCCGGACTCCGTACTGAACTTTTTCAGGCGGGCGGTCGCTTTCCGGAAGGCTAACCGGGGGCTGATCTACGGAAACTATACGCTGCTCGACGAAAAAAATCCCCAGTCTTATACCTACCTGCGGGAAGGGGAGGGCCAGCGGTTTCTGGTGGCGCTCAATTTTTCGCGCAAAGCGGCAAGGTCATTCCCCGGTTTTCCCCTGAAAGGCGCCGAGCGGGTGCTGGGGAATTATCCGGATGCCGGTACCGGTGTGGATGACGAACTCTGTGCGGAGGAGGAGATCCCGCTGCGGCCTTTCGAGGGGATAGTCTTCCGGCTCGGATAAACGGCCGGACGGGGAACAAGCGAAGCGGGACTGCCGACAATCGGCAGCCCCGCTTCGCTTGTTCCGGGAATCCCGTTCCCGGACTATTCGGTCTTCTGCACCCAAACGGCCAGTTTGCCGCCGAGCACCGGGAATACGGCCTTCCCGTCGTCGCCGATGGTGACTGTGTCGTCGATGCTGCCCGTGATCTCGTGCCAGGTCTCGCCCTTGCGGTTTTCGCCGACGAACATCTCTTTCTCGCCGTCCTCGCCGTTCGAGAGCAGCATCGCCACCCCCGATCCGGGATGCTCGTCGTCGCCCTGGCGTACCAGCCCGACCGTGTTGGGATGGTCGAAATAGTAATCCTGCTGCCCGTAAGCGTATTTGCGGCGGGCATCGAGCAGGATGTCGAGGATCTGCCGGTGGGGCGATGCTTTGCCGCCGAGTCCGTAATAGTCGCCGTAGAAAACGCAGGGGTACCCCTTTTCCATCAGCAGGATCAGGCCGTAGGCCAGCGGTTTGAACCAGTCCTTGATCTGCGACTCCAGCGAGCTGCCGCGCTGGGAGTCGTGGTTATCCACAAAGGTCACGGCATTCTGCGGATACCGGGCCACCAGCGTGTCGTCCGGCAGGTTGGTCAGGTCGAAGTCGCGCCCTTCCTGCGAAGCCTGGTAAAGTTTGAAGTGCAGCGGCACGTCGAACAGGTTCAGCTCTTTGCCCACCACGTTCAGGTAGTTCTCCAGCGAGTCGAAGTCGTTGTTCCAGTACTCGCCGACGGCAAAGAACCGCCCCTCGCGGCTGGCCCGCACCGTTTCGAGGAACTGCTTGATGAACAGGTCTTTCATATGCTTGATCGCATCCAGCCTCACCCCGTCGAGATTCAGCTCCTTGGCCACCCACATGCCCCAGTGGAGCAGGTCTTGGATCACTTCCGGATGGTCCAGGTCGAGGTCGTTCCCCAGCAGGTAGTCGTAATTGCCGTTCTCGCCGTCCACCCCTTCGCTCCAGTATTTGCCCTCGCCCACGATGCGGTAGATATGCTCCACGCGGTCGGGATCCTGCGGCATGCTGATGCCTGAGAAGTGGTACCAGTGGTATTTGAAATCCGAGTATTTGTCGTTCCGCCCTTTGAATTCGTAACCCGTGAAAGCCTCGATCTCGAACGGGTCGCCCGTTGTTTCGGTGCGGTTGCCGGTATCGACCTCAACTACCGGGAATTTCTCTTCGTAGTCGGCGCCGCACTTGTGGTTCATCACCGCGTCCAGATAGACCTGGATCTTGTGCTTGTGCAGCTCTTCGATCGCCTCCTGCAACTCCTGCTTGGTACCGTACTTGGTGCGGACGGTTCCTTTCTGGTCGAACTCACCGAGGTCGTACAGGTCGTAGGTCGCGTAGCCTTCGTCCTGCTGCTCGTCGGCCTTGTATGCCGGCGGAATCCACACCGCCGTCACGCCGATCTCCGCCAGGTGGGCGGCATCCTCTTTCAGTTTTTTCCATAAATTTCCGTCGTTGGGCAGATTCCATTCGAAATACTGCATCATAACCCCGTTTTCCATAGCTTGATAAATTAATTGATAATTTATATTCCGTTTTACCCCGAAAATGCAATTATCAAGCCACAACCGGCGGATGGTGGCGTAGACATGAAAAAAGTTTTTATACCTTTACCTTTTGCTAACCCACATTTTAAGACGAAAATGAGAAAGACAATCTTCTCGCTGCTGCTGGCCGCGATCGTTTGCGCTCCGGCCGCGGCGAAGAAAACCGAGCGGCTGCTGGTCGGCGGCTGCGCATGGAACAAAGTCGCCGTGATCGACAAGGCCACCGGACGGATCGAATGGTCGCACGAGATAGGCCCCGGCGAGGAGTGCAACGACGTGCAGACCACCAAAAAAGGGAACGTCCTCTATGCCTGCAACACGGGCGCGCGGCTGATCTCCTATAAAGACCAGTCGGTCATCTGGGAATACCGGGCGCCGGAAGGGTGCGAGGTGCATACCGCGACCGAGATGCCCGACGGGACGTTCATGCTGGCGATGTGCGGCCATCCGGCGCGCATCGTGACGCTCGACAAGAACGGGAACCAGGTCGATGAGCTGACTTTCGAAACCGGGATTGGCGGGGTGCACGGCCAATTCCGGCAGATCGTCAAGGGAAAAAACGGGAATTATATCGTACCGCTGATGGGAACGGGCGAAGTGATCGAACTGGACGCCAAAGGCGAGGTGCGCCGCCGCGTGAAGGTCGGCGGGTCGCTCTTTTCGGTCAAGGAGCTTCAGGACGGCAAATGGCTGGTGTCGTGCGGCGACAGCCACAGATACGTGGTGGTCGATCCGGTGACGCTGGAACGGCGGACGGTCACCTCGCGCGACCTGAGCGACGGGGTGAAGCTCCTGTTCGTGGCCGAGGCGCAGCCGTATGGGAACGGGAATGTGCTGATCGCCAACTGGCCGGGCCACAGTCGCGACAGAAGCCAGTCGAGGCTGCTGGAGGTCGATCCGCAGGGCACGGTGGTCTGGCGGCTGGATGCCACGCCGGAGAACGGCGTGGGGTCGATCTCGTCGGTATACCGCATGAAAAAATAGGCCGCCTTGTTGCGGCGTTTCCGAAAGCACGGCCCGCGCGCTGGTTACAGCGGCGCGGGCTGTGTCGTATCGGCCTTATGCAAGGTGTAGAGGGTGCGGATAATGCCGTCCGACAGCCCCATCTTCGGCACGATGATCTCGTCGATGTTGCACTGCGTGCAGACGGTCAGGAAGGTCTTCATTGCGGGCACGATCACGTCGGCGCGGTAGGTGGCCAGCCGCATGGTGTGCACCCGCTCGGCGAAGCTGAAGCTCTTGATGTAGCGGTAGAGCATGTCCAGCTCGGGCCGCGAGATGTTCTCCTTGTCTTTCTTGTTGAGCAGCTTCTGCACCTTGTTGATATTCCCGCCGGAGCCGATAATGGCCGTCGGCTGGTATTTCTTCCCGATCCCCGCGAGCCACTTTTTGAATTTCTTCATCTCGTCCTTGTCCACGGCGTCCGAAAGCATCCGCACCGTTCCCAGGGCGAAAGAGCGGGCGTCCACTTTGCTCCGGTCGCTGTAAACGATCACTTCGGTGCTCCCCCCGCCCACGTCCACATAGAGGTAGGTTTTGTCCGCCGCCAGCATGTCCACCAGTCCGTTGGCGTAGATGGTGTCGGCTTCGACCTGTCCGCTGATGATCTCGATCGCGACGCCGCTCTTTTCCCGGATGTAGTCGGTGATCGCGGTGCCGTTCGCCGCCTCGCGCATGGCGCTGGTGGCGTATGCGCGGTAGTCCTGCACGCCATAGGCTTTCATGATGTGGGCGAACCCTTCCATGGCTTCGCACGTCCGTTCCCGCTTTTCGGGGCTGATCTCGCCGCGGGTGAAGACGTCTTCGCCCAGCCGGATCGGCACGCGCAGGAAGGCGGTCTTTTTGAATTCGACTTGGTCGGGGTACTCCTCGACGGTGTTGATCAAGAGCCGGATGGCGTTGGAGCCGATGTCTATAGCCCCGAAGGTGTATGTGCCCATAGGTATGGATTTAGGGTTCGGTTATTAGCACTGTTCGCAGGGTGCTGTTAAGACCCGTTGCGCTGCCGGGCGCCCGGGAGTGTTTGCAATGAGGGCGCTTGCGGCCTTATTGCGGGCCTCCCGATGGGAGGCGTCCGGCCCGCCCGCTGACGCGGAGATTTAGCAATCCACCCGCGGCTCGTGTGCCACGCCCCGAATATAAAAGCGATAATCCCGTGCTAATAACCGAACGATTATCGTTTATTCCAGCGACGCGTAGTAGTCGTAGAGCGCCACCTGCGAGCGAATCCGTTCCCCCACCGCCGCATTCTCCTCGTCGCCCCGGTAGAGGTTCAGCAACGGGTCTTTCAGGTCCCGCGCCTTCACATTGTCGTGCCATTGGATCGAGAACACCTTCCGCAGCACCGCCAGTATCTTCTTGTCCAGTATCGGAATAACGACCTCCACCCGCCGGTTGAGGTTCCGAGTCATCCAGTCCGCGCTGCCGATGAACGCCCGCTCCTTGCCCCCGTTGCAGAAGATGAACAGCCGCGCATGCTCCAGATACTTGTCCACGATGCTGATCCCCTTGATATTCTCGCTGATCTCGTCCTGCTCCGGCATCAGGCAGCACGCCCCCCGGATAATGAGCCGCACCTTGACCCCCGCCGCGCTCGCCTTGTAGAGCCGCTGGATGATCTTCTCGTCCGTCAGGCTGTTGCACTTGGCATAGATATACGCCTTCTTTTTCTTCTTCGCGTTCTCGATCTCCGCGTCGATCAGGTCGTCGAACGACTTGCGCATGTTGAACGGCGACACCAGCAGCTGCCGCGTCTCCATGTGCTTGTAGCTCGTCTGGAGGAACTCGAACACCTGCCGCGCGTCCTCCGCCACCTCCTGGTTGGCCGTGAAGAGCGAAAAATCGCTGTAGACCCCCGCCGTGTCCTCGTTGAAATTGCCCGTCCCCACATGCACATAGCCCTTGATCTTCGAGCCCTCGCGCCGCTCCACCAGCACCAGTTTGCTGTGCACCTTCAGCCCCTCGATCCCGTAGATCACCTTGATCCCCGCCTGCCGCAGCGTCTCCGCGTTCTCGATGTTCCGCTCCTCGTCGAAACGCGCCAGCAGCTCCATGAACACCACGACCTTCTTGCCGTTCTTGGCCGCGTTTATCAAGGCCCGGATGATCTTCGACCGCTCCGCCGTGCGGTAGAGCGTCATGCTGATGCTCACCGTCTTGGGATCCATCGCCGCTTCGCGCAGGAAGTCGATGAAATGGTTAAAGGTGTAGTACGGGTAGTTCAGCAGGATGTCCTGCCTGCGGATCACGTCGATGATGCTCGAAAACGGCTTTATCGCCGGGTGCCGCAGCGGAGCGGGGTTGTGGTATTCCAGTTCCGGATCGACCTTCGGGAACTTCATCAGGTCGCGCATCAGGTGGTAGCGTCCCCCCAGGCTGACATTCTCGCCCGGTCTGAGGCCCAGTTTACCCGTGATGGTCGCCAGCAGGTCCGCCGGCATCTCCTTGTCGTACACCAGCCGCACCGGCCGACCGTGCCGGCGCTTGTTGATCCCCTGCTCCATCTTCTCGATGATGCTCTTGTTCACATCGTCGTCGAGCGACATCTCCGCGTCGCGCATGAACTTGAACGCATAGGCCTCTATTTTGTCGTAGTCGAACATGAAGAAAACCTCGTCCAGGCACAGCCGGATAATGTCGTCCACGAAGATAATATCCGTCTTGCCCTTCGCCGAGGGCGGCAGCACGATAAAACGGGGCAGGGTCGCCGTACCCGGAATCTCGATCACCGCATAGCGCACGACGCTCCCTTTGCCGCTCCCGCATCCCGTCATCTTCACCGCGTGGTAAATGCGTCCGTCCCGCAGGAACGGCAGTTTGGTGCTCTTGCGCACCACCAGCGGCACCAGCAGCGGGCTGATCTTGTCCGCAAAATAGTCCCGGCAGAAAAGCATCTGCTCTTCCGTCAAAAGCGTTTCGTCGACTATGAAAATTCCGTAGCCCTCCATCTCCGTGAGAATCTCCCGGTAGGTCTGCTCGAAAGCCTGCTGCAAGCCGTTGAGGCGGTCGTATATTTTGCCCAGCAGCGTCTCCAGCGTGTCGCCTCCCTGCATCTCTTTGGTGCGCGCCCCGCGCAGGAGCATCATCCGCTCCAGATTGGCCACCCGGACTTTGAAAAACTCGTCCTGGTTATTGGAGTAGATACCCAGGAAGCGCAGCCGTTGCAGCAGCGGCACACTGCGGTCCTGCGCCTCCTGCATGACGCGCTCGTTGAAGGAAATCCAGCTTAATTCTCTGTTGTACAGCATGATGGGTTTTGTTTTGTTTCTTCCCACAAAGGTAAGTTACAAAAAAGCCGCCAAATATCGTACCGCGTTAAGGAATCGTTAACTTTCGGCCCCGGTGCGGCACGACCCGCGGCGGCGAGGAGGGAGGCTCCCCATAAACAGGGATGCCGCGGCTCGCTTATCCCCATAAACGGGGATGGTTCCGCGTGCCTGAATGCGCTAATTTTGCAGCCTGAGGGTGAGAAATCGTTATCTTTAACGTCCCGTTTAAGATAAGATACGCCTCCGCAATTTCAAACGAGCTTGATTGCGCCCGGCTTTCATTATCTTTGCCCCGCTTCAGAAAAACTATGGAAAACGAGATAGCATGCCGTCGGCTTTCGGATCTCTCCACTTCGGAGAGCGGCGTGATCGTCAAAGTGCGCGGCCACGGGTCGTTCCGCAAGCGCATCACCGAGATGGGCTTTATCCGCGGCAAACGGGTGACGGTCATCAAGAACGCCCCGTTCATGGATCCCGTCGAGTACGAGATCATGGGCTACCATATCGCCCTGCGGCGCAGCGAGGCCGACCTGATCGAGGTGACCGCGGTGGACAGGGCCGACGACGTGCTGGGACGGCCTTCGGCGCAGGTGATGCTGGAGGGCGCCACGGCCAACCGGTTCCTGCACGAAGCCGGGCGCACCATTAACGTCGCGCTGGTGGGGAACCCCAACTGCGGTAAAACCTCGCTTTTCAACCTCGCCAGCGGGTCGCACGAGCGGGTGGGAAATTACAGCGGCGTGACGGTCGAGGCCAAGGAGGCCACGGCGCACCACAACGGCTATACCCTGAAACTCTCCGACCTGCCGGGAACCTATTCCGTCACCGAATATACCCCGGAAGAGTTGTATGTACGGCGGCACATTTTGGAACAGATGCCCGACGTGGTGGTCAACGTGGTGGACGCCTCCAACCTGGAGCGGAACCTCTTCCTGACCACCCAGCTGATCGACATGAACCTCAAGGTGGTGATCGCCCTGAACATGTACGACGAGCTGACGGCCAGCGGCGCGAAGTTCGATTACGAGGCGCTGGGGCGGATGATCGGGATCCCGATCGTGCCGACCGTGGCCTCCAAAGGGGAGGGGATCGCGCAGCTGTTCGACCGCGTGGTGGCCGTGTTCGAGGACAACGAGCCGGTGGTGCGGCATATCCATATCAATTACGGCGAGGACATCGAGCGGAGTATCCTTTCGCTCCAGAACCTCATCTGGCAGAACTGCGACATCGTGGCGCACTACTCGTCGCGCTACCTGGCCATCAAGCTGCTGGAAGGGGACAGGCATACGCTCGGCCTGCTGGAACAGGCGGCCAATTTCCCGGAGATCGTCTCGGCGGTGAAGCGCGAAACGGCCCGGTTGGAGAAATTCTACCACGACAAGGCCGAAACGGTCATCGCCAACGCCCGCTACGGCTTTATCGCCGGGGCGCTGGGCGAGACCTTTACGCCCGGCACGACCGACAAGAACCGCAAAGCGACCCGGATCGACCGCATCATGACCCACAAGGTATGGGGGTTCCCGATCTTCCTGCTGCTCATGTGGGCCATGTTCCAGGCCACCTTTTCGCTGGGAGGCATTCCGGCGGGGTGGATGGAGAGCGGCGTGGAGTGGCTCGGCGCGTGGGTGTCGGGCGCGATGCCGGAGGGTTCGCTGCGCGACCTGCTGGTGGACGGCATAATCGGCGGGGTGGGGGGCGTGATCGTCTTCCTGCCCAACATCCTGATACTCTTCTTTTTCATCTCCCTGATGGAGGATACGGGCTACATGGCCCGCACGGCCTTCCTGATGGATCGCTTCATGCACCGCATCGGGCTGCACGGCAAGTCGTTCATCCCGCTCTTGATGGGCTTCGGCTGCAACGTGCCGGCGATCATGGCCACGCGGACGCTCGAAAGCCGAAAAGACCGGGTGCTGACCATGCTGATTATGCCTTTCATGTCCTGCTCGGCGCGGCTGCCGGTCTACGTGCTGCTTATCTCCGCCTTTTTTCCGACGGGGCAGGGGCTGGTGCTGATGTCCATTTATCTGGCTGGGATCCTGGTCGCCATACTGTCGTCGCTGATGCTCAAGCGCATCCTGTTCCACAAGGAGGAGGCGCCGTTCGTGATGGAGCTTCCGCCCTACCGCATACCCACGGGACGCAGCGTGGTGCGGCACATGTGGAGCAAAGGATCGCAGTATCTGCGTAAGATGGGTACCGTTATTTTGGTGGCGTCGGTGCTGATCTGGGCGTTGGGGCACTACCCGCGTCCCACGGAGGCGCAACAGTCGCCTGCTGCGGCGGCAGAGTGGCAGGCCGAAAACTCCTATATCGGCCGCCTGGGCCATGCTGTCGAGCCGGTGATCCGGCCGCTGGGCTTCGACTGGAAGATTGGGGTGAGCCTGCTGAGCGGCTTGGCGGCCAAAGAGATCGTGGTGAGCACCATGGCGGTGCTGAACAATCCGGTGGCTGAGGTGTCGGACTCCACGTCGTTGGCGTTGTCGCCGCAGGATGCGGCTTTGACGGAAGAGGCGTGGGCGGCGGCAGAGGAGGCCGACGGCGGGGAGGTGGATGGGGCGCTGGTGCGCAGTTTGCAGGCCCAGCGTTATACCTCCGGCCCGAAAGCCGGAAAACCGGTCTACACGCCGCTGGTGGCCTACGGGATGATGATCTTCATCCTGCTCTATTTCCCCTGTATCGCGGCCATTGCGGCGATCCGCAAGGAGGCGGGGTGGCGGTGGGCGGTCTTCACGGTGTTCTATACTACGGGACTGGCGTGGCTCGTTTCTTTTGCTGTGTACCAGATAGGTTCGTTGGTTACCGGAGGTTAAGGTGATGGATCAGGATACGATCGTATTGATTATCGTTGCGCTGTGCGTCGTTCTTGTGGCGTGGGGCGTTGTGCGCCGCGTGTGTGGCAAAAAGGGCGGCTGCGGTTGCAGCGACGGTTCGGGTTGCCCGTCCGGCGGTTGCGGAGGGTGCCCTGTTTCTGCAAAATGCAAGGACAGAGAGTAACACCGGCTTCTATTTCGGGGCCGGGTCGAATAGCCGGGACTGGGCCGTTTCGGGCTTGAAACATTTACGCCCCCGTAAAATTAGGGTAGTTACAGCCCGGATCGGGTGCCGAGCGGCACCGCCGAAGCAACTTCGACCCCTGCCCGGCGGGTTGGCGGGTGCCGCGAAGCGGGACGGGAAGCCTCAGTCCGTGGGCCGCATTTACGACCGTCAACGGGCCATACAGCGGATATGGCCCCACGACCGGGCGTAGTTTCGGACTTTCCGTTTCACACAACCGGGCCGCCTGGTACCCTGCAGCCGGATACCGCGAAGCCAGTCGCCACTATTATCCCGACGGAAGGTTATACGGCGTAACGATGTATTGCCATAGCCGCACCTCGACCGTGAAGGACGCGGATGTTTATATTTTCCATTACAATACCAGTTCTGCTTTTCCGTTCCACACCTATAGCCGCCCCTCCGGTATTCCTGTCCGCTGCATACGGGAGTGACGGGGATACGGAAAGGGGAGCGAACGCGCACGGCATCGCTCCCCATGGGTCGTGTAAAATCGGCGGAAAAACTACTTCAGTTTCAATTTTTTCCCCAGCGGCAGCGTCGCCTCGCGGTCAAGGTTGTTCAGCGAGCAGATCTTCGCCACCGTCGTACCGTAGCGCCGCGCGATTCCCCAAAGCGTATCCCCCGATTTGACCGTATAGGTCGAAACGGAAGTGCCGGACGAAGCCGGTGAACTCTTACTCCCCGACGAGCCTCCCGACGAAGCCAGCCGGGTCTGGCCGCCTCCCGCCGCGATGGCCGATTGGGAGTCGGCGTCCTCCGTGTCCGCGGCCTCCGACGGCGCCAGCCCGCTGGCCCGGTTCGCCGCCAGGATGCGCCCGTTCGACTGTTTGGTGACCGAGAGCACCCCCGTGCGCAGTTTATGGTTCTGGTAATCCAGAATTAGGGCCGGATTGATATGCTGCCCCTGCACCCGCACCTCGAAATGGCAATGCTCGGTGGTCGCCCGTCCCGTCCGGCCGATCAGTGCGATCGGGTCGCCCGCCTGCACTACGTCGCCCACCCGCACCAGGTTGCGGCTGTTATGCCCGTAGAGCGTCTCCAGCCCGTTCTTGTGCCGGATCACCACGCAGTTGCCGTAGCCGCTGTACGGCTTCGACATGCGCACCGTACCCGCGAATGCCGCCCGCACCGTGTCGTTCTTGACCCCTTTGATATCCACGCCCGTGTGCATGCTGCGCCCCCTCGCGCCGTATCCCGAAAGGAACTTGCCCGGATAAGGATAGCAGAAACGCTGTTCGTTCAGCACCACCACGAAACGGTTGTTGCCCGTCCCGAACGGATCGTAATACGAGAACTTGACATGCTCGGTCTCGTTCGGTTTGAAATTATGGGTCGGCGGCGCTATCGCCCCCGGTCCCTCACCATCGTCGATAACCGTTTTTTCATCCGCCGGTGTTCGGATAAATTCAGGTGTCGGTTTGTCCGTCACCCCCCGGTTCGGCATGGCCACCGCTTGCGCCATCGCGGACGAACTCCCCGGCAGAAAATCTTCGACCGAAGGCCCGTTGTCCTTATCATTCGCCTTTACCGGCGCAGTAGTAGGCCGTGCAGCAGGCGCCCCCTTCCGGGAGGCCGCTTCGCGTTCCGCCAGCAACCTTTTTGCTTCCGCCTTGCGCTTTTTCTCGATTGCCCGCCGCTCCTTGGCCGTCATCGGGGGCTTCACTTCCGAAACCCGTGTCGTCGCGGCCGGGCTTTCGGCAGTGCGGACGGTCGGGGTCTCCACCGCTTGCGGGGTGACGAAAGTCACGTTCCGCAAGCCCGAAACCGACTCTTCCGTCACTTTCGGGATGCCCGCCGAGCGTCCGGGCGTCGTCGTACGGGTCTGCTCCCGTGCAGGCACAGCGTCCGGGGAAGCCGCAACGGAATATCCCGCAGGTGCGATCACCTGCGATTTACTCCGCACCGTCCCGCTTTCCGCATCGTTGCTTTGCCTGCGGCTGTACTCTTTTTTGGGCACCGGGGTTTTAGGTGCCTCGGCCGGCTTCTCGGCGGTCATCAGCGCCTCGCTGCGCACCACCGTGGACTGCGAGTAGTTCGCGAACGAGCGCGTCAGCAATCCTCCCGTCCCGACCGGCGCCACCCGCGGCGAGCACCCCGCCGCCAGTAAAGCTGCCGCGCCCAGCAGGAGAGCTGCCGGGCCGGGCCGATTATTCATGGATAAAAGTCGTTTCACCCTGCAAAGATAATGAAAAGCCGCGCGCAATCGAACTTGTTTGCCTTGCCGAGGCGCATCTTAATTTAAACGGAACGTAAAAATAATTAACTTTGCAACTATAAACGTCGACACAGACCAATTCTGACATAAAAAAGCGAAAAAATGACCGAAAGAATCAAATGCCTCATCATCGGCAGCGGGCCGGCAGGCTATACGGCGGCTATATATGCGGCGCGGGCTAACCTGAGCCCGGTGGTGTACGAGGGGATCGAACCGGGGGGGCAGCTCACCACCACGACCGATATCGAGAACTTTCCGGGCTATCCCGAGGGGATCTCCGGGGCAGCCATGATGGAAGACCTCAAAAAGCAGGCGCAGCGGTTCGGCACCGACGTGCGGTTCGGGATCATTTCACGCCTCGACCTGAGCGTGCGGCCGTTCGTGGTGGAGATCGACGGCGCGAGCCAGACGGTCACGGCGGATTCGATCATCATCGCCACGGGGGCGACGGCGAAGTACCTGGGGCTGCCTTCGGAGCAGAAGTACCGGGGCATGGGGGTTTCGGCGTGCGCCACCTGCGACGGCTTTTTCTACCGCAAGAAAGACGTGGCGGTGGTGGGCGGCGGCGATACGGCCTGCGAGGAGGCGACCTACCTGGCTTCGATCTGCAAGCAGGTCTACCTGGTCGTGCGCAAGAACTACCTGCGGGCTTCCAAAGCGATGCAGCAGCGGGTCTTCACCACGCCGAACATTGAGGTGATCTTCGAACACAACACCAAAGAGGTGCTGGGCGACGACAACGGGGTGACGGGCATGCTGCTGGTCTCCAACGACGGCGCGGAGCGGCGGATCGACGTGGACGGGGTGTTCCTGGCCATCGGCCACCATCCGAACACGGAGCTGGTGCGGGGGCAGATCGACCTGGACGAGCAGGGCTATATCATCACGCGCCACGGGCATACCAACGTGCCGGGGGTGTTCGCTGCGGGCGACGTGCAGGACCCGCATTTCCGGCAGGCGATCACGGCGGCCGGGTCGGGGTGTATCGCGGCGCTGGAGTGCGAGCGGTATATCGCCGAGAACGGCCTGTGCGAGGTGAACAATGCTTAATCCGATATAGATCATGTCGAAATTGATGGACCCGATCGTGGGTCAGCTGATGGGGCTGCGCTACAAGTCGCACCCGTGGCACGGGGTGAACATCGGGGACGAGGCGCCGGACAAGGTGACCTGCTTTATTGAGATCGTCTCGACCGATACGGTCAAGTACGAGGTGGATAAGGAGTCGGGCTACCTGTTCATCGACCGGCCGCAGAAGTATTCCAATACGGTGCCGGCTTTGTACGGTTTCCTGCCGCAGACCTACAGCGGCGACACGGTGGCGCAGATGAGCAACGACGCTTTGCAGCGGAACGACATTCGGGGGGACGGCGACCCGGTGGACGTGTGCGTGCTGACGGAGAAGACCATCACGCACGGGGACATTCTGGTGCATGCCAAACCGGTAGGGGGCATCCGCATGATCGACAACAACGAGGCGGACGACAAGATCATTGCGGTGTTGAAGCATGATGCGGTGTACGGCAATATCGACGATGTGTCGGATCTGCCGCCGCTGGTGGTGGAGCGCCTGCGCCACTATTTCCTGACGTACAAGGATCTGCCGGGGGCCAAACGCAATGTGGAGATCACGCATATCTACGGGGCGGAGGAGGCCAAACAGGTGATCCGCCGCTCGATGGAGGACTACCACAATCGCTTCAATAACCTCGAAGCCCTGCTCAAACTCTGATTATCCATCGCTTTTCTGTACCCTCATTCTTTCGGTTTGAGGGTACTGTTCTTTCTGTGAACAGAAAGAACCAAAGAAACTTTCGAGGATGCTTGCGCATCCTAAATCTATCACAGCCTTAACTTTTGGGGTGCGGTGAACGGCGGCCATATGCTGTTACTAAATCAAGGCCGCCGCTCCCGCGCCCCAAAGAATGAGGACTTCGGCAGACTGAGGAGTAGCGTAGCTATCTCAAAAGTCTTTTGGGTACCTTTTCTTCAGAAAAGGTACGGTTGCCTCCAACCGAATGAACGGGGATACGGAAAAGCGATCGAATATCAGGGTTGGGCGGTTTTGCGGCGGCTGTCGAACGTATAGGAGAAGCCGAACATGAAATAGCGCCTCAGGACATTGCTCGTCGTCGATTGGATATACGTCTCGTAAGTCGACTGCCAGAACGAGCGATTTTGGTTCAGCAAATCATAGCCCGTCACGCGGAACTCCGCCTGCCGGAACTTCAGGAACTTGTAACCTATCCCGGCGTTCACCAGCGCATAGCTCTGGCGGTACGACTCCCGCGAGCCCGACTGGCTGCGCCACGTCGCATCCCCCCTCAGGATCAGTCCCTTCCAGAGATCGATCTGGAAACGGCCCGAAAGATCGTGCGTGATCAGCCGTTCGAACGAGCCCTTCGACGCCCGGCTGAGGCTCACGTTCGGCGAGTAGCCGACGCTGAAATCGACCTTCTCCGAGATATTGCTGTTCACGTTGATATTGCCGCCGAACCCGTGGCGTTGCGAGCGGTACGTGACATTGTCCTCGATCGACGGCATCCGGCTGTACGAGTACCGCAGCCCCAGCCCCACGTTGCACTTGACCGGCTTGACCGTGCCGTACACATTCCCGTTCAGGGACAGGCTGCGTCCTCCGCCCAGGTTCACCGGCGAAGTCATCTGCGCCCCCTTCGGGATCGTGATGCCCTGAATGGTGACGCTCTCGGTCAGGAACCGCCGGTGGTACGCGATCGCGTCCGCCACGAAACTCGCATAGGCCCCGAACCCCGCCCCGATCGACCTCTTCTGGTTGTAATAATTATAGTATAGATTGACATTGTCCGTGTAGCTCTGTTTCAGGTTCGGATTCCCCGTGGTGACGTACAGCGGATCCGTAATGTTGTACACCTCCTGAAGCTGGTCCACCGACGGCACCTGCGTGTAACGGTTGTAATACAGCCCGAAATTGTGTTCTTTCGACGGCCGCCACATCAGGTTGGCCTGCGGGAGCACCGCGCCGAACGTGTAGCGGCCGTCCCGCTGCTCCGGGAAACTCTCCGTGTCGTGCAGCCCCGTCAATTCGTAGCGTACCGAAGCATTGAAATAGACCTTTTTCCGGGTGTTGTAGCCGTACCCCAGGCGGATCGATTGCCGGGTCTGGTTGCGGTCGAACAGGTTCGTGGTCACCGTGTCCAGTATCGTGTAGTCCTGCGCCCAAGGATCCCAGTTGAGGCCCCGGCGGTCTGCCCGGCTTTTGTTGTACGAGATTTCGTAGCCCGCGTTCAGGCTGGAACTTTTCGACAGCGGCTCCGCGTAGCTCACCGATCCCGACACCGATACCCCCGGCCCCAGCGAACGGTTCTTCTGCCGGATGGTGTCCCGCGTCCAGAGTCCCGTGGTCGGGTCGGGATTGCCGTAGTAGGAGAACTGGTAGCCATTCGTCTCGTTATTGTTGCCCGCGACGGTGGCATAGACCGAAAGGGTTCGTCCCGGCTTTCCGAAACGGTGCATCCAGCTCAGGTCGCCCGAAAAATTATAGTTATCCCCGTCGTTCGTGTAGCGGTTGTCCGCCGCGTTGCTCAATGCGCCGTCCAGCAAGGTCTTCTGCCGCCGCGCGCTACTGCCGTGGCTCGTGCCGTAGCTCAGCCGGGGGCGGAACGTGATGCGGTTGACCGTGTCCGGTTTCCACTCGGCCGAAAGCATCAGGTTGTGGCGGTAGGATTCGGTGCGGTTCGCCGTCGTGTCGGCGCTGTGGCGTTCGGTGGTCAGGTAGTCCGTCAGGCTGGTGCTGCGGTATTCCGAAACGCTGTTGTCGAACGTGTAGTTGCCGTTGACTTTCAGCTTTTCGCCGAACTCGCCGCTGTAATTGAGGCCGAACGAGCGGGAGATGCGTTCGCCTCCCCCGCCGCCGAAACCCATGACGCCCATCATTCCCCCGCCCATGCCCGACACTTCGTTCAGGTTCTCCCCTTCGCCATTGACGTTGTTGGTCTGCGCCGTGGCCGTCAGGCGCTGCTTGTCGCGGAACAGGTGTACGCCCGCGCCGCCCGTGTAGCGGTTGTCGGTGCCGTAGCCGCCGTACACCTTGCCGAAGGTGCTGGTGCTGACCCCGTTTTTGGTCACGATATTCACCGTCTTGACCCGCTCGCCGTCGTCCACACCCGTGAATTTGGCCTTGTCGCTCTTGTCGTCGTAAACCTGCACATTCTTGACCGTATAGGCCGGGAGGTTTTTCAGCGCCGTCTTGGGCTGTTCCGAAAAGAACTCCTTGCCGTCCACGTAGACCTTTTTGATCTGTTCGCCCTGCGCTGTGAGGTTACCGTTGGCGTCGGCGGCGATGCCCGGCATTTTTTTCAGCAGGTCTTCGCTGGTCGCGTCCGGATTGGTCTTGAAAGCCGAGGCGTTGTATTGCAGGGTGTCGCCCTTGATGACCGTCATCGGGGCCTGTGCCTGTACCGTGACGTCCTCGGTGCGCAGCGGTTCCGGCGCCAGTCGGATCGTGCCGAGGTCTATCGTTCCCGACCTTTCGGTTATCTTCCGGACATATTTCTTATATCCGAGATAGGATACGGTCACCTCCGGCTTTTGGAGTTGCGTGGAGAGGCGGAATTTCCCGTCTTTGCCGGTCAGCACGGTGCGTCGGGCGACGTTCGCGGTGTCCGAGGCGTTCACCGTCACTGCCGCATCCGGGAGCGGCAGGCTGTCCGCCGTCACCGTTCCGGTAATGACCATACGCTGCTGGGCGCCCGCATGATGCGCGGCGCCCAGCAGGAACAGCAGTATGATAAAGATAATCCGGCGGGCCACAGGCCAAATATAGGGAATTATTTTCGGGTCGGAGCATTAGGTTGCAGCTATTCCAAGTCCCCGCGTCAGCAGTGGCCCGCGCCTCCCTTCAGTAAGGTGATGCAAGCCCTAACAAATGCCCCAACGGGGCCGCGGAGCAAGTCCCACGCAGGCGCAGACCACCGAATATGGGAATGCTCATAAAGATTCTGTTACCCTTTATACCGTATCCAGCGCAGCATCTCGGCGAGGGTCGGTTTTTTGCCGTACATGAAGATGCCCGTGCGGTAGATCTTGGCCGCCAGCGAGACGATCAGCAGGAAAGTGGCGTAGAGCAGCACCGCCGAGAGGGCAACCTCCCAGGCCGGAACCCCGTAAGGCATCCGGGCGATCATGATGATCGGCGAGGTGAACGGGATGATGCTGAACCAGAAAGCCACCGTGCTGGTCGGGTCGCGCATCACGTTCATCATCACTACGATGGCCAGAATCAGCGGGATTGTGATCGGCAGCTGGAGCTGCTGGGTGTCCTGCGCGTTCTCCACCGCGCTGCCCACCGCCGCGAACATCGAGGCGTAGAGCAGGTAGCCGCCCGTGAAGAAGATCAGGAACGCCCCCGTCATCTTCAGCAGGTACATCCCGTCCAGCGATTTGACGATCGAAGCCAGTTCGGCCGGCATCGCGTCCGCGCTGCCCAGAGCGAAGTGCTGGATCGCCAGCATCGCCCCGCCGATCAGCACCACCCAGATGGCGAACTGTGTCAGGGCCACCAGCGCCATGCCGACAATCTTGCCCATCATCAGCTGGAACGGTTTCACCGACGAGACGATCACCTCCACGATGCGGTTGCTCTTCTCCTCGATGACCCCCTGCATGATCGCCGCGCCGTAGATGAAGATGAACATGTAGATAATGAAGCCCATCGCGTACGAAACGACCATCGAAGCCGCCGACGAGCTCTCTTTGGCCGCCTCGCCGCCGTCCGCCTGCGCGTTGAGGAGGTAAGTGGTCAGCGTGGTGCGGACCTGGAGCCGTTGCAGGATCGAGTCCAGCCCCGGCACATCGGCTTGCTCGACCCGTTTTTGGTAGATGGCCTGCCGGGCCTGCTCGCGGATATTGCTTTCGATGGCCAGCGTCGAGCTTTCGCGCGTGTAGAGCGTCAGTTCCGAAGGGTTCTCGACGACCTGCGGCCCGACCACCAGGAAACCGTACGCGCCGCTGTACTGTGGCGCCGTGCGCGCGCTGTCGTTCGGCATCGTCGTGGGGGTAAAGGCGATTCCCTGCCCGCTTTGCAAGGCCGGGGCCACGACGCCGGACGAGTCGATCACCACGATCTCGCGCGTGGAGGAGGGCGAACTTCCGTACATGGCGATCAGCACCGGCACGGCCATGATGCCCACCATCAGGATCGGCATCAGGATGGTGGAGATGATGAAGCTGCGCTTGCGCACCCGCTGGTTGAACTCGCGCTGTATGATAAGGGTAATTTTGCTGTTCATGGTATTTTATTGTTGGTTTCGTCCTCGGCGCCCACCCCGGCGCCGGCCCCATCGGGTTTGCATGACCTTAAGGCCGTCGCTGCCGCCGAGACCGGCGATTCTGGCGAATCGCAGAAAAGGAAAGTTATTTTTCAGGCGAATCGTTCGAGGCTTCGACCGCCTTTATAAAGATGTCGTTCATCGACGGCACCGATTCGCGGAAACCGTGGATCTCGACTGTCTCGTTGATGCGGCCGACCAGCTCCCGCACCGGGATGCCATCCCGCTCCGGCTTCAGGAGGAGCGACTGGAGCCGTCCCGCGTCCGCTGCCGCTTCAGGGGCGGCCTCTTCCGTCGTGCAGAGCCCCTGCAAAGCTGCCGCCAGCACCGTCGGATCGCCCGTGAAGTCCACCCGGTAGGTACCCGTTCCCCAGCTTCGCCGGATCTCGTCCACCGGCCCCGTCAGGATATTGCGCGACTTGTTGATCAGCGTAATATGGTCGCAGATCTCCTCGACCGACGCCATGTTGTGCGTCGAGAAGATCACCGTGGCCCCTTCGTTGCGCAGGTTCAGGATCTCGTCCCGCAGCAGTTGCGCGTTGATCGGGTCGAAGCCGCTGAACGGCTCGTCGAAGATCAGGAGGCGAGGCCGGTGGATCACCGTCACGATGAACTGCACCTTCTGGGCCATCCCTTTGCTCAGCTCGTCGATCTTGCGGTCCCACCAGCCCATGATGCCGAACTTGCAGAACCACTTTTCGAGCTGCGCACGCGCGTCCGCCCGGCTCAGCCCCTTGAGGCGGGCCAGGTAGAGCGCCTGTTCGCCTACCTTCATCTTTTTGTAAAGCCCGCGCTCCTCCGGCAGGTAGCCGATGCGGTAGATGTCGTCCGCCCTCATCGGCCTGCCGTCGAACTCCAGCGTTCCGCTGTCGGGCGCCGTGATGCGGTTGATGATGCGGATCAGGGTGGTCTTGCCCGCGCCGTTCGGCCCCAGCAGTCCGTAGACCGAGCCTTCGGGCACCGACAGGCTCACATCGTCCAGGGCCCGGTGCCCGGCGTACTGTTTGACGATGTTCCGGGCGCAGAGTATATCGCTCATAGCCAGTAGGATTTTAGTGTATTATTGTTATGGTACACTGCAAATGTATGCAAAAATTCGGAACATGCAACCGAAATCTTTACATTTGTCGCATGAATATGCCTGAACCGCGATCATATTATAGTGAGGAGGCCGGAAAAGCCGGCCGGGAGACCAGCCGGTGGCAGCGCCGGAGGAACTGGGTGACCCTGCTGCGGGTGGCCGTTTTCGGGCTGCTGGTCTGGGATATATACGGAATAGCGGCGCTCGACAGCCGCTTTTGGCTTTGGGCCGCGGTGGGGACTGTGGTTCTCTTTGTCGTGTTCGGCATACTGGACGGGCGGGTGGTGCGCCGTATCCGTTACTACGAAGAGCTGGCGCGGTGCTGCCGGACGGAATTGGGGGCTTTGGAGGACGATTTCGGCGACCTGCCGACCGGCGAAGAGTTCGCCGACCCCGGTCACGCCTACTCCTCCGACCTCGATCTTTTCGGGGCCGATTCGCTCTTCCGGCGGATCGCCCGTACCGTGACGCCGGACGGGAAGCGGAAACTGGCGGACTGGCTGCTCGAACCTTGCCGCGATGCCGCGGAGATACGGGCGCGGCAGGAGGCCGCGAACGAGCTGGCCGGGATGCCGGAGTGGTGCCTGCGTTTCCGGGTGGCGGGTGCGCTGGGCCGGAAAAAGAGGGGGAGCGGGCCGGACGGCAGGGCGTGGAGCCTTTTCCTGGCGGAGCCGGAGCTGTTCGGCGGCGGCCTGTGGCGGTGGCTGCCATACCTGTTGACGGTGCTGACCGTCGGGGCGTGGATAGCGGTGATCGTAGCCGGGCGGCCTTTCGTGTGGCCGGCGGTGATCCTCTCCCTTTTGCAGTTGGGGATCGTCGGGGCCTATGCCAAGCGAGTGGGGCGGATGCAGGAGCGGCTGGAGGCTTTCCTCGGCATGATGGGGAGCTATACCGGGCTGGCGGAGATGCTGGCCGGGGCCGGTTTCAAGGCGGCGCGGCTGAGGGAGTTGCACGGCAAGATCGCCGGAGGCGAAGAGGGCGGCGCTTTGGGGGCGTTCCGGGGGTTGGAGCGCATTATGGCCGGGTTGGAACAGCGGGCCAACCTGTTTGCCGGACTGGTGACCAATGCTCTGTGGATGCGCGATGTCCACCTGGTGATGCGGCTGGAGAAATGGCGGCGGCGGTACGGGGGCCGGGTCGGGAAGTGGCTCGGCGCGGTGGCCGAGGCCGATACGCTGGTCAGCATGGCCACGTTCCGTTTCGGCCGTCCGGAATATGCCGTGCCGGAGATCACGGACGAGGTGTTATTGGAAGTCCGCGGCGCGGGCCATCCGATGCTGGGACGCGGCGGAATGGTGACGAACGATCTTCTGGTGCGGGATTTGCATGAGTTCTATATCGTGACGGGAGCCAACATGGCGGGCAAGAGCACATTTTTGCGGACGGTGGGCGTGGGACTGGTGATGGCTTTGTCGGGAAACGTAGTGTGCGCACAGGCGTTCCGGTGCCGTCCGACGGCGCTGTTCACCAGCATGCGGACGACGGACAACCTCTCGAAGGGAACCTCCTATTTCCATGCCGAGCTCCTGCGGTTGCAGGAGCTGGTGCGGACGGCGGAGCGCGAAGAGCGGCTCTTCATCATCCTCGACGAGATGCTCAAGGGAACCAATTCGCAGGACAAGCTGAACGGTTCGCTGCGGTTCCTTGAGAAACTCGCCTCGTACCGGGTGGCGGGGCTGGTGGCCACGCACGACCTGGCGCTGGGCGGGTTGCAGGAGCGTTTTCCGGACCGTTTCCGGAACGTTTGCTTCGAAATCGGACACCGGGGCCGTGAGATCGTTTACGACTATAAGCTCCACCCCGGTGTGAGCCGCAACATGAACGCCTCGATCCTGCTCGAACAGATGGGGCTGATATAATAACCGGGCGATGGCGCTCGTTTTCGGTGTAAAAAACATACATTTGCATCAAACGAACGGCGGCCGGGCCATTCAAACCGGTTGGATCGCATCCGGTTGGTAACGTTTTTGATAAGACATAAAGTTTTTAAAGCTATGAAAAAAGGAATTTGGATATTGTTGATCGTCGTGGTCGTCGTGCTGGGGATCTTCTTCTGGCTCAAGGGCACGTACAACGGGCTGGTGGAACGGAGCCAGGCGGTGGGGGCCCAGTGGGCGAATGTGGAAAACCAGTACCAGCGCCGGGCCGACCTGATTCCCAATCTGGTCAATACGGTCAAAGGCTATGCGGCGCACGAGAAATCGACCCTCGAAGGGGTCGTGGACGCACGGGCGAAGGCTACCCAGATGCAGGTCAGTTTCGACAACCTGAACGAACAGACGCTGGCTAAGTATGCTCAGGCGCAGGGCGAACTGTCGTCGGCGTTGAGCCGGCTGATGGCCATTTCGGAGGCTTACCCGGATCTGAAAGCGAACCAGAATTTCCGCGATCTGCAAACGCAGCTCGAAGGGACGGAGAACCGGATCGCCACCGAGCGCCGGCGGTTCAACGAGATGGTGCAGTCTTACAACGTCTATGTGCAGCAGTTCCCGCGCAACCTGATCGCCGGGATGTTCGGCTTCACGCCGAAGAGCTTCTTTGCCGCCGAGGCGGGGGCCGAGAAGGCGCCGGAGGTTCAATTCTAAGGATTTATCACTTTGCTTCGTTTTGCGAACATAAAGCGTTTTGCCGCCGGGCTGGCGTTGGCGTTGGGATTGGCTTTCACCGGGGGGACGGCCCGCGGGCAGGCGATCCCGGAGCCGATGTCGCCGCCGCGGTTGGTGAATGACTATGCGGGCCTCTTTTCGGGGGCGCAGCGGCAGGCGCTGGAGGACAGCCTCGTGGCTTTCGACCGGGCCACTTCGACGCAGGTGGCGGTGGTGACGGTCAACGACCTGGACGGCTACCCGGCGTCGGAGTATGCGACGCGGATACTGGAAAAGTGGGGCGTGGGGAGCAAGGAGCATGACAACGGGGTTGTGATGCTGGTCAAGCCGCGGAACCAATACGGTGGCGGCGAGGTCTTTATTGCCGTAGGTTACGGCCTGGAGGGGGCTTTGCCGGACATCACGACGGGGCGGATCATCGACAACGAGATGATGCCGTACCTGCGGGAGGGGAATTACTACCGGGCGGTGGCGGCGGGCACAGCGGCTGTCCGCGCTGCGGTACGGGGCGAGTACACCTCTTCTCGAAAGGATAAGGGCTCGGATGCTTTCGACTGGATCGGGGGCCTCTTTTCGCTGGGGGTGATCATCTTCATCTTTATCATCCTGAGCAAGTCTTACAAGGGGGGCGGGGATGATGATAACGACAATTCCGGAGGGGGTTCGGGCGGACGCCGGAATTACCGTCGCGGGCCGATCATTTTCCCGCCGATCATCGGTGGTTTCGGTGGTGGTCGCGGAGGTGGCGGTTTTGGCGGAGGCGGTTTCGGAGGTTTCGGCGGCGGCATGGGCGGCGGCGGTGGCGCCGGACGTTCGTTCTGATTATTGAATTGTCCGGCTTATTACTACCCCCTGGAGGGTACTGTTCTCTTTGTGAACAAAGAGGCCCCGTTTGGGCTTTCCAGGTTGTAACTACCCGTTTCTGCGGCGAGCGTAGCGAGCAGCGCAGGCCGGAGCCACCCCCGGCGAAGGCCTGCAACATCGCTTCGCTCGTTTGGGCCACGCTGGCTCCGGCCTCGCTCTGCTTGTCAAAGAATAGGGACTACGGTAGACTGATGAGTAGCGTAGCTATCTCAAAAGTTCTTTGGATCCCTTTCTTTCAAAAAAGGGACGATTAAAAAACATAAACGAAATATAGAGAGATGCTTTACCCATTGAAATTCAAACCCATTTACAAAGAACGCATCTGGGGCGGGCGTAAGATAGAGACCGCCTTCGGCAAGAAACTGCCCGAAGGGGAGAAGATCGGCGAGAGCTGGGAGCTGTCCGGCGTCGACGGCGACGTCTCCGTCGTCTCCAACGGAAAGCTCAAAGGCAACAGCCTGCAGGAACTGATCGAAATCTACATGGGCGATCTGGTCGGGGACAAAGTGTTCGATAAATACGGCGAGGAATTCCCCCTGCTCATCAAACTCATCGACGCCGACGACAACCTCTCCATACAGGTGCATCCTGACGACAAGCTCGCCGCCGAGCGGCACCACTCCTTCGGCAAGACCGAGATGTGGTATGTCGTGGGGCACGAGCCGGGGGCCGAACTCTATCTCGGCTTCAACCAGCCGGTGACCAAGGAAAAATACCTCGAATACCTGAATGCCGGGAAACTGGCGGAACTTCTTACTGCATATAAAGTGCAGGACGGCGACTCCTATTTTATTCCCGCCGGGACCATCCACGCCATCGGCAAAGGGCTGCTGATCGCCGAGATCCAGCAAACCTCCGACATCACCTACCGCGTGTTCGACTGGAACCGCGTCGATCCCAAGACCGGGAAAGGGCGTGAGCTTCATACCGAACTGGCGCTGGACGCCATCGAATATAAATCCCGGTCGGACTACAAGACCGTGGCTGCGCCGAAAGTCAATGCCCCGGTGACCTTGGAGAAATGCCCCTATTTCCAGACCAACTCCCTGATCGTGGAGGGCGAGACCGTGCGGGATTATGCACCGTTGGACTCCTTCGTGATCTACATCTGCCTCGACGGCAGCCTGGAGCTGGAGTACGAAGGTGGAACCGAGACCGTGAAGAAAGGGGAGACCGTGCTGCTCCCTGCCGAGATCGACGAAGTGACCCTTAAAGGGCAGGGGAAAGTGCTGGAAGTCTATATACCTTAATTCAATACAAGATCATGGGAAAATTCAGACATTGGATCGCCGCCGTGGCTTTCATGCTTATCGGGAGCGCTTCGTGGGCACAGGTCCCTGCGCAGGAGCCCGATCAATGCGCCGCCGTGCGCGCCGCGCTGCGGCAGGACGGAACCGATTCCACCGCCGTCGTTTCGTGCGGGAACGAAGAGCTGTTGACCTGCTTCCGTAAAGGAGGCAAGGCGATGATGCTGGTCGACGACCCCGACGCCGAGATCTGGGGTGTTTCCGAAAACGGGACCAAGGACGACGGCTGGATCGCCGTGTTCAACAAAAGTGCCGACGCCGAATCCGTATTTGTCGTGAGCCATGAGGAGATGGGGCTTCAGACCTGCCCCGGGAACTACGCCCTGGTGGACGTATGGGGCCGCGGGCCGCTTCGCATGGGGCAGGAGGTGACCGTCAAGCCCAAAGGAGTGCTGTTTATCCGGTACCGCTCGCTGGATTGAAACTTTTTCCGGCCCGGGATTGGAAGTCGGGAAAAAAATGCTACCTTTGCCCCGCTTCTAATTAATAGACCGTATAATTACATGAGCAACTACATCAACACCGAAAAGAAACAGGAACTGTTTCAGAACTACGGCAAAGCCGCCAAAGACACCGGCTCCGCCGAAAGCCAGATCGCGCTCTTCTCTTACCGGATCGCGCACCTGACCGAACACCTCAAGCAGCACAAACACGACTACAACACGCAGCGCGCCCTGCTCAAACTGGTGGGTAAACGCCGCAGCATGCTCGACTACCTGGTGAAAACCGACATTGAGCGTTACCGGGCCATCGTCAAGGCGCTGGGCTTGCGTAAGTAATTTTATTTCAGCCGAAAGGGACGGTTTCTTTGCTGTTTGCAAAGAAACCGTCGTCTTTTTTACGAATAACGGGCTTTCTGCGCTTGCGCGGCCCGTTTTTTTTGTATCTTAGCCCCAAATTTTCAAGGAAAAAACACAATGTATTACAACGCAACCCAAAAAAACATCGAACTCAGCGGGGGACGCACCATCCAGATCGAGACCGGCAAGCTGGCCAAGCAGGCCGACGGCGCGGTGGTCGTGCGTCAGGGAGACACCATGCTGCTGGCTACCGTCGTGGCGGCTAAAGACGCCAAAGAAGACGTGGACTTCATGCCCCTTTCCGTGGAATATAAAGAGAAATACGCGGCCAACGGCCGTTTCCCCGGCGGGTTCCTCAAGCGCGAGGCACGCCCGTCCGATTATGAGATCCTCGTGTCGCGCCTGATCGACCGCGCCCTGCGTCCGCTGTTCCCCAGCGACTACCACGCGGAAGTGTTCGTGACCGTCACCTTGCTGTCGGCCGATCCCGATATCCAGCCCGACGCTTTGGCGGGGCTGGCCGCTTCGGCCGCGCTGGCCGTATCGACCGTGCCGTTCGGCGGCCCGATCTCGGAAGTGCGCGTGGCGCGGCTCAACGGCGAGTTCGTCATCAACCCGACCTTCTCGCAGATGGCCGGCGACGCCTGCGACCTCGACATCATGGTGGCCGCCACCGAGGACAATATCATGATGGTCGAAGGCGAAATGAAAGAGGTGTCCGAAGCCGTGATGCTCGACGCCATCAAATTCGCTCATGAAGAGATCAAAAAGCAGTGCCGGGCGCAGATCGAACTGATGCGGGAAGTCGGCAAGGCCGAAAAGCGCACCTATTGCCACGAGCAGAACGACTGGGCGCTGCGCGACGCCGTGGCCGGGGCTACCTACGACAAAGTGTACGAGATCGCCAAGAGCCAACTGCCCAAGCACGAGCGCAGCGACAAATTCGACGAGATACTGGACCGGTACCTCTCCGAATTCGAAGCGCAGCACGGCGCCGAGGAGCTGGCCGCGAAGAAAAGCATGATCTGCCGCTACTTCCACGACTATTCGCTCAAACCCGCCATGCGCAATATGATCCTGAACGAAGGGGTGCGTCTGGACGGACGTAAGACCACGGAGATCAGGCCGATATGGTGCGAAGTGGGGTACCTGCCCGCGCCTCACGGTTCGGCCGTATTTACGCGCGGCGAAACGCAGTCGCTGACCACCGTGACGCTTGGCACAAAACTTGATGAAAAAATGATCGACGACGTCCTGCGCGAAGGGACCGAGCGATTCGTTCTTCACTATAATTTTCCGCCTTTTTCGACCGGTGAAGCGCGTCCGGCACGGGGTTTGTCACGTCGGGAGATCGGACACGGCAACCTGGCGTTCCGCGCACTGAAGCCGATGATCCCGGATGCCAGCGTTTGCCCGTATGCCATCCGCGTGGTGTCCGACATCCTGGAGTCCAACGGTTCGTCGTCGATGGCGACCGTTTGCGCAGGGACGCTGGCCCTGATGGATGCCGGGGTGCAGATCAAAAAGCCGGTGTCGGGGATCGCCATGGGGCTGATCGCCGAAGGGGACCGGGTCGCCGTTCTTTCCGATATCCTGGGTGACGAAGACCACCTGGGCGATATGGACTTCAAAGTGACCGGGACCGCTGACGGCATTACCGCCACCCAGATGGACATCAAGGTAGACGGGTTGAGCTATGACGTGTTGGCCGCCGCGTTGGAGCAGGCGCGCCAGGGGCGGATGTATATCCTCGGCAAACTGACCGAGACCATCGCCGAGCCGCGTGCGGATTACAAGCCCCACGTGCCGCGCATGGTACAGATCACCATCCCGAAAGACTTTATCGGCGCCGTGATCGGCCCGGGCGGGAAGGTGATCCAGGAGATGCAGAAAGAGACCGGAACGACCATCACCATCACCGAGGAGGGCGAAGTGGGGAAAGTGGACGTGTTCGGCGCCAACAAAGAGGGAGTCGATGCGGCGATCGCCAAGATCAAAGGGATCACGGCCGTGCCGGAAGTGGGAACGATCTATCACGGCAAGGTGAAGACGATAGTCGCCTTCGGGGCCTTCGTCGAGATCCTGCCGGGCAAGGACGGCCTGCTGCACATCTCCGAAATCGCACACCGCCGCTTCGAGACCATGGAAGAGACGGGACTGAAGGAGGGCGACATGATCGACGTGAAACTGATCGGGGTCGATCCCAAGAACGGCAAACTGAAACTCTCGCGCAAAGTGCTGATCGACAAGGAACAGTAACGGGAAAGAAACTTCGGAAACAACCGAAATATATAGTCGCGGAAGCCGGAATTCCGAGGAAAAGCGCAAAGGATTTTTTTCGCAGCTCCTAAAGAATTTTCCGAAACAATTTCGTAACTTTGTATTTCCTTCAATGGAGTGGATAGAAAACAATAAAAACCAATTAAATAACAATTAACTGATTATGAGAAAGTTTTTAAACATCAGTCTCGCGGTCATCGCTGCGTCGGCTCTTCTCACCAGCTGTAACTGCTTCAGCAAGATGATGAAGAAGACCGCACAGGGCATTACGGTTACCTGCGCTCCGGAAGTGGTTACCCTCAAGGGTGACAACGCCGTGACCACCATCACCGTGAACATCCCGGCCAAAGCATTCCACAAACAGGGCGTGCTGAAAGTGACTCCGGTGATCGTTTCGGCCATCGACGGCAGCGAATACGCCGGCGAACCGAAATTCCTCCAGGGGGAAAAGGTACAGGACAACTATACCGTCATTCCTTACTCGGGCGGCTCTTTCACCATGGATGTAGCGATCCCGTACAACCCGTCGATGCGCCTGTCGCAGCTCGTACTCAAAGCTGAGGCCAAGTGCCTGAAAGGCGGTAAGAAGATCAAGAACTTCACCGAATACAAGACCCCGATCGTGGTTGCCAACGGTGTAAGCTCGCTGCAACTCATGGCCGACAACTATGCGAAAGTGGCTATCGCTCCGGATGCTTTCCAGCGCGTGACCAACATTTCGGAATCGGCTAAGATCATGTTCGTGATCAACCGGGCCAACGTTCGCTCGAACCAGCTCTCCAAGGAAGACATCAAAGCCCTGCAGGACTTCATCATCGCAAACTCAGGCGATGCCAAGAAGAAAGTAGGCGATGTTTACACCCAGGCATATGCTTCTCCGGACGGCCCGCTGGCTTTCAACGACAGACTGTCCAAAGAACGCGGTACCTCTACCCACAAGGCTATGAGCGCCAAGTTCAAGAAAGACAAAGTGCCGGCTGACACCAAGTTCGACATCAACGCGATGGGCGAAGACTGGGAAGGCTTCAAGGAACTGGTCGAAAAATCGGATATCCCCGACAAAGCGTTGATCCTCCAGGTTCTCTCGATGTACAGCGATCCGCAGGTTCGCGACCGTGAGATCAAGAACATGAGCGCCGCTTTCAAAGTGCTGGCCGAAAAGATCCTCCCGGAACTGCGCCGTTCGAAAATGACCGTTAACGTTCAGGTCGAAGGTCTGACCGACAACGAGCTGAAAGAAGCTGTCGCTACCGACATCAACAAGCTGAACGTGGAAGAGATGCTGTTCGCTGCCACCCTGTACAACGACAACGCTACCAAGGCTAAGATCTACAAAGCCGCTGCCGAAAAATACAACTGCTACCGCGGTTACAACAACCTCGGCGTGGTTCTGGCCAACGAAGGCGATTACGCAGGTGCCAAAGCCGCTTTCCTGAAAGCCGCTTCGCTGAACAACACCGACCCGAACGTCATCAACAACCTGGGCGTCGTAGCCCTGGCCGAAGGCAAAAAGGCTGAAGCAGCCAAATTCTTCGCTGCCTCTTCCGCTCCGGAAGCCAAATACAATAAGGGTCTCGTTGAACTGGCCAACGGTAACTACGCCGCTGCCGCACGTACCCTCGACGGTTACAACCAGGCACTGGCCGAACTGCTGAACGGCAACGTAGCCAAAGCTAAACAGCAGCTGGCGGGTATGAACACTTGGCGTGCCAACTATGTGAAAGCGGTTATCGCAGCACAGGAAGGCGATGCTAACGCTCTGATCTCGAACCTGAAAGCCGCTATCGCTCAGAACCCGGAAGCTGCCGAACTGGCTGCAACCGATGTAAACTTCTACAACTTCTTCGAACATGCACAGTTCGTGGAAATCGTAAAAGTGAAAGTGAAAATGAAATACTAATCGGTTTCCGAACCGAAAGGTTATACGATGCCCGGCGCTGTCGACAGCGCCGGGCATCGTTCGTTTTAAGGGGAGGGGCGATTAGGTATTTGGACTTACTGCAACCTCGTGGAGAATAGCTATCTTTGCACACGGAAATTATGGCCGAACAGAACAAAATATCCATCAAGAACAAGCGCGCCGCTTTCGATTACGAAATTCTCGAAGAGTGGATGGCGGGTATCGTGCTGACGGGCACCGAGATCAAATCGGTGCGGATGAGCAAGGCGAGCCTGGTGGATTGCTATTGCTTTCTGCACCATGGGGAGTTGTATGTCCACGGGATGAACATCGCGGAGTACCACTGGGGAACGTATAACAACCACCAGCCTAAGCGGGACCGAAAATTGCTGTTGAACCGCAAGGAGATAAACAAAATCGAACGTGCCTTGCAGGACAAGGGGCTGACGGTGGTGGGGCTGCGGCTGTTCATCAACGACCGTGGTCTGGCCAAACTGGTGATCGGGCTTGCCCGGGGCCGCAAGAAGTACGATAAGCGGGAAAACCTGAAGGAGAAGGATGCCAAACGGGATATGGACCGCGCTATGAAACGTTGATTATTACTTTAACCGTTCGTTTAGTTACTACCCGCATGAAACCGTACCTTTTCTGAAAAAAAGGTACCCAAAAGACTTTTGAGCCAGCTACGCTACTCCTCAGGCTCCGCAATCACACCCGCTTTGGGTTGCAAAGGCCGGAGCCAGCGAGGCCTAAACGAGCGAAGCGATGTTGCAGGCCTACGCCGGGGGTGGCTCCGGCCTGCGCGGCTCGCTACGCTCGCCGCCGAAACGAGTCGTCATAACCCGGAAAGTCCCAAGGGGGCCAAAGAAAACAGTACCCTTCCATGGGCAATAATAAAACGAACAGATTAAAATAAAGAATAGGATGACCAGACAGCGACTATTGAACCATTTTAAGACCGAAGACTGGCTTGCCGTAGCCGCAGGGTTGATCATTATGATCCTCGCCATCGCGATGCCCCGGTGGATGCCCGTTATGCCCAAGACCCTCGACACCGTCGGAAGTTGGCAAAACATCGTGATACTGATCGCCGGGCTGTTCGTGATCGTCTACGCCGCATGCAAGATACTCGGCAGGCCCACACGCGGAATCCTGCCCTCCCTGATTGTTATTTTCGCCGTGGCATTGGGAGCGCAGTATATCGCCTCGTCGCCCGCCATTAAGGAGACGACCGGACTTGAAAGCGTATTTTTCGCCGTGGCGCTGGGGTTGCTTATCAGCAACACCATCGGCGTGCCTAAATGGATGCGGCCCGCGCTGCAAAGCGAGTTTTACGTCAAAATCGGGCTGGTGCTGCTCGGCACTACCGTTATCTTCGGCGAGATCATGCAGGCCGGGGCGTTGGGGCTTATTCAGGCCCTCGTCGTGGTCTTCTGCGTGTGGAACTTCGGATTCTGGATCTGCCGCAAACTGGGCGTCGACCGCGAGATGTCCACCATGCTCGCCAGCGCCGTCTCCATCTGCGGCGTGTCGGCGGCCATCGCCACTTGCGGGGCCATCAAAGGGGACAGCAAGAAACTGTCGTACGTTATTTCGCTGGTGCTCGTCGTGGCCATCCCCATGATGTACTTCATGCCTTATTTGGCTGTTTGGATGGGACTCTCGCCGGAAGTGGCCGGGGCATGGATGGGCGGTACCATCGACACCACCGGTGCCGTCGTGGCCTCCGGTTCCGTGCTCGGAGAGACGGCCGAGAAATACAGCGTTATCGTCAAATTCTCGCAGAACGTGCTGCTCGGTCTGGCCGCTTTCGCCATCTCCATCTATTGGTCGTACAAAGGCAAAGACCATCGGGAGAAGCCCACGCCGGCCGTATTGTGGGAACGGTTCCCGAAATTCGTGCTCGGCTTCGTGTTCGCCTCTCTGGTGTTCAGCTTCGCCATGCCGCTCGAAACGGCCAAGAGCGTGGGCGGCGTGACCAAGAACCTGCAAGGGGCCTTCTTTGCTATCGCTTTCGTCTGCATCGGATTGGAGACCCGCTTCAAGGATATCTTTAACAAAAGCTTCAAAAAACCGCTGTGGGGTTTCCTGATCGCGCAGGGTTTCAATATCGTGCTGACGCTGATCGTGGCTTATCTGCTGTTCGCCCATATCGGCGATTAGTCTCGTATAAAAACAGCGAAAGCGGCGTGATCCCTGATGGGATCACGCCGCTTTTTGTATGGAAAGTCTATTCCGTTTCCTGCGGCACGATAATGGGCAAGCTTCCCGGCAGGCATTCGATGTCGAGCGGGAAATCCGGCCCTTTCTCCCCGTCAATATCCGTCGTGGGCTGGTCGTTCTCGATATGCAGCTTGCGCGTCTGGAAGTAGACGATGTCGCTGGGATAGGCTGAATCCCGTTTCTTCATCAGGAAATGGAAGACATTCTTAATGCTCTCCACGATATTCTCGCCTTTGATAATCAGCACGTCCAGCAGGCCGTCCTCGGCGCTGGAATGTCTGGCCAGCTTGAAGTTACCCGCCGTGCGGCCGTTGAACACCAGGAGCAGCAGGCAGCTCCCTTTGAACGAGATCTCGTCGGCCGTCACCTCGATGTTCATCTTCCGGAACGACGGCAGCTCGCCGATGCTGCTGAAATAGTAGGCCAGTTTGCCGAACGTGTTCTTGAGCGCGGTCGGAGTCTTTTGCGACACCTCCGTGAACAGGCCGCAGCTCAGCACGTTGATAAAATACCGGTTGTTCACCCGGCCCATGTCCAGGTATTGTACCTTCCCGTTCAGGATGGCCCGGCAGGCGTCGGTCAGGTTGTTCGGCATACCGATCAGGTGGGCGAAATCGTTGGCCGTACCCATCGGCAGGATGGCGATCGGTATGGTCACGTCCCTGTGCCTGAGATAGTTCACCAGCCGGTTGATGGTGCCGTCGCCTCCAGCGGCGAGCAGGTGATCAGGCCGGAGGGTTCCGATCAGTGCGGAAAGGTTGGACAGGCCCCGCTCGCGGGTGATCCGGAAAAGGGTCAGCACATATCCTGCCCGCTGGTAGTACATGGCGATACGGTCCAACTGGGCGACGATCTGGGCTTCGCCGGACACGGGGTTATATAAGAATATAACATTCTTCATAAATGCTTTATTTAATCGTTCGTTTTTATCTCTTCCCCTGTATGGAACTGCCGCTTTTTGTAAAAAGCGGGCCCGTTGGGCTTCCGGGCTGTGTCTACCCAGTATACTCAGGCTCCGCAATTACATCCGCTTTGGGTTGTAAAGGCCGGAGCCAGCGAGGCCAAAACGAGCGAAGCGATGTTGCAGGCCTTCGGCGGGGGTGGCTCCGGCCTGCGCGGCTCGCTACGGTCGCCGCCGAAACGGGTCGTCATACCCGGAAAGTCCCAACGGGGCCAAAGAGAACAGTACCCTCCCATGGGTAATAACAAAACGAACGGTTATTTCATAATGCGTTTGCGAATATTCGGAGTCGTGTAGACCCCCATCGAGCCGTCCGGGTTGCTGAAGACCAGATAGGCCTCCAATTCCGGGTGCCGCTCCAACAGTTTTTTGCTCTTCTCCAGCCCAATCACCATGCAGGCCGTCGCATAGCCGTCCGCTATGGCCGACGTCGGGGCGATGATCGTCGCCGACAATAAGTTGTGCACCGCCGGCCGCAGCGTATGCGGGTCGATCGTGTGCGTCACCTTGTTGCCGTTTTCGTCGTATGCGAACTTGCGGTAATTGCCCGACGTCACCAGCCCCCTGTCCGTCAGCTTCAGGATCGTTTGCAAATCCTCCCCCGGCACCATGTTGCCCTCCACCGGCCGGTCGATCCCCACGCGCCACTCCCGGCCCTCCGGATTACGCCCCCGGCACAGGATCTCGCCGCCGATCTCGACCATATAGTCCTTGATACCCAACGAATCGAACATTGCCCCCATCAGATCCGACGAATAGCCCTGCGCGATCGCGTTGAAATCCAGCGCCAGCCGCGGGTCGTCCTTGACCAGGCGGCCATTCTCGATCCGTACCTTCCGGTAGCCCGTGAACACCCGTATCGAGTCGATCTCCCCCTGCGACAGGATATGCGGCGTGTCGTCCGTCCCGATGCGGTACGCCGCGATCAGTGGACGCAGCGTCACATCGAAAGCCCCGTCCGTATCGTCGCTGATGCCGCGCGAGATTTCGAGGCACTCCGTGAACCACTTATCCGGAACCGCTTCCGCGTCGTTTTCGTTGAGCCGCGTCAGCAACGAGCTTGGGTTGTAGACCGACAGCGAATTGTCGAAATCCTCCAGCAGCTCTTCGATATCGGTGCGCAGGTCGCGGCCCTGGGGGTCGTAATACATGATATGGTACGTGCTGCCCTGCGCGAAGCCGTCCACCGTGGCATAAGATTTCGTTTTCGGGACGCAGGAAGTCCCCAGTATCAAAGAGCCGATGAGCGGCAGGCCGATAATCGCTTTCATATAGGGTTAATGTTTCGGTTTCAGAATCTTGCCGACCGCTTTGGCATACGCCTTCGCATAGACCTCCATGCCGTAGTCAGACGGATGGATGTAGTCCACCATGCCGTCCGTCGGCATGCCGATCTCTTCGCGCGTGAGGTAATAGAGGTTTTTGATCCCCTCCTTTTTCAATCGGGCGTAAGCCCGCCGCTGCGCCCGGTCCACCCGCTCGTCCTCCAGGCGCCGGGCCGTGTTCGTGTTGCGGTTGGCATAGCCCGGATGTTCCGTCAGCAGGAGCGGCGTTTCGGGCCGCAGCCGCCGGAACTGCCGCACAGCGTTCAGCACCAGCGTGTAGACGCTGTCCTCCTCCACATACATGTTCGGCATGCAGTCCACGATGTAGAGCGCCGCCGGGATCGAAGCCACATAGTCGATCACCTCCGGCTCCAGCCGCCCGTTGCCCGAAAAGCCCAGGTTCACCGTAGGCATTCCCGTCAGCCGGTGGAGGATATTGGTCCAGGCCATCCCCGGCCGCGAAGCGCAGGCCCCGTGCGTGATCGAAGTGCCGTAAATGACGATCGGTTTCCCTACCCAGTCAGCCCCCACCGCCGGCAGGAAAGCGAAAGAGGCCCCCTCTTTGACCCCCACCTTGAGCTGTTTCACCGTATTGTAGAGCGGCAGGTAGAGCGTATAGGCTCCGTCGCAGGCAGGCAATCCCCGGTAAGTGTATGTGATCGGCGTGCCGAACGAATAATCCCCCCAGCACCGCTCGCCCCGTCCGTTGTAGAGATCCACGCCGCTGACGCCCGTTGCCGGCATGTGCGGCATCGCGTGCGCTCCCGTCACCTCGTACTGTACCGTGATGTCCGGCGAGTCGGTGGTGAATTGCAGGTATAGCCCCGCGCTGTTCCGCGACAGGTTCCACACCGCGTCGCGCACCTTCTCCCGCGCCGCTTCCGGCAGCCGGGTATAATCGTTCAGGGCGAAGCCCCGTCCGTGGATATAATCGCCGCCGCCGGGGAGGGCCAGCGGATCGTGCCACACGGTGCCCTGCGCCCCGGCGGAAAGGATGCCCGCCGCTAAGGCCGAGAGACAAAAAAAGAGTAAACGTTTCATAGGGTTCGGGTTAAAAGGTTATCCGAAAAAAGCGCCCACCTTGCCGATCGCGCTCGGCAGGGCGAACACCACCACGCGGTCGTAAGCCTTGATCTCCACGTTCCCGGTGGCGATCATCGCCTTGTCGCCCCGCACGATCCCCCCCACGATCGCCTCGCGCGGGAAGTTGATATGCTTGATTTTGCCCTTCGTGGCCGGGCTGTTCGGCTTGACGATGAATTCCAGCACCTCCGCGTCGCACCCGTTCAGGCACTTGATCGCCTGCACGTCCGTGTTCATCGTGAACCGGAAGATCGAGCTGGCCGTAATCAGTTTTTTGTTGATGATCGTGTCGATGCCGATGCTCTCCGCCAGGGTGATGTAGTTCATGTTCTCGATCTCCGCGATCACCTTCTTGACCCCCATCCGCTTGGCCAGCATCGCCGCCAGGATATTGGTCTCGGCACGCCCCGTCAGGGCCACGAAGGCGTCCATCTTGTCCAGCCCCTCTTCGATCATCACCTCGCTCTTGCGGCCGTCCTCCGCGATGACCAGCGTCTTGTCCAGCATCTCCGCCAGCTTGTACGCCTTTTCCGGATTGTAGTCCACCAGCTTGATATTGATCTCGTTCTGCAGCTCGCGGGCGATGCGCCGGCCGATGCGCGACCCGCCGAGGATCATCAGGTTCTTCACGTCGATGTTCGGTTTGCCCGAAAACTCCATCACCTCCTTGACCGAACTGCGGCCCGAAATGACGTAGACCGTGTCCCCCTCCTCGAACATGTCTTCGCCGCGCGGGATGATCGTCTGGCCGCCCCGCGAAATGGCCACCGTGCGGTACTCCAGGTTCTCGCGGTCGCGCGTGATCTCGATCAGGGTGCGGCCGATCAGCGGCGACGAAGCGTCGAGGCGGAACACCACCAGCGACAGTTTTCCGCCCGAGAAATCCACGTATTCTGACGTCGAGGAGTGCCCCAGCAGGGTGATGACCTCCTGCGCGGCCACCTTCTCCGGGTAGAACAGGTAGTCGATCCCCATGTTGATGAAGACCTCCTTGTTGTTCGGCTTCAGGTACTCGTCGTTGTCGATGCGGGCGATCGCCTTTTTGGCCCCCAGTTGCTTGGCCAGCGTCGCCGAGAGGATATTGGTGTTCTCCTCCGGCCCCACCGCCATAAAGAGGTCGCACCGCTGCACCTCGCCCTTAGTCAAGCTGTCGAACGACGTGACGTCGCCCTCGATGGTCAGCACGTCCGAGATGGCCGTCAGCTCGTCGAGCCGCTTTTCGTCGTCGTCGATGATGGTGATGTCGTGGTATTCGTTGCTGAGCATCTTGACGAGGTGGCTGCCCACCTCGCCGGCCCCGGCTATGAGTATCTTCATGGTCTGATCGGGTAACAGGTCACAAATTTAAAGAAAAATTGCACTATTTTTGCTCTTTGTCAGGCCGGTGGGCTTTTAAAATGCAAGATTATGTCAACAACGCTTATAACCGTACTGATCGCTGTGGTAGCGGTGGCCCTGTTCGTACTCGGATTGTCCATCACCCTGATCCGCAAGGGTCGCAACCTGGAGAGCGACGTGGGGAGCAACCGCGAAATGAGGCGGCGCGGCATCGAGTGCGCTTCGGCCCAGATCCGGCGCGAAGAGGCTGAAAGACTGGGCGGTAAATCGCGTTTCCCGGCCGATTGCGACGGCACCTGCGGCAGCTGCTCCACGCAGGACGATTGCCGCTAATGCTGACAAAGAGACCACTCGTGGTCTGATTTTCCGGTACGTTGGTCTGCAATTAATATACTGGGAATGAATGGGTTATTTGCCCTCTATTTTTGGATGGAAAAGTTGGAGGTAAAGAAAAATGGTGTACCTTTGCCCAAAATTAGTATCTGTCGGAAAAGACAGGTTTTGTTCCGCCAAAACTCTATAAATGAGTAAACAGAGACTCAGACTCCGGATCGCCGTGATGGCGGTTTGGGCCGCCGTGACGGCGGTAGGCTGTGCTAAGCGTGACGATGCGCCTTTCGGACTGACGGGCGATGCCGAGGTGCACCTTACCGTTGGACTGGACGAGACCGAGAACGAGCAGACGATCTCCAAGGCGGGGCAGCCGACGCTTGATCCGTATCGGGATCTCGCGGTCTATGTGATCAATACACACGAAGATACCCTTGCGCGTTGGACTTGCTTCGATGACGTGCCTGCGACCCTTAAATTCACGCCGGGGGCCTATAAAGTGGTCGCCGAGTACAAGCCTGAAGGGGTTGCCATTCCCGTTTTCGATACCTATACCTACCGGGCGGAGGAGAAATTCGTCATCAAAGCCAAGGACAAATTGCATGTCGACCTGGTGGCGCGGCTGGCTACGGCAAAAATCTCCGTCGAGTTCGATCCCACTTTTGATTTCTTTTATCAGAGCTATTCCGTCGATGTCCGTACCGTGGGCGTCGATTCGCTGCGTTTCGCCAAAGGCGAGGCCCGCTGCGGCTTTTTCGAGCCGGGAAGCGTGCGCATGCGGTTCAACCTCGTGACGCCGGAGGGCCAGAAGCTGGCCTTCTCCCCGACCCCGTTGGCCAAAGCCAATGCTGCCGACTATTACAAGCTCAAACTCAAAGTCTCTTCCGATGTGGGGAGTACCCAGGTCATTATTATCGGTACCGACGACGAACTCAATCCGGAAAAGGATATTACCATCGAAGTCCCGCAATATTTCCTGCCGAAAGACAAACCAACAATAACAATCGTGCCAAGAAACTTCGAGAGTGGCGTGAGTCAAATTGTTTTCGAAGGCGAGGTGCCGGAATGGAACCTGTCGGCGAAAGTGCCGGGCGGCGTTTCGTCGTTCATCATCCGGCTGAACGACGGGGCGAGCGGCGTGCTGGCGTCGAAGCTCGACGGGCAGACGGTGATCGACCTGGCCGGACTGCCGGAGAACGATCCGCTGCGGGCCAAGCTGCGGGCTGCCGGTTTCGTGTGGAGCGAGGGGCTGAACTCGCCGGATGACGCGTCGATCTCCACGAACGTATGGATCGATTTCTCCGATGCCATGAGGGCGCAGGAGGATGGTTCTGCGGCGCAGTACGATTTCAATATCGAAGTGACGGACAACTACGGTCAGAATCCGGAGGCCGATTATCCGTGCGTGGTCAAGGCCGAGATCAAGATGCCGCAGGTCGTTATGGACGATATTTCCGCTGCGGACATTTGGTCCACGCGGGCATTCTTTACCGTCCGTGCCAACTACGATTTTATCAATAGCACGCACCCCGTGCTGCAATACAGGAAAACTTCGGCGCAGGGTTGGAGCGATGCTGTCGAGGGAGAGGGCGGCGATGTCGTCTTTACTCCGACGAACGGCGGTGCGCCTGACGGGGAGGGATTTTATGCCGTGCAGTACGCATTGCGCGGATTGCAGGCGGGTACGGAATATGAATTCCGGGTGTCGGTCAACGGACGGGAGATCGTGCCGGCCGGCAGCGCCGCTACCTGGACTACCGAGCAGGCTTTGGCCCTACCGGGGGTGGAGGACGGCGGATTCGCAGCCGGATGGAACGAGGCGGCTTCGACCACGGCATTGGGTGTTGCCGTACAGGCTCCGCCGACGGGATGGGCGACGCGGAACCCGCTGACCACTTCGCAGCGGACTTTAAGCATGAACTCCGATTCCGGATCGGGAACCGAACCGGTTTCCGAAGTATCGGCCAACAACGGGACCATCTTGGTTAACAATCCGGGTAATGTTTACCGGAAAGCGGTGCAGCTCCGGACCACCGGTTGGGGGCAGGGCAGTTACGCCAAGTCTGGGGGAGACAACGAAGGAAACTTCTTTTCCGGCGGCGGTTCGCCGGCATTGGGGGCGAGGGTGCGCAATACCAGTGCGGCGGTGCTCTACCTGGGGAGTTATTCCGCTTCACCGTTGGGGAACGCTTCTGAAGTGTGGGAATATTATGCCAAAGGCTGGTCGTCCAAGACGAAAGTAACCTATCCATACGAAACGTTCCAGGCAGAAACCATTACGGAAAGCGGGGCGGCATTCGCCTCACGGCCGGCGACGCTGAATTTCCAGTACGCTTTTACCCCGTCGGTGGACGGTTCGCCCAAGGAGTTCCTGATCCGGGTCGAAGTATATGCAGAGGACGGGAGCCGGATCGGCGGAGCGTCCTGGAACGACGGAACCGAGGTCCCGAATATGACCAAACATACGCTGAAGATCGATTATACGGACATGACCAAGCGAGCTGCGGTGCTCAAGGTGTTCTTCAGCTCGGACTTACGCTGGCAAAATGTCGGAAAGCCCAACGGCGGCCCGGACTATACGAAAAAGACAGACGGCTTGCACATCGGGAATGTGCTGCTGATCGACAATGTCGAACTCGGGTACGATTTCGACTGATCGCGCGGCGGTTCGCGCATCCATGATAACGGAAATAAAACAGTATGGAAATGAAAGCATACGGAACATATAGCAAATTACGGACGGCTGCACTGGCCGCAGCGCTCGTTCTCGGAACGGGGGCTGTTTTCACCTCCTGCGTCGATGCGAAAGACCCCTATTCGCCGAACAACCCCGACCTGGGGCGTATGGGGAAGATGAGCGTCGGCACGCTCGACCGTCAGGGCGACTTCATCGTCGTGGAGCCGGACGGATCCACCAAAGCCGACGGCGCCGCGGTGCCCGATGTCGAAACGTTCCGCCTCGCCATTCTGGACTACAAGACGGGAAGCGTCGTGCACAATAACCTCACGGGGGAGGATTATAAATGGGAGACCTTTGCCGAGGTCAACGGACAGTTGGTGACCATCCCTTCCGGTAAATACAAGCTCGAAGCGGCGAGCCTGCCGACCGAGCCGCTGGCGGATTGGGAAGCGCCGTATTACTACGGGGTGAAGGATTTTACCGTGCGTATCTCCGAGTTGACCAATGTCGATCTGGTGTGCAAACTGGCCAATGTCAAGGTGACGGTGGATTACGACCAGGATTTCCTCGACAAGGTGGAGAATCCGTCGGTGCAGGTCTATTTCGACTATACCGACCCTGCGACGGCGAAGAAAGTGACCGCCGACCTGAACTATGCCGTCGGCGAGACCCGTGCCGGCTATTTCAAAGTGCCGGACGACGGCAAGCTCTATGTCAAGGTGACCGGTACACGCATCGAGGACGGTAAGCCCTTGGGCGACGGCGAAGGGCAGACCAAAATTATCTCGAACGTGGCGGCCATGCAGTGGCACAAAGTCAAGGTCGGCTACCAGCAGACCGGATCGCTGTCCTCGTCCGTAACGGTGGATTACAGCACCATCGACTCGGAGCACATGGTCGAAATACCGGACGGTGACGGGATCATCGACGGCGGCCCGAACAACGACAACTGGGACAACGAGGGCGGCGACGAGCCGGGCGGCGATGAATTCGGCATTGTCGGGGCGAATTACAACGGCAACACATTCGATATAAGCCAGCAGTTGACGGTGTCGGTGGCGGACAATAACAAGATCGACGTGCGTTTCGATGCCCCGAAAGGGATCGACCAGTTGTACGTGACCATAGAATCGGACGCGTTGGCCTCCCTTTTGCCGGGTCTCGGCCTTGCGAACAAAGTGCCGTTCGATATCGCCAATCCGCCGGCTGTTACGGAGAAACCCGACGATGTGGACGAAAGCATGTGGTGGGTGAATATGTTCGCCAGCGAAGAGATCGGGATACTCGATCCCGATGTGCCGATCAAAGGCAAGAAAAGCCATACGTTCTCGGTCGGCGGCCTGATGGAGCTGTTGGGTGGTGTGGCCGATCCGGCGGCCAACGGGCCGGCCGTACATAAGTTCGGCCTGAAGATGGTCGATGCGTCGGGGGCCGTGAAAGAGGCTACCCTGAGTATTTACCTGACCGAATAGGCTGGGCGGAGACCCACGGTGTGGAAGCATATTATGAATGGAAAAATGCTGGTATGAAGCGTTTTAAATACATGGCACATATTACGGGCCGGGTGGTCGGCTTGGTGTTGCTCGCGCAGCTGGCCGGCTGTACCCGCAGCGATCTGGGCGCCGGAGAGGGGACGATCTCGTTCGCTTTCGAGCAGGACGATGCCGTGCGGGTAAAGGGGACGAACTCGGTGCGCGACGATATCGGCTACACGCTGGACATTGTGGACCAGAAAGGGGATACCGTGGCGCATTACGACGACCACCGGACGGTGCGGTCGATCAAGCTGAAAGAGGGCGTATATACGGTATATGCGGAGGATAACAACGAGACTCCGGAGGCTGCGAAATTCGGGGAGCCGAGGTACGGCGGGGCCGAATCCGTGACGGTCAAGGCCGGGCAGAACACGCCGGTGGTGATGATCTGCAAGATCGCGAACGTCAAAGTGAAGGTGACCGATTTCGAACAGGCTATCAAGGATAATTTCCCGGAGTACAGCCTGGTGGTCAAGCCGACCGAGGATTATGCCGGGCGGGATACGCTGACCTTTACGCAGGCCGAGGCCGACGCCGGACAGGAGGGGTGGATCAATCAGACGAAGAAAGGGACTTTCGTGCTGATATTCAGGGCTGTCAATAGGCAAAGTCCGGATAAACGGCAGATATATATCCGAACGATTGCGGATGCCGAGCCGGGCGATTTTTACCGGTTTTCCGTGAAAATGAATCCGGTCGGGGATCCATCGGACGGGGGGACGATGTTCCGCCTGTCGGTCAAGACCGACACCAAGGAGTACGAATTCCCATTCGGTGTCAAAGACCAGACGCGGCCTCTGCCCGTGGTGAGCCGCGCCGACGGGATCAGTATCCGGGAGCCGCTGGTGACCAATGTGGATACCCGCAACGGGCAGATCAAAGTGAATATCCATGCCGATGCCGGCATACAGCGCTTGCGGATCCGGCACGAGGATGCTACCACGTTGCTTAAGTACGGGCTGCCGGGGATGGTCAATCTGGGGGGGGATAATGATATGGCCGCCGACGAAGCGCAGCGGGCGGCGCTGGCCGGCCTGGTTGCTTGGGGCGAAGGCACCGTCGTGGGGGCGACCGATACCTGGATCGATTTTTCCGGGCTGATGAACACGGCGAAGCTGGACGGGGCATTATTGCCGATCGGTAACTATTCGGTCGATATCGAAGTGTATGACTTCGACAACCAGCTGGTGACCCAGACGATCAGCTTATCCGTGGCGCGCGACTTCTCGAACGGGGTAGCGCTGACCTCCGAATTGGTGAACGGCATTCCGGGCGTAGGGGCGAAATATGCCTACGTGACGGCGAAATGGCTGGGAAGCGCCACCCCGACGGGATTGGGATTCGAATACCGTGTGCGGGGGAGCGGGGACGATGCCTGGCAAACCGTGTCGGTGCAGGCTTCCGATGTGGACCAGGCGCAGAAAAGTTTCCGCTGCCTGCTAAGGGGCCTTACGCCGGAGACTCTCTATGAGTTCCGACCTATCGGGGATAACTTGGTGCCAGGATCGGCCACCATATTTACGACTGATGTATTCACCGGGCTTCCGAACCTTGATTTCGAAGGTGGAGAATACGGCGCATTCGACGGGGCCAGCGACGTGTACTCGCCCAATGTGCCGGGGCAGGCACGCTTCTGGGCTACCGGGAACCCGGGAGGGAAATATATGGGTAGTTTGGGACTTAATAAAAATGTGACTTTGCCAGTAACAGGTAATGAGGCACGGACGGGTACCGCTTTGTGGATGACATCTTATCCTGTCTCTAAAATGGGTGTCAATAGTTTGGCTTCCGGCACAATATATAGCGGAACGTTTGGACCAGTGAGTGGTATTCCGACAACTTCAGACGATCAGCGGGCTTTCGTACACTATGGGCAGCCGTATAGAGGCAGGCCGCTGGGATTGAAAGGGTGGTATAAATACATTCCCAAGAACATCGACACCGACATCGATGGGAAACACGGCGACCTGATGGGGCAGTCCGACAAATGTAAAATATACATCAGCCTCGAAGTGTGGGGAAGCGGTGTTAGTTCGCGTCCGTCCAATCCGACGGTGGTCGGATACGGCGAACTCATGTCCGAAGCGACTCCCAATGTATCCGATAATAACGGGTATGTGCCTTTTGAGTTTAGGATCAATTATGATGCAGATCACGTCGTAAATCCGGATCATATCGTGATGTGCGCTACGTGCAGCTACTTGAGCGATGATTTTTGCGGCGGTGCCGGAAGTTCACTCTATATTGACGATTTCGAGCTGGTGTGGGACCCCGAACAATTGCCCGCCGGTCAGTAAACAGACAAAACTGAAATAAAACAGGGCTTTCCGGTATCCGCCTCGCCGGAAAAACGGCGCGACCGGAGTGATGGAGAGCCCTTTTTGTGTACCGGCAGAAGCCGAACTTACCGAACAAACGAGAATATAACCGATGAGAAAAACCGTATATATGCTGCTGATGGCCGCCCTCGTGGCCGGTGGAACGGCAAGCAGTGCAGCGGCCCGCGAAAAATTCGACCGTGGCATTACCGTACAGACCTTCATGCCCAAGGGGATGTGGTTTTTCGGTGGCAACATCTCCTACACCCAGCATAACAACGACGACTTCAAAATGTTCGGCTTGCTGAAAGATTTTTCCAGCCGGGGTTATACCTTCGCCGTCCGTCCGATGGCCGGATACTCGTTCGCCAACAACCTCGCCGCCGGGGTCGCTTTTACCTATGAGCGAACCATGCTCCAGATCGACAACGTCAGCCTCTCGCTGGGCGACCTGAGCTTCGATGTCTCCGACTACTACAACATCGAGCATGTCTATACCGGAACCATTTTCCTGCGGAACTACATCAACCTGGGCAACAGCCGGCGTTTTGCGCTGATCAACGACCTCAAACTCCAGCTTGGTGGCGGACAGGGGAAGATGATCACCGGTGCGGACAGCGACCTGAGCGGAACCTACACCAAAATATACAAGCTTGGGTTGGTGTGTTCGCCGGGGGTGGCCGTATTTATCAACGATTTTGCGGCCGTGGAGGCGACCATCGGCGTGCTGGGGTTCCAGTACAAGCGTACCGAGCAGACCACCGACCAGATTCACCACGGATCGAGGCAGACCAGCGGTGCCAACTTCAAGATCGACATCTTCTCCATCGCCTTGGGGATGACCTTCTATTTATAAGGAACGAAGCGGAAACCCGATATGAAAAAAAGATACAGAAAGACCGTCCTGTGGGGAGCGCTGATGCTTGCCGCGCTGGCGACGGGGTGCATAAAGAACGACATACCCTTCGAGATCGTGCCCGGCAATATCACCTCCATGGAGGTGCGCGGCGCGGAATCGGTGAGTCTGGAGAACAGCAGCCGTACCATCGAGCTGGTGCTGGCCGACACGGTGGACCTACGGCATGTTCTGCTCGAAGATTTCCGGATCACGCCCGACGCCCGGATCATCGACAATGTGACCCACCAGGAGCTGGACACCCTCGACTCCTACTACCTCGACCTGACGCAGGGAAGCGCCGAATACGCCATCCCTTCGCCTGAGCAGAAACCCTATACCTTTACGGTCATCACCTATCAGGATTACATCTGGACACTCAAAGCCACCCAGAATATCGAGCGGGTATTCACCCTGGCCGACGGCCAGCAGATCGGCGAAGCCAAATTCAGCGCCACGGGTTACAGTGTGATAGCCTATGTGCCCGAAACGGTTCCCTTGACCGGCATCGATATCCAGGAACTCAAGTTAGGGCCATCCAACGCAACGATGGCCTGGGTTAAAGCGGACGGGACGGTGGTCGAGGATGTGGATATCAAGACTATTCACGACTTCACCCTGCCGCAGCATTTTATCGTCAAATTCTTCGACATCACCCAGGAGTGGACCGTTTCCGTCGAGCAGTCGGCCCAGTACGTGACCGAGATGTCGGTCAACCCGTGGGCCAAATTCGCTTACCTTTCGGCACAGGGCCTGACCTCGGCCGGGACATGCGGTTTCCAGATCCGGAAAGCCGGGGCCGGGGACGACGCCTGGACGACCGTTCCGGATGTGACGGTCGAAGGCGTGTCGTTCTCTGCGGTCGTTAAAGGGCTGGAACCCGCTACCAATTATGAAGTGCGGGGCGTGATCGGCAGTAACTACGGCGATGTGACCGCCTTTACCAGCGAAGCCGCCGCCGAAGTGCCCAACCTGAGTTTCGACGCTTGGACCCAGAAAGGCAAGAACTGGTTCCCGAACAGCGATGCGTCCAACTCCTACTGGGCGACCGGGAACGAAGGGGTGACCATCTACACGAATGCCAACAGCACGCCCGTCGAGGGGGCGGGAAATACCGTCGACGGCACCGGGAAAGCCGCCCGGCTCGAAACGATCGGCAAAGTGCCGCTCGTGCAGATCGCCGCGGGCAACCTCTTTACGGGGACTTATAAGACCAACCTGGGGAACCCGGCATCCAGTGCGACCATGGGGCGGCCGTATACCAGCCGGCCGACGCGCATGACCGGATGGTACAAATACACCCCGGCCGAGGTGACCACCGAAGGGAACAAATACAGTGCCCAGAAACACCCCGATGCGGTGGGTAAGCTGGATTACTGCACCATTTACATCCGTCTGGAAGATTGGGGCGGCGCTACCGTGCGGCCGGCCGATCCGAAAGTGATCGCCTATGCCGGTCTGGAAAACAACCAGGTCGTGTCGGACTATACCCAATTCGACCTGAAACTGGAGTACTACGACCTGGAAACCAAACCGACCCATATCGTGATCGTCTCCTCTTCCAGCCGCTACGGCGAAGACTTCTGCGGAGGGCCGGGAAGCGTGCTGTACGTAGACCAGTTCGCGCTGAGTTTCGATTACGAATAGCGGAAGTGCCGTAATGAGGTATCCATAGGACAGGATACCCGGAATCCCAGGCCTGTGCGGAACAAATCTTCCGCACAGGCCTGCGTCGCATGGGGCATCTCCTAAATAAGGGGGCGGGCGTTTGCAGGAAAGAGGAAAAATCCGTAATATTGTAGGTTTGGTTACGGTTCGTATTTTACGCTCACCGTAGCTGACAACCCGAATAAACCACTGCCTAAACTACTAACATCGATATGAAATCCTCCATATTGCGGTCTTGCCTGCTGGGCGGGATCATCTTTGCTTGGGGCTGGGGGACGGGAGATATTGTCCCTTCCGTTTCGGCCGCGTTGCCGGGCCTCGGTCAGGCCGCTCCTGCGGCGCCTGCGAACGCCCCGCTTTTCACCACCGACATCGCCGTGCTCTCCGACGGCCGGATCGTCACCTCTAATAAAGGGAACAAATCCGTGCGGATCTACGCGCCGGGTAATTTCAACGCTCCGGTCAAAGAGTGGGAGTTCGAACAGATACCCACGGGCGTTGCGACCGGAATTGCGGACGGCAGCGAAAAGATCTACGTCACCACGTTTGAAAAACGCGGAACCCTCGAAGTGATCGACCTGACATCGGGTCGTGTGGAACGCTCCATTCCGGTGGGATCGGGGGCCACCTCGCCCGTCGTTTCGCAGGACGGGGCTAAAGTCTATGTCCTGAACCAGTTCGGTACCACGGTGATGGAAGTCGATCCGGAGGGGGGCGTCGTGCTGAGAACCGCGCCGGTGCTGCGCGAACCCAAAGGCGCGGTAGTCTCCAAAGACGGGAAATACCTGTTCGTGGCCAACTTCCTGCCGGCCCAGCGAGCCGACCTGGACTATGTGGCGGCAGAGGTTTCGGTGATCGACCTGACGGATTTCAAAAAGATCAAGGATATCAAGCTCGCCAACGGGAGCAATGCTCTGCGGGGGATCGCGCTGAGCCCGGACGGGAAATATGTGCTCGTGTCCCACAATATGGGGCGGTTCACCGTTCCTACCTCGCAGTTGCAGCAGGGCTGGATGAACACCAGCGCCCTGAGCATCGTCGATGCCGAGAAGCTCACTTTCGAAGGCGGCATCGTGCTGGACGAACCCGAACACGGGGCGGCCGGTATCTGGGACATCAAAAGCCTGGGGGACAAGATCTACGTGACCCATTCGGGGACGCACGACCTCAGCGTGATCGACTATCCCGCGATGGAAGCCAAGCTCAAGGCCTATACCGGAACCAAGGAGAACCTCTCTTACGACCTGCGGTTTATGTACGGCATTCGCGAGCGGGTGAAACTGGCCGGGAACGGGCCGCGGAAAATGGCCGTGTCGAAAGACGGGAAACAAATTTACATTCCGACCTATTTCGCCGATACTTTGAACGTGTTCGATGTGGCGGGGAATACCGTCGGGGCTAAGTATGCGTTGGTCAGGGACCGGAAAGAGAGCGCTGCGCAGGCGGGCGAGCGGATCTTTAACGATGCGGAATACTGCTTCCAGAACTGGCAGTCCTGCAACGGCTGCCATCCGGGTGACGCCCGTACCGACGGTATGAATTGGGACCTGATGAACGACGGCATCGGCAACTCCAAGAACTGCAAAAGCCTGCTCTTTTCGCACTTTACCCCTCCGTGCATGATCTCCGGCATCCGGGCCAACGCCGAGATCGCCGACCGGAAAGGCTTCACCCATATCCAGTTCTACGAGATACCGGAGGATATGGCCATACAGGTGGATACTTACCTGAAAGGGCTGAAAGCTGTGCCCAGCCCCTATCTGGTCGACGGCCAGCTCTCCGAAAAAGCCAAACAGGGGCAGAAAGTGTTCCAGAAACTCAAGTGCGACGAATGCCATAACGGCGAGTACTATACCGATATGCAGATGCACCGCATCGGCGACGACATCGAATTCGAAAAAGGATGGGACACGCCGACCCTGCGCGAAGTGTGGCGCACCGCCCCGTACCTGTTCGACGGCCGGGCGGCCACGATGAAGGAGGTCTTCGAAGTGCACAAGCACGGCCTCGAAGGGAAGAAAGTGAGCGCCAAGGATATCGATGCGCTGGTTGAATACGTCAATTCGCTGTAACGTATGGGATTCAGGGTTATTTATAACATAGACAAAGTTTGGTTCCGGGATTTCGGCCAGATGGTCGGCGAGATGCTCGACAAGCTCACCGAAACAACCCGTGATCGCGGGATCGTGCCGCTGCGGTTGGTCTTTTTCGGTAACCCGGACGACAACGGGCAATACCTGGAGCACAGGAACTGGCTGCTATCGCTGATCCGCGAGCGGTGTGACCGGTTCGGGTGGCGGATGCCGCTGGTGAGCTACGTGGCCCAGAAATCGCTCGATTCGGGGCTGGTGATGGAGTCGCAGTGCGTGTCGCGCGATAACTCCGCTTTGGTGCGGGAACACCTTTCCGCGGGGGGTGTGCGCTATTTTACCGTCGAAACCCAGGAGGGGAAACGATTGTTTACCGAAGGGATACTGCCCTCGTCACTCGACGCGCCGATTCTGGAACAGTCCGACGAAGTGCTGGGCAAGCTGGGGGCTGTGCTCGATGCGGAGAAGATGGACATCAACACCATCGTGCGGCAGTGGAACTATATCGAGCGGATCACCTGTGTGCCGCCGGCGGAAGGGGCAAACCAGCACTATCAGGACTTCAACGACGCCCGGTCGCACTTTTACGCCCGGACCGAGTGGAAAGGCGGTTATCCGGCCGCCACGGGGATCGGAACCTCGCACGGCGGGATCATGGTCGAGGTGGACGCGGTGGACCTGAAATGCCGCAAATGCGCCGCGGTGGCGCTGGACAATGCCTTGCAGGTCGCGGCGCACGACTATTCCCAAAATGTGCTGGTCGGGGTGGCCGACAAGATATTCAGGCACAAGACCACGCCCAAATTCGAACGGGCCAAAGCGGTGGTGAGCCCGGAATCCGGGTTGCAGGTCTATATCTCCGGCACGGCGGCCATTCGCGGGGAAGCCTCCCTGACCGGCGTGGGGATCGCCCAGCAGACCGTCACCACCCTTGAGAATATAGAGTACCTCATTTCGCGCCAGAACCTGCGCAAACACGGAATCAAAGCGGAAAAAACGCCCGAAATCCAAATATTTCGCGTATATTTGAAAGCCGAGAACCTGCTCGACGAGGCGAGGCGGATCGTGTGCGAAAGGTATCCGGGCGTCAAGGCTTTGTATGTGCTGACCGACGTGTGCCGCGACGAACTGCTGATCGAGATCGAAGGGGTGGCTTTCACGGCCGAATAGCTTGGGCGGTGTCGGGCCATATTGGAGAGGAAAACCGTAAAAAACATAAAATCTAACACCATGAAAAAAGTCAACTTTTTCCAAGCATCGATGATCGCGCTCTGCGGAGCCGCGCTGACCCTGACTTCGTGCGGCGGGTCGAGGCCGGCCGGGCAGGACGGCGACTCGACCGCTGTAAAAACTACCGAAATGAAAAAAGCACCTTATCAGAAAAAGTACACCAACGCCGATTTTTACGACGCGCAGGGTAACTTCAAGCAGGATGTGGCCAAAGAGGCGTTCCTGGACATGTTCGATTACTACGGCGTACCTTTTACCCCGCTGATGGAGAAAGACATCTGGTTCACCGACTTCGGCCTGGGAGACTTCGAGAACACCGGCATGGGCGGTATCTTCTGGATCAACGACTCCACCTACGGTTACTTTGCGCACAGCATCTACCTGCTGCCCGGCCAGATGATCCCGGAACACAAACACGTGAAGACCTCTTTCCCGGCCAAACAGGAATCCTGGCTGGTGGACAAGGGCTGGGTGTATAACTTCTCGGAGGTCGGCGACGCTACCGAAGGGGCTGAGGCTCTGGTTCCGGCTACGCAGAAGGCTACTACCGTGTCGAAAAACTATGTGAAGCAGAATCAGGGCGAACTGCTGACCCTCAAAACGCCGGAAAGCTGGCACTTCATGATGGCCGGCCCGGAAGGGGCCATCGTATGGGAATTCGCCAACTACCACGATGGCGACGGCCTGCGGTTCACCAACACGAAGGCTGCGCTCTAAACCTGTTCTTTCAGGAAACGCTGTATGATGTGCGGAGGCGGGGGCTGAGTCTTCGTCCTCCGCATTGTGACAAATACTAACCCAATAAGATACGACCCAATAATGAGAACATTTGACCATGTCGGCATACCGACCGCTGAGTCCAAACCGGGCGAAGTGTATAACGAAGGGATGAAAGTGTGGCTGACCGATTTTTCGAAAAGCCCGAACCGCATCGAGTGGCTCCGCTTCGACAAGGACTCGTGGATGCCACAGCTGATCCAGAGCACCACGCATATGGCCTACCAGGTGACCGATCCTGAGGCTGAGATGAAGGGAAAGACCGTGCTCCTGCCGCCGACTGACTGCGGGGGCGGCAACTGGATCGCCTTCGTCGAAGAGGAGGGGATCGCCGTGGAACTGATGTGGCAGGTTAAATAATAACTCTATAAAATACGTTGACACAGAGATGAATAAATTCATAAATTCGACCGAGAACATCACCGCTGAATTATTGGAAGGGTATACTATGGCCTTCTCCGACACCGTGAAGCTCGGTGCCGAGAACATCGTGGTGCGCACCAACCCCAAAGCGGAAGATAAAGTGGCGATCATCGCATTCGGCGGTTCGGGACACGAACCGGCCGTGAGCGGTTTCGTCGGCGAAGGGATGCTCGATGCTTCGGTGGTAGGCGATATTTTCGCCGCTCCGGGGGCGCAGCGCCTGTTCCAGGCTTTGCAGATGTTCAAGCGGGAGGCCGGGATTCTGTTGCTGGTGCTGAACCACTCCGGCGACGTGATGAGCGGTAATATGGCGCGTCAACTTGCTGAACGTGCGGGGATTAAAGTGAAGGCGATCATGACCCACGATGACATTTCGGCCGGGCTGGATGCCGCCGACGATGACCGGCGCGGGCTGGCCGGGGCTATCCCGATGTACAAGATACTGGGCGCTGCCGCCGAACAGGGCAAATCGCTCGACGAACTGATCGAGATCGGCGAACGGTTCAACAAGCAACTCGCCACGCTGGCGGTGGCTATGCGCGCCTGCACCCACCCGCAGAACGGCGCAACCATCACCGAACTGCCCGAAGGGATGATGCAGATCGGCATGGGCCAGCACGGCGAAGCCGGGCAGGGCGGGAACGAACCTTTGGTTTCGGCGGACGCTACGGCAGAGTTTATGGTCGGACAACTGATGAAGAAACTCGACGTCAAGAGCGGGGACAAAGTGCTGCTCTATATCAATGGAGTGGGGTCCACTACTTTGATGGAGCAGTTCATCGTTTACCGGGCGGCGGCCAAGAAACTCGAAGCCGCTGGGGTAACCGTTGCGGACGGGTACGCCGGCGAATTGCTGACCGTGCAGGAACAGGCCGGGTTCCAGATGATACTCGGCAAACTGGACGCCGACCACCTCGACCTGCTGAAAAACTACAAGGCCGACGCTCCGTACTGGAAGCGCTTCGGGAAATAACCCTTTGCGGCGGGGAGCCGTATTTACCCTTGGAAGACCCTCTGTTCCCTTGACGAAAGGGGGCAGGGGGCGTAGGGTTAAATGGGCATAGTGGAAAACAGGGAAAACTAACACCTAATAAAAACCATATGACCGGAAAATTGACTATACCGGATTTTCAGAAAATGATCCAAAAGGCGTTGGCAAATGTGACCGCGCGTGCCGGGGAGTTCAGCGAGCTGGACGCCGTGATCGGCGACGGCGACCACGGGGAGGCCATTGTTACGGCGTTGAACGCCATCGCCAAAGTTTCGAACGCGGACGATGCGGCGGGCAAGGATTTCAAGACCCTGCTCGGCGACATGGGCTTCGGCGTGATGATGGAGACCAGCGGCTCCACCTCCACTTTGTTGGGAGGATTGCTGCTTGGGATGAGCGACGGCGCACCCGCGGGCGCTAAAGAATTGGACGCCCCCCAGGTCAAAGCCATGTTCAAAGGCGGGCTGGAAGGCGTGCAGAAGAACACCAAGGCCATGCCGGGCGATAAGACCATGATGGATGCGCTTTATCCGGCGGTCATGGCCATGCAGTCTGCTGATACCGGGGATATTGCCACGCTGCTCAAAGCGGGTGCCGAGGCTGCGCGGAAAGGTGCGGAGGATACCGTGCAGATGAAGGCCAACTTCGGCCGTGCCCGGAACTACGGCGAAAAGTCCGTGGGGCATGCCGACAGCGGGGCGTCGTCGTGGGCCTGCATGTTCGGCGCTTTTGCCGAGGCGCTGGCTTAGGGATATGAAAGGCCCGGAGATTAGTATGCAAAAGGGGGCTGAACGTCGGCGATTGCCGGGAATTGTGAAGAATAACAGAGAAAACAAATAAACAAAAGACAGAAAACATGGCAGACATGGATGGGATCCTTGAGAACAAGGACAAAGACTACGGAATCGGGATACCGGTTGCAAACCAGAACTACTTCGTAAAAGGGGGCGACAACCTCGACTGGGGGATGAAAGACCGCCTTTCGCGGATCTTCCGGCCCAGCACCGGCAAAACCGTGATGCTCGCTTTCGACCACGGGTATATCATGGGGCCGACCTCCGGATTGGAGCGTCTCGACCTCAATATCGTGCCGCTGATACCGTATGCGGACTCGCTGATGTGCACCCGCGGCTCGCTGCGCTCCGTAGTGCCGCCGACCTATAACAAAGGGATCTGCCTGCGCTACTCCGCCGGGTCGTCGATCCTGACCGACCTGAACAACGAATGCGTGCTCGATCCGGTGGACGCCGTGCGCGTCAACGCTTCGGCCATGGCCGTGATGGTGGCCATGGGGAACGAGAAGTACGAGGCCCAGACCATCGTGAACCTCGTCCGTACCGCAGATGCGGGGTACAAATACGGCATTCCGACCATGGGGGTTACCGCCGTGGGCAAGGATATGGCGCGCGATTCCAAGTATTTCGGCCTGGCATCGCGCGTGTGCGCCGAGAACGGGGCCAATATCGTGAAGACCTACTACTGCGACGGGTTCGCCAAGGTGGTCAACGCGTGCCCGGTGCCCATCGTGATCGCCGGCGGCAAGAAACTCGAAGAGAAAGAGGCGTTGGAGCTGTGCTACAAGGCCATCAATGACGGGGCTATGGGGGTCGACATGGGCCGCAACGTGTTCCAGTCGGAGAATCCCGCCGCCATGATCCAGGCCGTGAGCGCCGTCGTGCACGAAGGGCTGACGCCGGAGCAGGGGTATGAAATGTATAAAGACCTCTCTAAATAAACCTCGGTATGAAACGCTTTATCTATAACCTGACGTTCGCATCGGTGGGAGCCGTCGCGCTCGCGCTGGTATCGTGTGGCGGGAAAACGTCCGCGCCGCAGGACAAGATGCTCATCGCGGGATCGTTTTGGGACACCATAGCCGTGGTGAACCGCTCGGCCGGCGACGTGATCGAGTGGAAATACGGATTGCCGGAGGGGTCGGAGTGCAACAGCGTCGAGATTCTGCCCGGCAGCGGGGACGTACTCCTTTCCTATAAGAAAGGGGCGCGGGTGATCAAACGGGACTCGACCAACGGGACAGGGACCATCGTATGGGACTACACCGACGTGGCCGACACCGCCGAATTGCAGACCGCAACGCGGCTTCCGGACGGGGGGTACCTGTTGGCGATCTGCGGGACGCCGATGCGCATCGTCGAACTCGACTCCACGGGGACTGATGTGCGGAAAGAGGTGCGCTATGACTTGGGTATAGAACCCGCCCATGCGCAGTTCCGCCGCGTGGCCAAGGCGACCAACGGGAACTACCTCGTGCCGATCATTACCACCGGCAAAGTGCTGGAGATCAAGGATGATTCGACCGTGGTCACGGAGTATAACGTAGGGGGTAATCCTTTCTCTGTGCAGGAGCTGCCGGGGGGGAACCTGTTCGTGGCCTTGGGTGACGGGCACAGCGCAATCGAGATCGACCGCGCAACGGGAAACCTCGTCCGAAAAATCGACACCGTTCCGGGCGTACCGCTACACTTTATAGCCCAGTCCCAACGTTTGTCTAACGGAAACACCCTGATTTCCAACTGGCAGGGGCATCTGCCCGCCGAACAGCAGGTTGATGCGCAGTTGATCGAGATCGACTCCACGGGGGCTGTGGTCTGGAGCTATGACGGCCGCGGCGGACGCCCGGTGAAAGGGGGAGGCGTGGACTTTATTTCGGCTTTTTATCCTTTTACGGAATAACAGCATACTAACACCAAACGATAAATGATAAAGAGAACAATTTTCACAGCAAGCCTGGCGCTTCTGATGGCTGCTGCGGCGCCCTTCGCCTCGATCGGCGAAGCTGCCGCCGCGCCGCTCGCGCCCGCCGGGGCTGCGCCGGCCAAGAAGGCCAAAACCGCGCAGACCTGGTTGCAGCAGGCTTTGGCAGCCAAGCAGAAAGTGGCTGCCGATTCACCGAACGGGTTGCCGTACGTTTCGACCGAATACCGGCGCGGGACGGCTCCCGGCAAAGTTTCCGTCGACCTGACCGGACTCAAGGAGATCTCCTTGGTGACCTGGGCCACGCCCGACGGGACGGATTACGACCATGCCGTATGGGCCGACGCCAAGTTCACCAAAAAGGACGGCACCGTGGTGTGGATCGGGGACATGAAACCCAAAGTGAAACGGATCGAAGGCAACTGGACCAGCATCGACAAGAACCTGGCCGGCAATACCTTGCAGATCCGCGACACCAAGTACGACCACGGGATGATCGCCCATGCCAACAGCTTGCTCACCTACGAGCTTAACGGCGACTACACCCGTTTCGACTCCGAGATCGGGATCGACGAAGGTTCCAGTGGGGGTAGCGCCATTTTCAAGATCATGGTGACCAACGGCCGCAAAGAGGCTGAGGAGCTGGTCAAAGCCTGCCCGGAAGTGCAGGACAAGTTGGGCGCTTTTATCGGCGCGCCGATCTCCGACTGGCTCACCTCGCCGGGTACCACCCTCGAACAGGCAGCCGCGACCAAGATCGTCAGCCAGCTGGACAAGCCGGACTATTTTAACGCCAGGATCAAAGAGCTTGAGGCTACGCCGGACATGGAGAAACGCATCCTCGGCTATATGGATTTGGCAAAGCAGGCCGAAGCGGTGCTCAACCTGCAGGACCAGCTCGCGTGGCTCAACATTCCGGCCATCGGCAAAGCGCTGGCCGACATGAAGACCATGAAAGGCTTCGACGGCCAGAAATACGATGCCGCTTACGCTGAACTCAAGACCATCGCGGCCAACGGCTTCGACGGGATCTATAAGGCGGACAAAGCCACCATGGATGCCGCCTCCAAAGCCCTTGCCCTCAAGCGAGAGATCCTGATGGCCAACCCGCTGCTGGATATGGACAAGATCGTCGTGACCAAATACGACATCGGCAAGAGTGCCCGCTATGTGATGGCGCCCGCGCTGGGGACGCAGCCTAATAACTGGTCGAACCAGTACTCGGCATCGCGCGGCGGTTTCCGCGCCTCGATCGTCGAGCTCTCCAACCTGCGCGGCGACAAGATTAAAGAGCGCGTTATCTACAAACCCAAAAGCGATGCGCCGGTGACCGACGTGCATATGCACTGGAACGCCGACCGCATGCTCTTCACTTCGGTGGACTCGGCGCGGCGCTGGCACGTGTTCGAAGTGAACACCGACGGCACGGGCGTTAAGAACCTGACCGCAGCCATTCCGGAACCCGACGTGGAATTCGCCGACGGCGCATACCTGCCCGACGGGCGCCTGATTATCAACACCACGCTGGGGTACCACGGGGTGCCGTGCGTGGACGGCGCCGATGCCGTGGGTAACTTCGCGCTGTATGACCCGAAAACCGGCTATTTGCGCAGGCTTACCTTCGACCAGGACAACAACTGGAACCCGACCGTGATGAACAACGGCCGCGTGATGTACACCCGTTGGGAGTACACCGACCTGATCCACTACTTCTCGCGCTTCGTGATGCACATGAACCCCGACGGCACCGAGAACAAGAACCTCTACGGCAGCGGTTCGTGGTTCCCGAACTCGACGTTCGACATGCAGCCGCTTCCCGGCGGGTCGAGCGCTTTCGTGGGGATCATCTCCGGGCACCACGGCATCGCGCGTTCCGGGCGGCTGATCATCTTCGACCCGGCCAAGTCGCGCAAAGAGGAGAAAGGGATGGTACAGGAGATACCGTTCAGCAGCCGTCCGATCGAACCGATCATCAAGGACGAGATGGTGAACGGCGTATGGCCGCAGTTCATCAAACCCCATCCGCTCAACGACCGTTACTTCCTGGTGACCGCCAAACTGACCCCGAATTCGCTGTGGGGCATCTACCTGGTGGACATCTACGATAATGTGACCCTGGTGGTGGAAGGCGAAGGGGACGGCTATATCAATCCGATCCCGGAAGTCAAGAAAGTGATCCCGCCGGTCATTCCGGACAAGATCAACCCCGACAGCAAAGAGGCTACCGTCTTCATTCAGGACATTTACGAGGGTGAAGGGCTGCCCGGCGTGCCGCGCGGGACGGTTAAGAAGCTGCGCGTGCTGGCGTATGAGTACGCTTACCGCGACTCCCCGTCGAACCATTCCGCGCAGGGTATCCAGTCCGGCTGGGACATCAAGCGCCTGCTGGGCGAAGTGCCGGTGGAGGCCGACGGTTCCGCCATCTTCACCATTCCGGCCAACACGCCGGTATCGCTCCAGCCGCTCGACTCGCTGGGCCGCGCCATCCAGTGGATGCGCAGCTGGTTCGTCGGGATGCCCGGCGAGACTGTCTCCTGTGTGGGCTGCCATGAAGACCAGAACCTGATGCCGATCCCGAAACGAGTGATCGCCTCGCAGAAAAAGGCATCCAAGATCGAAGTTCCGGAAGGCGGCGTGCGCCCGTTCACCTTCGAGCTGGAGATCCAGCCGATCCTGGATCGCGCCTGCGTGGCCTGCCACAACAACGAAAAGGCCGCCGGCGGCAAGAACTTCACCGGCGGACGCTACAACAACCTCTACAAGTTCAGCGACAGCTACCTCGAATTCCATCCCTACTTTTACCGTCAGGGACCGGAAGCCGACATGTACGTCCTGGCTCCGTATGAATTCAACGCTTCGAACAGCGAGATGGTGCAGATGCTCCGGAACGGGCATCACGGCGTGAAGCTGACCGACAAGGAGTGGAAAACCCTCTATAACTGGGTCGATTTCAACGCTCCGTACCACAGCTCGTTCGACCACGTCCGGGAGCTGAAAGTGGGCCAGCACGGCTACAACCAGGTGCAGCGTCGCAAGGAGCTGATGGACAAATACGCCAACGGCATGATGGTGGACTGGCAGAAAGAGATCCGCGACTACGCGGCCTACCTCGAAAAGCAGCCCAAACCGCAGCCCGTGATGCCGGAACCCGTTGCCGAACCGAAAGCCAAGGCCGTCAAGGTCAAAGGCTGGCCGTTCACGGCTGACGAAGCTAAGGCTATGGTCGGCGACGACAATAAGAAGAGCATCGAGATCGCCCCAGGCGTGACGATGAACTTCGTGCGCATTCCGGCCGGCACCTTTGTGATGGGGGCCGACAAAGGTATCTCCGCGCCGAAGAGCAAAGTGAAAGTCGAGAAACCTTTCTGGATGGGCGAGATCGAAGTGAGCAACGAGCAGTTCCGCGCCCTCTTCCCCGACCATGACAACCGCCTGATCGGCCAGCACTGGAAAGACCACACTGGTCCGAACTACCTGGTCAATGAAGACTGGCGTCCGGCTATCCGCGTCAGCTGGGAACAGGCCATGGACTACTGCCGCAAACTCAGCGAGCAGACCGGTCTGAAGATCACCCTGCCGACAGAGGCCCAGTGGGAATGGGCTGCACGCGCCGGTTCCGACGGCGATAACTGGTGGGGCGTCGATCCCGACTTCTCGCCTTACGAAAACCTCGCCGACGTGCAGTTGCAGAAAATGGCCGTGAGCGGCGTCGACCCGCAGCCGATGAGCCCGAACAGCCGTGTATTCAAATACTGGGATTTCCTGCCCAAGGACGCTTCGGTGGACGACGGCAATATGCTGCTTGGCAAGAGCGGCTCGTACAAAGCGAACCCGTGGGGCCTGTACGATATGCAGGGGAACGTGGCCGAATGGACCCGTTCCGACTACCGGCCTTATCCGTACAGCGCTAAAGCCGATGCAACGAACGTGTCCAATGCCGAGAAAGTGGCTCGCGGCGGATCGTGGATCGACCGTACCAAGAACGCCAGCCTCTCTACCCGGCGTCACTTCCTGCCGTGGCAGCGCGTGCGGAACGTAGGTTTCCGCGTGATTATCGAAGAGTAGCGGTATCCGCTCCATAAACTGACCGTAGCCCGGTTTTCCATCCATTGGATGGAAAACCGGGCTCTTTTTTTGTTCCCCCGTTGGGGTTTCCCGCAACAAAGCCGTACCTTTATCGTTAAAAACTAACACCAAGCATGAAACTCACCACCGATAAAATCATTGTCAGCGGCCCGTGCAGCGCCGAAAGCCGCGAGCAGGTCATGAAGACAGCCGAAGGGCTCGCCGCGCAGGGCGTCACCGCGTTCAGGGCCGGGCTTTGGAAACCCCGCACCCGTCCCGGATGCTTCGAAGGAGTCGGGGCCGAAGGGCTCGAATGGATGGCCGAAGTAAGGCGTACCTACGGCATGCGCATCGCCACCGAACTCAACAGCGCCCGCAATGCCGACCTCCTTTTGAAAGCGGGAATGGACATCGCCTGGATCGGGGCTCGCACCGCCACCAACCCCTTCGACGTGCAGGACATCGCCGACGCATTGCGCGGGTGCCATATCGACGTCTATATCAAGAACCCCGTTGCGCCCGACTCAGCCTTGTGGCTCGGCGCCATCGAGCGTATCGAGCGGGCCAATATCAAAGGCAAGATCGTGGCCATACACCGCGGCTTCTGCGCCTGGGAGAAAGACATCTTCCGCAATAACCCTATCTGGAGCATCCCCTTGTGGCTCAAGGCCCAGCGCCCTGACATCCCCGTTGTCTGCGACCCCAGCCATATCGCCGGGCAGGCCAAACTCGTGCCCCACGTGGCCCGGATGGCCCTGTCGCTGGGTTCCGACGGCCTTTTCGTCGAGTCCCATTGCAATCCGACCGTGGCGTTGAGCGACGCCGCCCAGCAGCTGACCCCTGACGAAATAGGGCAGATGTTCCGCGACCTGAACCTGACCGAACGATAAACCTTATGAAAAAACTGATCCGGATACTCGTCTCCTACCCCGCTATGGCCGTGATGCTGGTGCTCTACGCCGCCGCGCTGGCCGTGGCCACCTTCGTGGAAAGCAAGTACGGCACCCCTGTGGCGCGGCATTGGGTCTACAATAACTGGCTGTTTTACCTGCTTCAGGTATTGCTCGTCATCAACTTCGTGGGGATCGCCGCCCGGC
>CANQXP010000009.1 GCA_947627885.1 uncultured Rikenella sp.
GCGCCCCAAAGAATGAGGACTTCGGCAGACTGAGGGTTGGGTAGTTACAGCCCGGAAGCCCAACGGGCCCGCTTTTTTCAAAAAGCGGCAGTCCCATACAGGGGTAGTAATAAAACGAACCGATAAATATACAGGATGACCATAGAAGAGTTGGAGCAGCGGATCGGGGGGAGCGCCCCCGTCCGGCAGCTCGAACAGCGATACGATAAAGATAAGACCCTTCGTATCAAAGGGATGGCAGGGTCACTGCTTGCCCTCGCCGCCGGGATCGTCGCCCGGCGAAAGGGAGGGATACATTTGCTCGTGGCCGACGACCGCGATGCCGCCTCGTACCTCTGCAACGACCTGATTAACCTCGTCGGGAATGCATTTCCCGGCGCGATCTTGTTTTACCCCACCGCTTATAAGCGCTCCGTCCAGACCCGGAAGGAAGATCCGGCCGGCATTGTGCAGCGCACCGCCGTTCTTACCGCACTCGGCAACCATACCGATCCGGGTAAGACGCTCGTTATCTGTACCTATCCCGAAGCGCTCGCCGAGAAAGTAGCCGACCGGGAGCGGCTGGCCGAGAATATGCTGCGTATCCGCAAAGGGCAGCGGATCGGTATGGACGACCTCGAAAAACAACTCGCCGGCTACCTTTTCGAGCGCGTTGATTTCGTCGGCGAACCCGGACAATATTCGCGGCGCGGCGGCATCATCGACATCTTCTCGTTCGGCGACAGCAAACCCTACCGCATCGACTTCTTCGGCGACGACATCGAATCCATCCGGCTCTTTAATGTCGGGAGCCAGCTCTCGACCGAGACCCGCGACGAAGTGGAGATCGTGCCGAACCTCAAGAATCCCGCGCTGGCCGAAAAACGAGTCTCGCTGGCCGAATATATCGGCGGCGACAGCGTAACCCTGTGGATGGTCAATCCCGTTCAGTTCCTCGGAAAACTCGACCAGATACGCACCAAACTACTGGGCGAGCTGGCCGACCCGACCGAGATTGACCGGCATGTGACCAGCCGGAAACGATTCGTAGAGGAAACGGAAGGTTGGCGGTGGATCTCCCTGAACGTCAACGCGCCGGAACGGCCGGCGGAGGGGGAGGACATCGACTTCGGCGCCTCGCCGCAGCCCCAGTTCAATAAAAACTTCGAGCTGCTCGCCGCCGATATCCGGCGGGGGAATGAAGAGGGCCGCACCACCTATATCCTGACCGAGAACCGCGCCCAGATGGAGCGGTTGGAGAACGTGTTCGAGTCCGTGGGGCTGGAGCATGTGGGGTATGGCCATGTACCGGTCACCCTGCACGGCGGATTCGTGATGCCCGCTTTGCACTTGGCGCTGTACACCGACCACCAGATATTCGACCGCTACCACAGATACACCGTGCCCGGCGAGATCGACCGGCGCGAGAGCATGACCATCGCCGAGCTGAACGCCTTGCAGATCGGCGACTACGTGGTGCATATCGACCACGGGGTCGGAAAATTCGGCGGGCTGGTGCGCAGCACGACCAACGGAGTGGTGCAGGAGTTCGTCAAACTCGTTTACCGGGACAACGATATTCTGTTCGTCAATGTCCACTCGCTGCACCGGATCAGCAAATACAAGGACAAGGACGCGCCGGAGCCGAAGGTGCATAAGCTGGGGTCAGGGGCGTGGCAGAAGCTCAAGCAGACCACCAAGAACAAGGTCAAGGACATCGCCCGCGAACTGATCGCCCTCTATGCCCGCAGGAAAGCGAGCGAGGGGTATGCCTATTCGCCCGACGGCTTTATGCAGCAGGAGCTGGAGGCGTCGTTCCTCTACGAGGACACGCCCGACCAGCAGAGCGCCACGCAGGCCGTGAAGGAGGATATGGAACAGGCCGTGCCGATGGACCGGCTGGTCTGCGGCGACGTGGGCTTCGGGAAGACCGAGATCGCCATCCGGGCGGCGTTCAAGGCCGCCACCGACGGCAAGCAGGTGGCGGTTTTGGTGCCGACCACGGTACTTTCGCTGCAACATTACCGCACTTTTTCGCGGCGGCTCAAGGATTTTCCCGTGCGGGTCGAGAATTTCTCGCGGGTCAAGACGACCAAGCAGACCCACGAGATACTGGATGATCTGGCGGCGGGGAAGATCGACATTATTATAGGTACCCATCGGTTGCTGGGAAAAAACGTCCGGTTCAAGGATCTGGGACTGCTCATTATCGACGAGGAGCAGAAGTTCGGGGTGGCTAACAAGGAGAAGTTGCGCCACCTGAAAGCCAATGTGGACACGCTGACCCTGACGGCGACGCCGATCCCACGCACGCTGCAGTTCTCGCTGATGGGGGCGCGCGACATGTCGATCATCAACACGCCGCCGCCTAACCGCCAGCCGGTGGCCACCGAGGTGGACGTCTTCGACGAGGAGGTCATCCGCGAGGCGATAGAGGCGGAGCTGCACCGGGGCGGGCAGGTTTTCTTCCTGCACAACCGGGTGCAGAGCCTCGGCAAGATGAAGGAGATGATCCAACGCCTCTGCCCGGCGGTGCGCGTGGCCGTGGGGCACGGGCAGATGCCCGCGCAGGAGCTGGAGAAGGTGATGATGGACTTTATCTACGGGGAGTACGACGTGCTGTTGGCGACCACCATTATCGAGTCGGGGATCGACATCCCGAACGCCAACACGATGATTATCAACAACGCCCATATGTTCGGCCTCTCGGACCTGCACCAGCTGCGGGGGCGCGTGGGACGCACGAACCGCAAGGCGTATTGCTACCTGCTGATCCCGTCGGAGGAGGCGATCACCAGTGAGGCGCATATGCGCCTTCGGGCGTTGGAGGAGTTTTCGGATCTCGGTTCCGGGTTCAATATCGCCATGCAGGATCTGGACATCCGCGGGGCGGGGAATATCCTGGGGGCGGAGCAGAGCGGTTTTATCGCCGACATCGGGTTCGAGACTTACCAGAAGATTATGGCCGAGGCGGTGGCGGAGCTGCGCGAGGAGCAGGGGCTGGAGCCGGACACGGCGGCGATCGACTGCGTGATCGAGACGGACTCGTCGGCCCACCTGCCGGACAGCTACATCGGGAACACGTCGGAGAAGATCCGGCTCTACCGCGAGCTGGACGGTATCCGGTCGGAGGAGGCTTTGCAGCAGTTCATCGCCCGGCTGACGGACCGTTTCGGCGAGCCGCCGGCTCCGGTACAGGAGCTGTTCGAGGTGGTGCGCCTGCGGCGGGCGGCGGAGGCGGACGGCATCGAGCGGATCGTGCTCCGGAACGGTTCGGCGACGCTCTATTTCGTCGCCAACGAACGGTCGGCGTTCTACCAAGGCGACCGGTTCATGGCGCTGTTGAGGGCGGTGACTGCCTCGCCGAAAAAGTTCAAACTCAACCAATCCAATAATAAACTATCTTTGTCGGTCAGGGAGGCTCCCTCGGTCGCGGCCCTGCGCCGAACGCTCGAAGGGCTCACCGCTATGGATACTTAATCGTACGTTTGTTTTGCATGGGGTTGGAGGCAACCGTTCTTTCTTTGAAAAGAAAGAACCAAAGAAACTTTCAGATAGCTACGCTACTCCTTAGGCTCCGCAATCCTCAGCTTTGGCGGGCGGAATGGGGTTTAAAGCCCTCCGGGCCAACCCCATTCGCCGCGCCAAAAGTGAGGCTGTGATAGATTTAGAATGCGAAGCATTCTCGAAAGTTTTTCTGGTTCTCTTTGTTCACAAAGAGAACGGTACCCTCAAACTCAGTCCAAACAAACGTACAGTTTATGGTCGTATGAATTTAGTGATCGATATAGGTAACACCTTCGCCAAGACCGCCGTGATGGACGGGAGTGAGGTCGTGTTCAAGAACGTGGCGCAGGAGCTCAGCTGCCCCGCGATACGGGACTTGCTGCACGAATATCCGCAGATCGACCGGGCCATACTCTCCACCACGCGGAACCCCAACGAGCGCACCGAGGAGTATATCCGCCGTCACGTAAGCCGATTTATGCGCTTCGTGCCCGGTACGCCCGTGCCGCTGGCCAACCTGTACGCCACCCCGGAGACGCTGGGGGCCGACCGGTTAGCGGCTGCCGTGGGGGCGTGGGACATCGCCCCGGGGCGGGAGCTGCTGATCGTCGACCTCGGCTCGGCGATCACTATCGACCGGGTCAGCGCGGCCGGGGAGTATCTCGGCGGGAACATTTCGCCGGGGATGGCCATGCGTTTCGAGGCGCTCCACAGGCTGACCGACCGGCTCCCCCTTTGCACGATGCCCGAGCGCTACGACCTCACCGGCACTTCGACCCGGAACGCCATCGAGAGCGGCGTCGTGCTCGGCATCATCCACGAAATCGAGGGCTATATCGACCGTATCGGCGAAAAAAACGAGGCCCTGACAGTCTTTTTTGCCGGTCGGGACGCGAATTTCTTTGCCGACAAAGTAAAAAAACCGATATTTGTGGCTTACGACCTTGTTATCAAAGGACTCAACCGAATACTCGAATATAATGCCCAAACCAATATTTAGGACATTGAAGCATACCTTTTCCGCACTGCTGTTGAGCGCCCTTCTCGGAATCGCCGCCGTACCGGCCGCCTACGCCCAGATGAGCAGCCTCAATGCATTCTCGCCCTACACCATGTACGGGCTGGGGGATATGGCTGTTGGGGGCAGCGCGTTCAACCGCTCGATGGGTGGCGTGGGTGTTGCGGCCCGCAGCCCTTACAATTTCAATTACCGCAACCCCGCCGCGATGAGCGTGATCCCCAGGCAGTCGGCCATCTTCAATTTCGCGGGGGAGGGGAAGAATATATACGCCAAAAGCGACAACGCCTCCACCTCCTATAACACCTTCAATATCCACGACCTGGGGCTGGCGGTGCCGCTGGGCAAAGGCGTGGGACTCGGCTTCTCGCTGACGCCGGTCAGCTCGGTGGGCTACACCAGCCGCATCGTCGAGCAGAACGAGAGCATTACCGAGAACATCGGGAGCACGATCTACAACTATGCCGGCGACGGCGGGATCACCCAGGTGGCGATGAGCCTCGGTGTCAACATCACGCCCCGGTTTTCGCTGGGGGCCAGCATGAACTACTGGTTCGGGGACATCGAACGGCAGTATAACGCCATGGTCACCCCGTACCTCGGTTCGACCGAATACCGCAGCATAATTTCGACCGAAAACCAGAATCTCAGCAAAATATTGTTTACCTTAGGGGCACAGTACACTTTCCGTGTCGGGAAGAACAACGCCCTGACGATCGGGGTGACCTACCAGCCGAAAGTGACCGCTTCGGTGAGGCAATCGCGGCTGACCTTCACATACAGCAATTCGACGGCGGACACCGTCTATGCGGGCAACAGCCGCTGGAACCTCGACATACCGGGCAAGATATCGGCGGGGTTCTACTACCAGTCCAGCAAGTTGGGCATAGCGTTTGATTACAGCCGGCAGAACTGGAAAGGCGCGTTCGAGATACCCAAGGACCAGGATATACGCCTCGGCGCGCAGCAGGATTTCCGGGTCGGGTTCAGCTATACGCCCAACCAGTTCGACATCCGCAACTCGCTGAAACGGTGGACTTACAAGGCCGGGCTGAGGTACGGCGACAGCTACCTGATCAAGAACGGCGACCAGCTCCACGACGCGGCGGTCTCATTGGGGGTCGATTTCGGCCTCAAACGGGGCACCTTCTCCAAGGTCGGGATAGGGGTCGAATACGGCGAACGCGGCAGCCGGGCGGCGGGGCAGGTGCGCGAACGTTACTTCAACCTATTCGTGGCCCTGAGCCTGTTCGGCAGCGACTACTGGTTCGTAAGGCCGAAATATAATTAATCGCATGCGCCGGGGCGGGTTTCCCCTCCGGGCGAAGACTAAACCGAACGCGGAAAACGTTACAACGAAAAACACCCTTCTCCCTGAACCGAACGATAATAAAAACTAACCATAACCGATGAAAAAGCGAGTTTATTCATTGATTGCAGCCCTGGCCTTAGTGGGAGGCGCGGCTGTGGCGCAGGATTTCAAGGACGATCCCAGGTATGGCGCCGATCCTGCCGCGCGCGAGCAGAACGTCCGTATCCTGAACTTTTTCGGGGACGCATACAAAGCCAAAGACTACAACACCGCCACCAACTACCTGCGGCAGTTGATCGAGAACGCCCCGAAAGCGTCCGAGAACATGTATATCCGCGGGATCGACATCTATAAGAACAAAGCGGCCGCGGCGCAGACCAAAGAAGACCGCCGGTTGTACGTGGACAGCATCCTGTGGGTGTACGACAAGCGTATCGAGGCTTTCGGCGAGCATCCCCAGCGGGGCGAGGCTTACCTGAAAGGCGAGAAAGCGCGGCTTTTCATGACCATGATGCCCGCCGACCGGGAACGCCTGTTCAGGCTGTTCCGCGAAGCGCTCGACGAGAAACACCCGTTCGAACCGGCGCTGGCGGTCATGTACTTCAATTCGGTGATCGAAAGTTTCAAACTGGACGACGTGACCCCGGAAGAGGTGATAGACACGTATGAACGGCTCAGCCAGCGGATCGCGCAGAACCAAAGCGCCGAAGCCGCGGATGCTTCGAAGACCCTGGACGATCTGTTCGCGACCAGCGGGGCGGCCAACTGCCAGACCGTTGAAAAGATCTACAAGCCGAAATACGAGGCCGATCCTGAGAACCAGCAGCTGATCGAGACCATCCTGGCCCTGCTCCAGCGCGGCAAATGCTCAAGTGAGTTCTACCTGACCATGCTGGAAAAATACTACAAGGTCAACCCCAAACCGGAAGTGGCCGTGCAGCTGGCCTCCGTGTTCCAGGAAAAGAAAGACTTCGCAAAAGCGATGGAATACCTGCGCGTGGGGATCAATAACGAGACCGACCCGGTCAAGAAGACCAATTTCCTGCTTCAGGCGGCGACCATGAGCAGTGCTTCCGGCTCTTACCGCGAGGCGGCAGGATTCGCCCGCCAGGCGCTCGACCTCGAACCGAACAACGGCGTGGCTTACCTCTTGCTGGGGGCGGCTTACGGGAGCGGTGCGGGCAGCGCATGCAGCGCTTTCGACAGCCAGACCGCCATGTGGCTGGCGGTGGACAACCTCGCCAAAGCGCGCCAGCTGTTGCCGTCGGACGACCCGCAGCAGGAACAGATCGGCAGAATGATCGCCAACTACAGCGCCAACTTCCCGAAGACCGAGGAGACCTTTATGCGCGGGCTGAATCCCGGCGACCCTTACACGGTCAGCTGCGGATGGATCAACGGCCGCACCACGGTGCGCGAGCGTTAATCCGACTTATTCCGAGGGGAGCGGGCGTTACCCGGCCTCCTCTTTTGCCTATGAAGAGCCTATACCGACTGATAAACAGGCATAGTGTGCTTGCCGCTATTGCAGCGGCAGGCACTCTTTTTCTCTCCTCCTGCGGAAAGAAAGAGCCGGAGCCGACGATCAAAGACCCGGAGACCACGCCGACGCAGGTGAGCCACAATCACCGTATTATCAATTCGATAGACGGGAACCGGCAATACCGGATGGAGACCCCGCTGCTGGAACGGTACGAGCTTGCCACGGAGCCGTACATGGAGTTCCGCGAGGGGATCAAGATCGAGACCTTCGACTCCCTGCTGCATGTGGAGAGCGACCTGGTGGCCGATTACGCCCGTCTGAACGAGGTCACCGATCTGTGGGAGGCCCGCGGGAACGTGGTGGCCCACAACTACACGGGCGAGAAGGGGGGGCGCACCTTGTATACCGAGCGGCTTTACTGGGATCAGAAAAAGAAAAGGATATACAGCGACACCACCGCTAAGGTGATCGATGGCGGGAGCGTGCACGTGGGAACCAACTTCGAGGCCGACGAAAGTTTCGAGACCTGGAGCTTTCACAACACCACCGGGAAGATCGAGGTGGACGCTTCCTCCCTGCGGGATACCACTGCCGCGCCGTTGCCGGCCGCAGCGGATACGGCTGCCGTGCAGTAGCCACAAACCAATCATATGGAGACACAGATAGTCATCATCGTGGCGGCCTTGATCCTGTCCGCCTTTTTTTCGGGCATGGAGATCGCCTTCCTGTCGTCCAACAAGCTGCGGCTTGAGATCGAGCGCAAGCAGAGCCGGACTTACAACCATATCGCCAGCCTGTTCCTCAAAGCTCCGGGGCAGTATATCTCCACCATCCTGGTGGGGAACAACATCGCGCTGGTCATCTACTCCATATTTATGAGCACCCTTTACGTGACTGTTACGGGCAGCTCGAACTATGCGCTGGAAACCCTGATTTCCACACTTGTCATCATCTTCACCGCCGAATTCCTGCCCAAAGCGGTGGTCAAGGCCAACCCCAACTTTTATCTCCGGGTGTTCGCCGTGCCGCTCTATATCTTCTATATCATCTTCTATCCCTTGTCGCGTTTCGCCACCTTCCTCTCCACCCTGTTGCTGCGGATCATGGGGCGGCGCGTGGACGACACCCCGCAGATCGCCGGGTTCGGCAAAGTGGACCTTGCCACGCTGGTGGAGGAAGCTGCTGTGAACGAGGAGGGGGACGCCGATGAACAGGAAGACAACGAACAGCGCATCCGCCTGTTCCAGAACGCGCTGGATTTCTCGGAGCAGCGCGTGCGCGAGTGCATGGTGCCGCGCACCGACATGGAGGCGATCGACGTGGAGGACAGCGTGGACGACCTGCGGCGGCTGTTCGTCAGCAGCGGCTACTCGCGCCTGCCCGTGTTCGAGGGGACGGTCGACAACGTTATCGGGTATGCCAATCTCAAGAGCCTGTTCAACGGGCCCGGCTCGATCCGGGAGGTGTTGCAGGAGACCTTGTATGTGCCGGAGACCATGTCGCAGCAGAAGCTCCTCAGCGAGTTTATCCGCGACCACAAGTCGCTGGCCATCGTGATCGACGAGTTCGGCAGCACGGCCGGGATGGTGACCCTCGAAGACCTGCTGGAGCAGATATTCGGCGAGATCGAGGACGAGCACGACGCCGATTACTTGGTCGAGAAAGAGATCGCTGCGGGCGAGTACGTGCTGGCGGGGCGGCTGGAGATCGACCACCTGAACGAAACCTACGGGCTGGGGATACCCGAATCGGACAGGTATGATACCCTGGCGGGCTATATCCTCGACCAAAGCGAGGACATCCCCCGGCCGGGAGACGTGATCCGTGCCGACGGCCTGAAGATCAAGATACTGAGGACCAGCCATACGCGCATCGAACTGGTGCAGGTCACAAAAGCGTGACCGGCGTGAAAGCGGACTTCGCTATATCGAAAAAAAACAGTACATTTGCCCCCATTAGGCGCCCGTAAAGGGACGGGCCTCGGTCTGCGCGAATAATAAAAAGTACAAAATAGGAATGGTAACTCTCAACACACTCAGAAACAAAGGCGGCGTCCTGCTGGCCATCGTGATCGGCGTAGCCCTGCTCGCGTTCGTGCTCGGCGACATGCTTACATCGGGAAGCACCCTGATGAACAGCTCCAAGATGAACGTCGGGGTCGTCGGCGGCGAAAAGGTCTCCACCCAGGAATACGCCCAGGCTATCGATGAGCTGACCGAAGTGCAGCGCATCACCACCGGCCGCGAAGGTTCGACCGAAGAGGAGAACGAAATGATCCGCGTACAGGCGTGGGACCTGATGATCCGCCAGAAAGCGCTGAAGCCGGCGTTGAAGGATCTGGGGCTCGCCGTGTCGGACGACGAGATGGTCGGGCTGCTCAGCGGTGCCAACCCTTCGCCGATCATCGCCCAGATGTTCGCCAACCCGCAGACCGGGATGTTCGAACCGGCCCTGCTGCGCCAGTTCGTGGTCCGCGTGGGACAGGACCAGACCGGGCGGATGCAGATGTTCTGGAACTACCTGCAGGGCGAGGTCGGCGACCAGAGCCTGCTCTTCAAGTTCAAGAACCTGATCGACAAAGCTGCGTATGTGACGGGGTTGGAAGCCGAACAGCTGGCTTCGTTGGAGTCGAATACTTACAGTGTGAATTATCTGGTGAGCCGGTACGAATCGATTGCCGATAGCACCGTCCAGGTGAGCGATGCCGAGCTGCGGAAATATTATAACAGCCACAAAGGGATGTTCCAGCAGGAGGATCTGCGCGACATCGAATACGTGACTTTCGAGGCGCTGCCTTCGCCGGAAGACTATGCGGCGGCCGAAAAAACCGTCCGCGAGCTGGCCAAGGACTTGGCCGAGGCCAAAAACGTGCAGCAGTTCGTGGCGATGAATTCGCACAACACGTCGGATAACCGCTACTACAAGGCGGGGGAGATCACCGGCGAGCTGGGGACGTTCGCTTTCAGCGCATCGGCCGACCAGGTTTACGGGCCGGTCTTGAACGGCGACCAGTGGACGATGGCGCGCATCGCCGACGTGCAGACCCTGCCGGACAGCATTCGCGTCAGCAGCATCGTGATTTCGGCCGACCAGAAGGCTTTGGCGGACAGCCTGTCGGCGGCCTTGCAGAAAGGCGGCGACTTCGCGGCCGCAGCGCGGGAGTTCTCCGCCGACCAGCAGAGCAGCGCGGAAGGCGGCGACCTGGGGATGATGGATCCGCAGACGCTGGCCCCGCAATTCGCCGAGGCGCTCAAAGGAGCGGCGGCGGGAACGGTAAAAACGGTTACCACGCCGGATGCTATTTTTATCCTGAAAGTAACCGGTACCAAGGGTGAATCGCAGAAAGTGCAGCTCGGAGTGATCAACTATAATGTCGAAGCCAGCAAGCAGACCCGCAACGAAGTGTACGGGAAGGCCAACAAGTTCGCCACGGCGGCTGCGGCCGGCGGTTTCGAAAAAGCGGTCGGCGACGGTGCGCTGGCTAAGCGCGTGGCTACCGTAGGGCCGAACGACCGGACGGTGGGCGGCATGCAGCAGTCGCGCGAATTGGCACGGTGGGCGTTCAACGGCAAACCGGGCGAGATCTCCGATGTCAAGGAGTTCGGGAACAATTTCGTGATCGCGGCCATCACGGCGGTGCGCGAGAAAGGTACCGCGCCGTTCGACCAGGTCAGGGAGAACGTGAAAACGCTGGTCGTGCGGGAGAAAAAAGGCGAGATGCTGGCGCAGCGCATGGCGGGGGCTACCTCCGTGGCGGCATTGGCATCGACGCTCGGTGTGGATACTTTGAGCAATAACGATATTAATTTCCAGGGCTTTATGGCGCCGGAAGTAGGGTTCGACCCGGCTTTCACCGGCGGCGTGTCGGGGATCGCCAAAACAGGCGTCGTTTCCAAGCCGATCGTCGGGCGCATAGGTGTTTATGCGGCGGAGATCACCGCAGAGCGGAGTACGCCGGTGGACGCCGCTGTCGAAAAGGCACGCTTGTCGGCGGAAGCGCAGCAAAGCGCGTTTATGGCCGCATACGAGGCGTTCCTGAACCTCAGCGATATTCAGGATACCCGGTACCGCTTCTATTAGTCGGTTTTTGTGCCGGATTGTATGGCTTGAGGGATTTTCCATCCGGAAAATCCCTCAAGTTTTTTTATGCCCTATCGGGTCGGGATGCCGGGACACCCCGCCGGTTCCGTTTTTTCGTGTATATTTGTAATCGGCCGGTTGTCCGGCCCCTGATTTGATACGAAACCGTCGATGAAATTCAACAGCCTACCCCTTTACGTCAAGATACTGGCCGGCATGGCGCTTGGGATACTCCTCGGCATCGTCGCCATCCGCGCCGGTTTCGCCGGCGGCATAGACGACTGGGTCAAGCCCTTCGGCGAGATATTCATGCGCCTGCTCAAATTCATCGCCATACCGCTGGTGATGATCTCCCTGATCAAAGGCGTCGGGAACCTCAGCGATATCGCCTCGCTGTCCAAGATCGGTTTCAAGACCATCGGTATCTATATCTGCACCACCGTGCTGGCCATCTGCGTCGGGCTCGTGCTTGTCGAGGTCATCGCCCCCGGTAAAATGGTCAGTTCCGAGAGCGCCGCCTCCATGCAGGCCAGCTACAGCACCACCGTGGCTGAACGGAACTCCCAGGCCGCCGAGATGGCCGAAACCCCGCCGCTGCAATTCCTCGTCGATATTTTTCCCGACAATATGGTCGGGGCCATGAGCGACAACGGCGGCATGCTCCAGATCATCGTGATCGCCATCCTGATCGGAGTCGCCGTTCTGTTTGTCGGCAAGGAGAAGTCAGGGCCGTTTATGGGGTTGATCAACTCGTTGGATGCCATTGTCCTGAAACTCATCGACATCATTATGCAGTACTCTCCCATCGGCGTGCTGGCGCTGATGGCGGGGATGATCGCCGACACCGCCGGCAACCTCGAACTGCTGGGGGCGCTGGGGCTCTATGTGCTGACCGTCGCGCTCGGCCTGCTGTTGATGATCTTCCTGTTCTACCCGCTGCTTATCCATTTCTTTACCAAGACCCCGGTGAAGAAATTCCTCAAGACCATGCCGCCGGTGCAGCTGCTGGCCTTTACCACCAGCTCCAGCGCCGCCACCCTGCCGCTCAATATGGAGACCGTGGAACTGAAACTGGGCGTGTCGCAGCGTGTCACCTCGTTCGTGCTGCCGATGGGGATGACCATCAACATGGACGGCACCAGCCTGTACCAGGCCGTGGCGGCGGTGTTTATCGCCCAGGTGCTGGGGATCGACCTGACGTGGATGCAGCTGTTGACCATCGTGGCGACCACCACCATCTCGTCCATCGGCACGCCGGGGATTCCCGGAGGCAGCGTGGTGATCCTGATCATGGTCTTGTCCTCCGTCGGGATTCCGCCCGAGGGATTGGCTTTGATTTTGGGGCTCGACCGGCCGCTGGACATGCTCCGTACCGTCGTGAATGTGACCGGCGACGCCACCGTGGCCTCGATTGTGGACGCCAACACCCGAACCGAATAATCCATGCTGCAATGATAAAAAGTACAATTTTTCGTATGAATCCCCGCGGTAGCGGCCAGCCCGGAGCCATCCGGGGCGGAGGGCTGCAACCTCGCAAACTCGGTTTTGCCTCCGCTGGCTCCGGTATTATCAGATCGATTTTGTTAGGCATCGCAGCACTGGCTGTAGTTTCGTGTCATAAGAAAGGCAAAGCCCCGGAACCGGTCTATCCCATTCCGACCCAAGCGCAGGTGAACTGGCAGAAGATGGAAACTTACGCTTTCGTCCATTTCGGGCTGAACACCTTCAACGACCTCGAATGGGGTTACGGGGATACCCCGGCGGAGACCTTCAATCCGACCGATCTCGATGCCGAGCAGTGGGTGCGCATTATCAAGGCGGCGGGTTTCAAGGGGATTATCCTGACCGCGAAACATCACGACGGCTTCAACCTGTGGCCTTCGAAATATACGGAGTACAGTGTAAAGAACTCGCCGTGGCGGGACGGCAAAGGCGATATGGTGCGCGACCTGGTGAACGCCTGCCGCAAGTACGGGCTGAAATTCGGTCTTTACCTTTCGCCATGGGATCGTAACCACGCCGACTACGGCAACCCGGAGTACACCGAGTATTTCCAGAACCAGATACAAGAGCTGATTACCGAATATTGCGACAGCATCGAGCTGTTCGAATACTGGTTCGACGGGGCCAACGGCGGGGACGGCTACTACGGGGGGGCGCGAGAGAAGCGGTCTATCGACCCGAACAGCTACTACCAGTACGAGCGGGCCGTGGAGTTTATCCATTCCAAATTTCCGGATGCCATGATCTTCGGCGGCACCGAGCCGACGATTCGCTGGGTCGGCAACGAGGAGGGCTGGGCCGGGCAGACCGACTGGGCGCCGTTCAAGCCGGGCGACAACCCGCACTACGGCTCGCCGGACGGTACGGAGTGGCTGCCGGCGGAGTGCGACGTGTCGATTCGGCCGGGGTGGTTCTACCACGCCCGCGAGGATCATCAGGTGCGCAGCCTGTCGCATCTGGTGAACATCTATTACCAGAGCGTGGGGCGCAATGCCACGCTGTTGATGAATTTTCCGGTGGCGCTGAGCGGCAAGATACACCCGTTGGATTCCGCGCGCATTATGGAGTGGCGCAAGACGCTGGACGAACAGTTCGAAACGAATTTGCTGGCGGGCATCAAACCAACGGTCAATAATGAGCGTGGCTCAGGCTTTAAGGCGGCCTATATCACGGACGGCGATTGGGACAGCTATTGGGCGACGGAGGATACCGTGAAGACCGGCACGGTCGAATTCGGGTTCGACACGGTGACTCCGGTGAACCGGTTGCTCTTGCAGGAGTATATCCCGCTGGGGCAGCGGGTGGCGAAATTCGGGGTGGAGTACCTCGACACGCTGGGCAAGTGGCAGGCTGTCAATACGGAGGACACCATGACCACGATCGGTTACAAACGTATTATCCGGTTCGGGACAGCAGCGGCAAAGGCGTTGCGGGTGAATTTCACGGAATCGCGCGGGCCGCTGTGTATCAACAATATCGAGGCTTACCTGGCCCCGGTGCTGATGGTCGAGCCGTCGATCCGGCGCAATGCCGAGGGGACGGTATTCATCAGCGCCGCGCCGGGGGCGGAGATCCGCTATACGACGGACGGTACCGCGCCGACGGCTAAGTCGCCGCTTTTCCGCGAGCCGTTCGGCATGGCGCGGAAAGGGACGGTGAAGGCCGTGGCGGTCGACCCGACTTTGGGCAAGGTAAGCCCGGTGGCGTCGCACACGTTCGACATTCCGACGGCGGCCTTCAAGGTCGTGACGCCTGCGGGCGAAAAAGCGGCCGCCGCGTTCGACGGTAACCCCAGTACGGCATGGTATCTGTTGCTTTCCAAGAGCCGGGAGCTGGTGTTCGACCTGGGCGGGAGCTATACGGTGACGGGGCTGACCTACACGCCGGATGCGAACCGCTGGGGAATGGGCCCGGTGTCGAAATACCGCATCTTTGTGGACGGCCGGGAGGTGGCGCACGGCGAGTTCTCGAATATCAAGGCTAACCCGATCGAACAGGTGGTGACTTTTGCGGAGCCGGTCAGGGGAAGCCGCATCGGTTTCGTGGTGGATGCCACGGCGGACGGCGCAGCGAGCGCTTCGTTCGCCGAACTGACCGTGCTGACGCAGTAACCGGACGTTTTTCCGGGAATTTCGGTATCTTTGGGTATGCGGTTCCGGCATGGCGCCGCTCCGGGTTTATAGTTACACTTAACCATCAGGACAATCGTATGGAAAAGATCAAAGGCCTTATCGACGCGCCGTTCACGCCGTTCCATCCCAACGGGGACATCAACCCCGAACCCATTCCGGCCTATGCCGCGATGCTGAAGAAAAACGGCCTCAAAGGGGTATTCATCAACGGTTCGTCGGGCGAGGGGTACATGCTCACCGAGCAGGAGCGGATGCAGCTGGCCGAGGCCTGGGTGGCGGCGGCTCCGGCGGATTTCAAGGTGATCGTGCATGTGGGGAGCACCTGCGTGCGGCAGAGTTTCCGCCTGGCGCAGCACGCGCAGCAGATCGGGGCATGGGGCATCGGGGCCATGGCGCCGCCGTTCCCGAAGGTGGGACGGGTCGAGGAGCTGGTCAAATACTGCGAGGAGATCGCGGCGGGGGCGCCGCAGCTGCCGTTCTATTTTTACCATATTCCGGCCTTCAACGGCGCTTTCCTGCCGATGGTCGATTTCCTGAAAGCGGTGGACGGCCGCATCCCGAATTTCGCGGGGATCAAATACACGTATGAGAGCCTGTATGAGTACAACCAGTGCCGGCTGTATAAGGACGGGAAGTTCGACATGCTGCACGGGCAGGACGAGACGATCCTGCCGTGCCTGGCGATGGGCGGCGCGCAGGGGGGAATCGGCGGGACGACGAATTACAACGGGCGCGAGCTGGTGGGGATCATTGAGGCGTGGGAAGCGGGCGACCTGGAGCTGGCGCGCGAGCGGCAGAACTTCTCGCAGGCGGTCATCAACGTGATCTGCAACTACCGGGGCAATATCGTGGGGGGCAAGCGGATCATGAAGCTGATCGGGCTGGACCTGGGGCCGAACCGCACGCCGTTCCGCAACGTGACGCCGGAGGAAGAGACGGCGATGAAAAAGGAGCTGGAGGCGATTGGCTTCTTCGAGCGGTGCAATAAGTTTTAATCGTAGGTTTATTTTGCATTGTACCGTCTGGTACTGTTCTTTTTGTGAACAAAAAGAACCAAAAAAACTTTGTGAAGCTACGCTCAACCTCAGTCTGCCGAAGTCCTTCTATTTTGGCGAACGGAGTGGGGCTGGCCCGAAGGGCTTGACGCCCCACCCGTTGCGCCAAAAGTGAGGCTGTGATAGATTTAGAATGCGCCAGCATTCTCGAAAGTCTTTTGCGGAGCTTTTCTTCAGAAAAGCGACAGTGCGGTGCGGGTACAGAACAATAAAACCTACGGTTAATTTTATAGCTCCGCGTTAGCGGTCGGGCCGCAGCCTCCCCCGGCGGAGGCCCGCAACTCTCGCGATGCTCGATGCGTTCCCCGCAGGCTGCGACCGGAATAAATCGTAAAGTTACGCAGCAATTGCGAAGGCTGCGGGCTGGCCGCTATCGCGGAACCGTTCTAAACAATTGTACCCCAAACAGAAATCATATGGATAAAAAAACATACCTCAGCCATTGGGCGGCGCAGTACAAGGCCGATTTGACGGAGAATATCCTGCCGTTCTGGCTCCGGAACGGGCTGGACCGGAAGAACGGCGGTATCTTTACCGCACTCGACCGGGACGGGACTTTGATGGACAGCGATAAGTCCGTCTGGTTCCAGGGGCGGTTCGCGTTCGTCTGCTCGTTCACCTATAACCATATCGAGCGCAATCCCGAATGGTTGGCGGCGGCGAGATCGACGTTGGACTTTATCGAAAAGTATTGTACCGACACCGACGGGCACATGTACTTCGAGGTGACTGCCGACGGTATTCCGGTGCGCAAGCGTCGGTACGTCTTTTCGGAGTGTTTCGCGGCTATTGCTATGTCCGAGTATTCGATCGCTTCGGGAGATCGGGCCTATGGGGCCAAAGCGCTGGAGCTTTTCAAACGTATCCTGCACATGACCTCGACACCGGGCTTTCTGGAACCGAAGTTTCTGGAGGGCTTCAAGGGGAAGGGGCATTCGCTGACGATGATCCTGATCAATACCGCTTCGCGGATCCGGGAGGCTATCGGGAATGACCCGGTGCTTTCCGGGCAAATCGAAAGCTCGATCCGTGAGATAAAGAGTGACTTTATGCACCCGGAGTTCAAGGCATTGCTGGAGACAGTGGGGCCGAACGGCGAGTTTATCGACTCCATGGCCGGACGGCTTATCAATCCGGGGCACTGCATCGAGACGGCGTGGTTCCTCTTGGAAGAGGCGCGGTTCAGGGGGTGGGACAAATCACTTACCGACACCGCTTTGACAATTCTCGACTGGTCGTGGGAGTGGGGCTGGGACGAGGCTTACGGGGGGATTATCAACTTCCGCGACTGCAAGGGATTCCCGTGCCAGGACTACTCGCAGGATATGAAATTCTGGTGGCCGCAGACCGAGGCGATCATTGCCACGCTCTACGCCTATCTGGCCACGAAGGACGAGAAATACCTGCGGATGCACCGCACGGTCAGCGACTATACCTACGGGCACTTCCCGGACGTGCAGTTCGGCGAGTGGTACGGCTACCTGCACCGAGACGGCACGGTGGCGCAGCCGGCCAAAGGGAATATGTTCAAGGGGCCGTTCCACATTCCGCGCATGATGGTCAAGTCTTACACGCTGTGCCATGAGATTCTCGACACTCTGCCTTAGCCTCTTTTTATTGAGCGCCTGTTCCCCTTCGCCGCAGTCAGGTAGTGAAGGGGAGTGGGTGTCGTTGCCGGCGGTGACCGTTTCGGACGGCGCGGGCTATGGCATGGGAGTTTCCGCCCCTTTTATCGGGCTGCTGGATGGGGAGGTTGTCGTGGCGGGGGGATGCAATTTCCCGGAAATTCCGGCTTGCGATGGCGGGGCGAAGAGGTACTATAATAATATATATGCGCTGGATACTGCGGCTAAGGCTTGGCGGTCTGTCGGCGTTTTGCCCCAGCCGCTGGCTTATGGGGCTTCGGCTTCTGTGCCGGAGGGGGTGATTTGTGCCGGGGGCACCGACTCGACGGGACGGGCGGTGCGGGACGTTTTTTTGGTGACTTTAAACGGAACGATTCCGTTGGCGCCTATGCCGGAGGCGATCGACAACTGTGCGGGGACGGTTCAGGACGGGCGGTTCTATGTGGCCGGGGATCGGGCTTTTTATATCTATGATTTTACGACCGGCCTTTGGCGAACGGGGCCGTTGTGGCCGGGAGAAGAGCGGCGTGTTCAGCCGGTGCTGGTCGCGCAGGCGGGGAAAGTGTGGCTCTTCGGAGGATATGATCCGGAAGGGGCGGAGTTTGTCTTTTCGGAGGGATATGTCTACGATCCGACGACTGAAATGTGGCGGACTATTGCCGGGCCGGTGGATGCGACGGGAGAACCGCTCTTGGCGGCGGGAGGCGCGGCGGTGGCGTGGGGCGGGGATTCGATCGTCTGCTTCGGCGGGGTGAACGCGGCGGTCTTTACGGAGGCGCTGGATCGGGCGTGGGCGCTGGCGGTGGAACCGGAGGATGACAGCCTCCGCGCGGCCCAGCGGGCCTATATGGAACAGGAACCGGCGGAGTACCGGTTCAACGACCGGGTGCTGGTCTTCAACACCACGACGGGCCGGTGGTCGGTGTCGCGGGTTCCCGCGCAGCAGAGCGCGCGGGCGGGAGCGGGAGCGACGGTGATGCGGTGGGGGACTTCCAACGGCATCTTATTGTTCAACGGCGAGCTGAAACCGGGAGTCCGGACGCCGGAGGTGTGGCTTTGGAGGCCGTAACTCATACTGGCGGGGGTTAAACGTGCGATTTAAACAGCACGCCTTTTTCCCCCGCAGCCAGCGGAGGCAAAAACGAGCGTTGCGAGTTTTTTCAGCCCTCCGCCGGGGGTGGCTGCGGGCTGCGCGGCTCGCTACGCTCGCCACCGGAAACCGCCAGATCAATAATCCCCAGGCTGCGACCGGGTAGTAACCGGATCGTGCGAAAACAGCCACATTAGCCGATCGCTGCAGCAGCGTTATGTACCCTGAAACCAAACTCTCTCGATATGCAAACTTTCAACCCTCAAACTATCCGCCGCAGGATCTACCCGTGGGTGGTGGTCGGTCTGCTGTGGGGCGTGGCCCTGCTCAACTACATGGACCGCCAGATGCTCTCGACCATGAAAAACGCCATGGAGGCGGACATTACGGAATTGCAGTCGGCCGCCAACTTCGGACGGCTGATGGCCGTGTTCCTTTGGATCTACGGCCTGGTCAGTCCCGTGGCGGGGGCCGTGGCCGACCGCATCAGCCGCAAATGGCTGATCGTCACCAGCCTGTTCGTCTGGTCGGCGGTGACCTTCTGCATGGGCTATGCCGACACCTTCAACCAACTCTATTTCCTGCGGGCCGTGATGGGGGTCAGCGAAGCGCTCTACATTCCGGCGGGGCTGGCCATGATCGCCGACTGGCACCGCGACCGCTCGCGGTCGTTGGCCGTGGGGATACACATGACGGGGTTATATACCGGGCAGGCCATCGGCGGTTTCGGGGCCACCGTGGCGGCGGCGTTCACGTGGCACACCACCTTCCATTGGTTCGGGATCATCGGCATGGCTTACGCCATCATACTGGTGCTCTTCCTGCACGAGAACAAAGAGGCGGTTATCTCGCGGCGCATGAACCGCATGGCGGCGAGCGAGGCGGGACGCGGGGGGCAATTCAAAACGCTGCTCAAGGGATTCGGGCTACTGTTCTCGAATGTGGCGTTTTGGGCGATCCTGTTTTACTTCGCCGCGCCGAGCCTGCCGGGCTGGGCCACGAAAAACTGGCTGCCGACCTTGTTTTCGGACAGCCTCGGCATCCCGATGGCGCAGGCCGGGCCTATCGCCACCATTACCATCGCGGTCTCTTCGTTTATCGGGGTGATCGTCGGGGGTGTCCTCTCCGACCGTTGGGTGCGGCGCAACCTGCGGGGACGTATCTACACGGGGGCCATCGGGCTGGGAATGACCATACCGTCGCTGCTGCTGCTCGGCTTCGCCCACCACCTGGCGGGCATCGTGGGCGCGGGGCTGCTGTTCGGCATCGGCTACGGGATGTTCGATGCCAACAATATGCCGATCCTTTGCCAGTTCGTTTCGGACCGCTACCGGGCTACGGCCTACGGGATCATGAACATGATCGGGGTGTTCGCCGGGGCGGCGGTGACCAACGTGTTGGGCCAATGGACGGACGGGGGCGACCTGGGAGCCGGTTTTGCGTGGCTCAGCGTGATCGTGGCCTTGGCCATCGCCGTACAGCTGAAATTCCTGCACCCCAAGACGGACAATATGTCGGATCAGCTCTAACGCGATCCCTGTTCGTGCAAAAAAATCAGGCAGGCGTTTTAAGCCTGCCTTCATTTTTTTCCGATCGTAACTCTTTTTCGATTCGTGCACCCGTCGGAACCCGACCGGACGGCCGTGCGCCTCGATCTCCTCGCTGCGGCTCGCCCGGCGGTTCGCTTTGAGGTAGTCGTTCTCCGTAATCCGTTTTTTCATCTCCTGTTCTGGTAAAATGTGAGGTACCTGCGTTCCGCCTCCGCGGTTCGTACAGGGCAAAGATACCGATCCGGCTCGAAACAGGAAATTTCGATTCCGGTGTCGCCTTGCTTCGCCGGACGGTTCCAATTCCCCACGATCCGGCCGTCAAGCAGTACCACGGGCTGGAATATCCCGTTCCGGTTAAATGCTTTGGAGTGATGTTCCGGGGCCAGCACCGGCGTACGATCCTTATAGCTGATCAGGTATTCGTCGTATGCCGGCAGCAGGTGCATCACCTCGGCCGCCGGAATATCTCGGCATGAAGCGTGAACCAGCCACTTCCCCTCCCGGATCAAAGTCGTTCCGAGCAGGCTGATCGCCAACCGCACTTCGCTGACCGGAAGTCCCGACCACCAGGCGAAATCTTCTGCCCTCGCCGGCGAATGGCTCTGGAAATACCTGCCGGCCAACTGCGCCAAAGCCTCTTCCTTAGTCAGTTCCGGCCCCGGAGGGACACGCTCTTCCTGTAAAGCGTAGGTCGGTTTGCCGTCCCGGTCCGCCCCGCTGCAAACCAATCCGTCCGTTTCGGCCCGGATCAGGAAGCGGGTCACGGCCGCCGGTTCCGACGGCAATCCGGCCCGGCCGAGCAGCACCTTTATCTCCTGCTTGGTCAGGTACCTATGTCCGGCCAGCATTTTACCGATTTCCCGGTTGCCCCGCAAATACATCTCTTCGGTAAAACCCAGCTTATGGGTTCGTCCCAGCGATTCGTTCGCCGCCCGGACACGATGTCCGGTGAGCTTCAGCATCCAGCGGATATCCTCTGCCGCCACGAAATGCCAAGTGGGGCGCATCACATGCGTCCGCAGTATTTCGCCCCTGGCCAGGGCATCCTCTACGCTTCCGGGCATTGCCGATTTCAGCCGCAGCCCTACCGCCCATTTGGCCATCCGGTAATCCTGCGCCTGTATGGCCCCCATCCAGGCCACCAACCGCTTCGGATCGTCAAACTGCGGATCGGCCAACTGCTGGCTTCGCAAACGAATATCCGTCAACATACCTTACCGAATGGTTTGTTTGATCCACGCAGCTATATCCTCCAGCACTTGCGGCGAAATGGTCTCCTCGATCTGCGCGTACTCGTTCGGCGACCCGGTTCCTGCGTGCTGGAAGAGGTGGTTCAGCCCTTCGTATGCCTTGATCTTCACTCGTTTATTCCCGGCTTCGGCGGTATACCGCCGGATCAGGCCGAGGTTGATTTCCGCATCTATCTGCGTGTCTTTGGTTCCGTTGATCGCCAGTACGGGACAGCGCGTTGCCAGGATATAGGGCCGAGGATCGTTTTGTTTGAAATAGCGCATCCACATGGCCTGCGGCGAGGTCAGGACGGTCATGGCATTCTGCCGCACCGGCGCGGGCAGCGAGCCTCGCGGCCCTGCGGGGAATAATACCCCGGCCAAAGAGTCCCGGTGCTCGCGCAGGTATTCCGATGGATAACGCTCTTGCAGCCTGAAAATATCCCGCAGCACATCGACATAGGCGTTCGCCGCCGAGTCCGGTGCGCCCTGCGCCGTGATGATCGCCCTGTTCTGCGTCAGCAGCACCGAGTCGCCTCGTGCGGCGGCCCCGGCCAACGAAACGACGAACGCGATCTTCGGATTCTGGGCGGCGGCCATAAAGACGATCGTCCCCCCTTCGCTATGGCCCAGAATGCCGACCTTTTTGCGCGCCACTTCCGGCCTTGAGGCCAAATAGTCGAACGCGGCCAAGGCGTCCCGCGTGAAATCCGCGCTGGTGGCCGTCCCGAAATTCCCGGTGGAATGTCCCGTCCCCCGGTCGTCGCACCGCAGCACGGCGATGCCTTGCCGGGTCAGGTAATCGGCGATCAAGGCGAACGGTTTATGTCCGAAAAGCTCCTCGTCCCGGTTTTGCGGCCCGCTGCCGGTGACCAGCACCACCGCCGGAAACGGCCCTTTCCCTTCGGGCAGGGTCAGCGTTCCGGCCAGCGTGACCGAATCTTCGTCGTTGCGCACCCAGACCTCCTGCGACCGGTACGGGAACGGCGGCTTCGGCTCCTGGGGCCGGCGCAGGGCGTAATCTCCCCGTCCGAGGTTCAGGGTGAACGGGAGTATTCCCTGGGCGAATATCCCCTTGAGGCTGTCGCCTTCGACCTTTCCGGTAAAGACCGCCTTCAGTTTGTCCCACTTCACGGAGATTTCCGGCTCCCGGTATTCGACCGATGAGGCCGGCAGTCCGAACGACCCCTGGTCGGGACTGTCCATCGTAGCGGTATAGCCCGAATCGGCTGCCGCGATATGCAAAATTATTTTCAGCGACTGCGGCCCCGCCTTCAGGATGCCGCCCCAATCACCCGAAATCGACTGGGCGCGGGCCGACACGGCGACCAACAGGAGGCAGGATAAACTGACGAGTGCTTTTTTCATAACCGGATATCTTTGCGTAAAGATAACCAATTATCCCGGCGTCCGCGGTAAAATGAATTCTCGGATCTTGCAATAAGATTTTTTACTTATAGACCTCCTCTCACGCCTTTGTTGTTCTCTTGTTTGTCTTTTTACCGTTGCCTCTGCGCGGCAAACGCTGGTCGTCTCTTCCTGCGGCAGCGGCCGTGCGCAGGGAACCCCCGGCACACGCGATATCATGGGCGAGCTGAAAAAAGCCTGCAACCGCCACGGGATCGTGCTCGGAGCCTACTACTTCAACCTCGACCGGTACCGCCCCTACTGGATCCCATACAGCCATGGCGGCTCCGGCCCCCATGCCTTCTCTCCGCAAAAGACGGTTTGTCCGGAAAAATGACACCCCTTTACTACAGCCGGTTCCAAAACCCGCTTCGGACTTCCCGAAGTGCAGCCGGGCCAGCCCGTGCGGATTCTCGAATTGAAGTTCGACAGCCCCGTGGGGATGACCCCCGGAACTGACGGCAACCGCCCCTATACGCACCAGTCCCCGTTGCCCCTTGAAAGGGGCAACGGGGACTGGTCATTGATATAAACTGCATGCATCACCAACTGCCGGCGGCGTCATCGCTTATTGTCCGCCCCACTGCGGCGCGCCCTTACGGTAAAAGGCATCCCGCGCCTTGCTGGCGATGTGCGGGAGGTACCGGCGGATCAGGCAGTCTTCCGGGAAAAAAGCTGGTAAAGGGTGCGCTTGGAGATTTTCAACCCCCTTGCGATGTCGTCCACATAGTCTGGCCCGTACCGGCCATCTCCTACCGGACTTAGTCCACAATCTGTCTGCGGGCCGATTCCGGTCGTTTCATTCCGGCCGTTCTGGTTCTACATCCTTCCCCCGCCCAGGGCCTGGTAGAGCGTAATTACGCCCTGTATCTCCGTAAAGCGGTTGGCTACATGGGTCAGCCGGGCGGTCAGCAGGGTCTGCTGGGCCGTCAGCACCTCCAGGTAGGTTGTGTTGCCGTGCTGCATCAGCAGCTGGGTGCTGCGTGCCGCCGTCTCCAGCGAAGCCACCTGCTTTTCGTAGTAAGCGGCTTTATCCCGCGCGGTCTGGTACTGTTCCAACGCTTCGTTCACCTCCGTGCCGGCGTTCAGCAAGGTCTGCTCGAAGTTCAGGCGAGCCTCCTCCTGCTGGGCCTTGGCGATCCTCAGCTGGGCGATATTGGCCCCCCGGTTGAACAGCGGCTGTGTCAGCGACGCTACGGCCGAGGCGAGGAATTTGCCCGGATTGACGATCATGCTTCCGGCACTGTTAGTCCATCCGGCGCTACCACCCAGGGTGATGGTCGGATAGAAGGCGGCACGCGCGGCATTGGTGGAGTAGAAGGTCTGCGCCAGCGCCAGTTCGGAGCTTCTCACATCCGGTCGGTTGGCGAGCATCTGGATCGGGATGCCTACCGAGAAGCTCTCAGGAAGCTGTTGTCCCGCCAGCTTGCCCCGTTCAATGGGGTGGGGCGTTTCGGCCAGGAGCAGGCAGATGGTGTTCTGGGCCTGGTTGATCTGCTCTTTCAGGTCGAGCACCGTCGTGCAGATGCCGTAATAGGTAGCCTCGGTCTGGGCCAGCGCCGCTTCGGTCACCATTCCCGCATTCTTCATGGCGCGGGTGGCGGCGACGCTCTCTTTCCAGGCCGCTTCCGTGGCGACCGCTATCTCGTACTGCGCATCGAGCATCAGCAGGGTATAGTAGGTGTTGGCCACGCCGGCCACCAGCTGCGTCTTGACCGCCTGCTCGTACTCTTTGCTCTGTTCGTAGCCTGCCTGAGCGCGGCGTTTGGCATTGGTGAGCTTGCCGAATATGTCGATCTCCCAGCTGGCCGTCACGGGCACGGAATAGGTCTGCGTGGCTTTCTTGGTATCGAAGCTGCTGACCCTCCCTTCCGGGGTGAAGTTCAGCGAAGGCAGGTAAGAGAGCCGCGCCGAGAGCAGCGTGGCCTCGGCTTCCTGCACCTTCAGGTGCGCCGTCTGCATGTCGGTGTTGCGCACCAGCGCCGAGTCGATCAGCGTTTGCAGGTAGGGGTCGGTAAAGACCTCTCTCCACGAGAGGTTCCCGAAATTGGCCGTGTCGGCGCAAGCGGAGAGCTCGCTGCCGTACAGCCCGTCCGGAACCGTGGTGGCGGGTTGGTATTTTTTATAGATGCCGCAGCTGCTCAAGGCGAGTGCAGCTGCCGACATCAGGATGATCTTCTTCATACTTGGAATTTACTTGGTTTGGGCGCCCCGGCTTACTTGATACCGGCGTCGTGCAATTCTTTTTCGGTCTCTTCCATCTCCTCCTGGATCTGCCAGTCTTCGGTCGGCTCGGTCTGCAGGGGATGAATCTTCTCCTGGAGCCACTGGAAGGCGATGAACAGGGACGGGACGATGAAGAGCAGGGCCAGCGTACCGATGGTCATACCGCCGATCACGCCGGAACCCAGCGAACGGTTACCGTTGGCGCCCACGCCGCTGGCGACCATCAGCGGGAACAGCCCGACGATCATGGTCAGCACCGTCATCAGGATCGGACGCAGACGGGCCTTGGCCGCGCTGACCGCCGCAGCCGTCAGGCTCATGCCCGCGTGGCGGCGCTCGGTGGCGTACTCCGTCAGCAGGATGGCGGTCTTGGCCAGCAGGCCGATCAGCATGATAAGACCTACTTGCAGGTAGATGTTATTTTCCAGCCCCATCATCTTGGCGAACAGGAAGGTACCCATCAGGCCGCAAGGCACGGCCAGCAGCACGGCGAACGGAACCACGAAGCTCTCGTACAGCGCGCACAGGATCAGGTAAACCATCAGGAAGCAGATCCCGAAGATGATCGTCGTGGTGCCGCTCTGCTGGCTCTCCTCGCGGGTGATACCGCCGAAGTCGTAGCCGAAGCCGATCGGCAGGGCGGCCTGGGCCGTCTCCTCGACCGCGCGGATAGCGTCCCCGGAGCTGTATCCTTCGGCCGGCATGGCGCTCACGGCGATGGAGTTGTACATGTTGAACCGGCTCAGCGTCTCGGCGCCGTAGGTACGGGTCAGGGTCACGAACTGGCTCAGCGGCGCCATCTCGCCGTTCGACAGCCGCACGAAGGTGTTGTCGAGCGACTCTTTGTCCAGCCGGTATTTCGGGTCGGCCTGGATCATCACGCGGTACACTTTCGAGAAACGGTTGAAGTTGGAGACGTACTGTCCGCCGTAGTAGCCTGACATGGTGCTCAGCACGGCGTCGGGAGTGATCCCGGCACGTTTGCATTTCGCGGCGTCCACGTCCACCAACCACTGCGGGTAGCGCACGTCGAAAGTAGAGTAGGCCATCGCGATCTCCGGCCGCTGGTTCAGGGCCGCCAGGTATTGTTGCACCGTGGTGAAGAAGGTGGTCACGTCCCCGCCGGTCTTGTCCTGCATCTGAACGTCCAGCGAGTTACCCATCCCGTAGCCGGGGATCATACCCGGCGCGATGGCGAATATCTGGGCGTCTTTGATGTCGGCCGTCCGGCCGTAGATCTGCCCGATCACCGCCTGCACGTTATCGCTCTTTTCGGGCCGTTCGTCCCACGGTTTCAGCTTGGCGATGATCATACCGAACGAGCTGCCCTGCCCGGCCAGCAGGCCGTAACCTGACACCTTCTGCAAGTGCAGGATCTGCGGGATCCCTTCGAGGCGTTTCTCGATACGGTTCATGATCTCGTCGGTCGTCTGGAGCGAGTTGCCGGCGGCGGTGCTGACATTGACGAACAGCACGCCCTGGTCTTCCTCCGGCACCAGACTGGTCTTGGTGCTCCGCATCAAGACCACCAGCAGCACGATCGAGCAGGCCAGCAGCCCCCAGGTCAGCCAGCGATGCTTCACGAAGGTCAGGACGATCTTCTTATATTTTTCGCTCAGCGTGTTGAAAGCGGCGTTGAAGGCTTTCCGGAAACGGGCGGCGAAATTGTTCTTCTGGCTCCCGTCCTCATTGAGGTAGGGCCGCAGCAGCAGGGCGCACAGGGCCGGGCTCAGCGTCAGCGCGTTGACGGCCGAGATACCCACGGCCACCGCCATGGTCAGACCGAATTGCGTGTAGAACGTACCGGATGTGCTTCCCATGAACGACACCGGGATAAACACGGCCATGAACACCAGCGAGGAGGTGATAACGGCCCCGCTGATCCCTTTCATGGCGTCGATGCTGGCCATGTAGGAGGAGCGGTAGCCGACGTCGAAACGGGCCTGCACCGCCTCCACCACGATAATGGAGTCGTCCACCACGGTACCGATCACCAGCACCAGAGCGAACAGGGTGATCAGGTTGATACTGAACCCGGCCATCGCCATGAAGGCGAAAGTACCCACCAGCGACACGGTGATACCCACCAACGGAACCAGCGTGGAGCGCAAGTCCTGCAGGAAGACGTATACCACCAGGATCACCAGGATGACCGCCTCGAACAAGGTCTTCACCACATTCCGGATCGAAGCGAACAGGAAGTCGTTGGCGCTCATCACCTGGGTCAGCTCGACCCCTTTGGGCAGGCTCTTGGCGGCTTCGGCCAGGAACTTGTCGATCTGCTGGTTGACTTCGGTCGCGTTGGAGCCGGCGGTCTGGAAGATCACGCACGAGATACCCGGATGGCCGTCCATGCTGCCGTGGTAGGCGTAGCTTTCCTGTCCCAGCTCGATGTCGGCGATATCTTTGAGTTTCAGCACTTCGCCGTCTTCGGTGGAGCGGATCACGATCTCGCCGAACTCTTCCGGCTGGATCAGCCGGCCGCGGTATTTCATTGTGTACTGGTAGGTTTCGCCGGAGTTCTCGCCGAACGAACCGGTCGCCGACTCGATGTTCTGCTCGGAGAGCGCCTTGGTCACGTCGGACGGGATCAGGTTGTACTGCGCCATGATGTCCGGCTTCATCCAGATACGCATACTGTAGTCGTCCCCCATGATCATCATGTCGCCCACGCCGGTGATACGCAGGATCTCCGGTTTCAGGTTGATGCTCATGTAGTTGGCCAGGAAGGTCTCGTCATACGAGTCGTCCGGGCTGTAAAGCGAGAACATTTGCAGCATACTGGTCTGCTGCTTGGAGGTGGTCACCCCGACCTGGGTCACCTCGGCCGGCAGCTGGCCCGTGGCCCTCGACACGCGGTTCTGCACGTTGACCGCCGCCATGTCGGGGTCGGTCCCCTGTTTGAAATAGACGGTGATGGTGACCGTCCCGGCATTGGTCGCCGTAGAGGTCATGTAGGTCATGTCCTCCACCCCGTTGATCGCCTCTTCCAGCGGGGCGATAACGCTCTTCTGCAACGTCTCGGCGCTCGCCCCGAAATAGTTGGTGCTGACCTGGATGGTCGGCGGCGCGATGTCGGGATACTGCTCGACGGGCAGGGTGAACAGCCCGATGATCCCCACCACCACGATCGCAATGGAGATAACCGCCGAAAAGACGGGGCGTTCTATAAAATGTCTCAGGTTCATGAATTAGTCCTCCTTGGTTTGGTTATCCGCAGCGGCGGCCGGAGCCGTTTTCGGCTTGATCGGCGTGCCTTCGCGGAGCAGGCCGACGCCCTCGGTCACGATCACCTCGCCCGGGGTCAGCCCTTCGTCTACGATAAATTCCTTGCCTCCGTTCACGCGAGTCACCTGCACCGGTGCGGACTGCGCTTTGCCGTCCACCACTTTATAGACGAACCTCTTGTCCTGTATCTCGTAAGTAGCCGATTGCGGGATCACCAGCGCATCGTTCTTCTCCACCGGGATAACCACGTTGCCCGTGCCGCCGCTGTGCAGCAGCCCCTCTTTGTTGGGGAACACGGCGCGCAGGCTGACGGTGCCCGTCGAACGGTCGATCACGCCGCTGATGGTTTCGATCTGCCCTTTGCTGGCATACTCCGATTTGTCGCTCAGCATCAGGACGATCGCCGGCATCTGCTTGAGCGCCTCCTCTTTGGAGCCGTACTGACGGATCAGGCCCAGGAGCTGGTTCTCGGTCATGGAGAAATAGACGTACATGTCCGAATTGTCGGAAACGGTGGTCAGCGGCTGCGGAATGGCGGAGCTGACCAGGGCCCCCACCCGGTAGGGCAGGGTGCCGACCACCCCGTCCGAGGGGCTTTTCACCACCGTGTACGAAAGATTGTTGCGCGCGCTCACCTCCTGCGCCTTGGTCTGCGCCAGCTGCGCTTTGGCTGCGAGCAGCGAGTTCTTGGCCGTGCTCAGGTCGAACTCCGAAATGACGTTCTGTTTGAAAAGCTCCTGCTTGCTGTCGTAGGTCAGCTGCGAGGTGGCCAGCGCGGCCTCTGCGGCCGCCACGTTGGCCTGGGCCGTCTGCAAAGCCGCCTGGTAAGGCACCTGGTCGATAATGAACAGCGGCTGGCCGCTCTTGACCCGTTGCCCTTCGGTTACGCACACCTTGGTCAGCGTGCCGCTCACCTGCGGGTAGATATCGATATCCTGGCGACCGCGGATCGTTGCCGAATAGGCGCTGGAGAGCATCCTGTCCGTCGGGGCGACCGCCATCACTGCATATTCCGTTTCCATCTGTGCCGTCGGAGCCTCCTTACAGCCTCCGGCAGCCAAACAGCAGACGGCCAATACGCCTGCCTGCTTCATCTTACCTAACATTTTGCCCATTTTTATGTAACCTGTTTGGAATTAGGCCACAAAGATAGGATCTTTTCGGTTTAGAAAACTATTCGGAGTCAACTTAGTTTTGTTCATTTTCGGAACAACAACCGGCGAATACTCCGTGAAAAATATTAATTTTACTGCCATCATCAAAAAAACGACGATGAAGCGGAGAAACTCGGAAACGGTTCTGGTTCAGAAATCTTTCATTGCCGGTACCTACAACCTGACCCACACCACCAGCCGGTTGTGGAAGCTCGACGGGGGAGTCATATTCATCTGCCGGGGAGGGACGGCCCGGGTGAGCATCGACCTGAAGGATTACGAGATCGTGGAGAACGCGCAGGTGGTGCTCTTACCTGGCTCGATCTTCCGGATCGACAGCCTGAGCGGCGATTTCGCCATCTCCGTTTTCAGTTTTCCGAGGAATATGTTCCGCGAGGCGTCGTTCCGGATGGAGCCCGGTTTCTTCGGCTTCCTGAAAGAGCGCCCGTACTACGTCCTGCCGGCGGAAAACAAGCAGGCCGCCGACGGCCTGATGCAGGCCACGGCGGCCATCTACGCGGACAAGGAGAACCGGTTCCGCAACCTGATCGCCAAAAACCAACTCCAGTGTTTCCTGTTGGATATTTATGACAAATCCTACCGGTATTTCGGCCGCAAGCAGATCGAAGGGGGCAACCGGCAGGACGAGCTGTTCAAGAAATTCATGGCACTGGTGCACGAGTTCTCAGCTTCGGAGCGCGAGGTGACCTTTTATGCCGACAAGCTCTGCATCTCGACCAAATACCTGACCGCCATCTGCCGCCGCGTGAACGGCGACTCCGCCAAAATGATCATCGATAGTTTCGCCCTGCTGGAGATCAAGGTGTTGCTGCAATCCACGGAACTGAGCATCCAGGAGATCTCAGACCGGCTCAACTTTCCCGACCAGTCCTACATGGGGCGCTATTTCAAACGGCACGAAGGCGTCTCGCCCAAAGAGTACCGGAGCAGTGCGCTGACCGACTTTTAAGTCGGTTTCTTATGAATAAGCAGGTAATTCCGAGGAGATGCCGGGGATGGGACGGAATTATTGCGTCCGCTGGCTGATCAGATAAAGGGCTGACGCGGCGGCGATCAGAACCGGTACCGCCACGGCGACGATACGCAGAATCCGCCTTTTCCGCAGTTTCGACCGGACGGGACGGATATCCGCTTCGCCCGACTCGATGGCTTCGACGATCTCCCGGTAGGAATCGAGGACTTTCCGGCTTGGGTTCGGGTTGAACCGGACCTCCCGTTCGAAAGCCTTCCGCAGCGCCTCGTATTTCTCGTCGAGGTGCCCGTCGCTGGCCAGCCAGGCGCGGAAGCGGTCCGATACCCTCCTCTCGACTTGGTCTTCGGTCAGGTACCGGTCGATGATCTCCTGTATCCTTTGCTGCGAATCGTTGCTCATATATAGTCGGTACACAATTGGGCCGGAACGGGGTTCCGGGGCGGATGAGTGAATCGGTTGTCGGGCGGTCTGCGCACGGCGGCGGCCCGGCCGGGGTTCTTTACGGCCTGCGCCTATATCTTGAGGACGTGCCTGATCTGTTTCAATGCCTGGGACAGGTGGTTCGCCACATTGTGCTTGGTCGTGTCCAGGCGCTGCGCGATATCCTCGTGCGACAGGTTCTGCTGGCGGCTCATTTCGAAAATCTTCCGCCGCATCGACGGCATGTTCTCGATCGTCAGTTCGATGAGCAACTCCCGCTCCTGGGCGATCAGGATATCTTCGGCCGTCAGGTTCTCCGTATCGTCGGAGTCGATCTGCTTTTGGTATTTCTCGGAAACTTTCTTGCGTTTGAACTGGTTCATGACCGCATTGCGGGCAACCGTGTACAGCAGGGTTCTGACATTTTTGGTCGGGTCGAGCTCGGCGCGCCGCTCCCAGAGGGTCATAAAAACGTTCTGCGCGATCTCCTCGGCATCTTCCCGCGAGCGCAGCAACTTGTACAGGAAGTTCTCGATCATGTCCCGGTAATGGATGTACACCACCTTGTAAGCCTCGTGATCCCCGTCGCGAAGCGCTTCGAGCAACCGTGCGGTAATGACACTGTTCTCAAGGGATGTTTCCGCCTGCCTGTCCGTTCCGCGGCCTTCCGGTTCCTTCCGGCCGGAATCCGAATCCTGGCTCAGGGTTGAGGCAGGCGAATGGCTGTTGCTTCGAAATAAATATGACACGGACATAATTTTTTAAATCCCGGAGGCCGGCCCTGCGGCACGGCTTCCGTCAGGCGCCGCCTGTTATATATTCAATATCCCTGCCAAAATATCTCTTTTCCGGCTAACAAAAAACCGTCCTCCGGAATTCATCACACGCCGGTTGTAAATCTACATAATCTGCAACTGAAACCAGGGCCGTTTTTCATTTTCCGTAACACGTGGAGGCCCCAAGAAAGCCTGTTGCGCATATAATGTCCAACCTGTTTTATTGTTGCGTAATTAGTTGTAAAAAAGGAAGATACGTGTTTATATAATGGTCGATCCAGATTGTATTACCAGTGTAAGGAAAAATGTAGGGTCCGCCACTGGGGGATCGAAACATGAAAAACATTCATAAACCATTATCTAACATGAAAACATCAAATCGTTTTTTAGTAGCCTTGTTGAGCGCGGGCTTGCTCGCTTCATGTGCGAAGGATGTGCATCAGGAAACGCCGGTTGCGAATAGGGAAAAGCACGTGGTCATCTCCCTGGGCGGCGTCCAGTCCAAGGCCGCAGACCCCGTGGAGCTGCTCTCCACGACTCCCGATGTGGACAACATCGCCATTTTCGTGACCAATTCCGCCGGAACCATCCTCAAGAAAGTCGAAGTCGATAAGGACGTGACTCCCGATTCGGATTGGGATAAGCTGACCGACGAAGGGTTGCTGATCCCCAATGTAGGGACTGAAGCCACCTCCCTGTCGATCTATGGGAACTACAAGAAAGATGCCGACACGTATGTGACGGGCGAGGTGGGCGACGCGATCACCGTGGCCACTACGTATGACCAACAGCAAGGCTCGAAAGTGCTTTACTCCGGGACCGAGGCCCTGTCTGCTTTCAGCGTGAGCGTAGAGAATGTGAACGACGAGAACGTCTACACTTTCACCGGCTCCGTGACGATCAAACCTGCCGTGGCCCGTATCCAGATCAAGCAGTTCTCTTTCGTCGAGAACGGGAGCGAGACCGTCACCAACAACTCCAACGGGGAGCAGGCGCTGGTGGAATGGACAAGCCTGACCGGCGAGTTGCTGGGGGTTTACTTCAACAACTTCTATAAGGAGTACGACGGTTCGGCCGTAGCCGCATCGCTGATGACAAACACTTCGGCTTTCGGCCGCGTGACCGACGGCAAATGGCTCTTCGGCGCCGACGCCTCCGAGACGGACGAAGCGGAATACGCGAGCTACAACCAGTGGAATGGCGGATCGTACACCGCTTACGACCTGGATGAGTTCAACAACCCGGCCGTCCCGGCTGACAAGAAGAGCTTCGCGTTCAACTTCTTCCCGGGGCAGACACCGTACGTCCACTTCAACCTGGGCAACGTGACCGCCGCGGACATCACCAGCGACAACGAGAATGCCTACAACCCGCGGCTGCTGCCGCTGTCGAAGTACGTCAACGTGGTCAACTTCACGAACGCTTCGGGCGACGTGACCTTCGAAGCCGGCAAGATTTACAACGTCAGCATCGAGGTTAAGCCGCAGTTCATGCACACCGACCTGAACACGGTCGTTTACAACATTTCGCTGACCGTTACGATCGCCGACTGGACCGAAGAGGATATCGATCCCGGTTTCCAGCAGCAATAGGGCTTAGGTCCTGACACGGCGGGGAGGGCAGACCTCCCCGCTTTTCCACATGACACAGCTAATTAACTGAGTGAAATGAAAGGATACAAATATATAACTATCCTGTTTTTGGCTTTTACACTCGTAGGGTGTATCCGGGATGACGGTTCCGGGCTGGACTGCGACCGAACGCGCATATCGTTCTCGTATTACGGCGATGCTCCGGGCAGCGCCTGCCGGTTCCTCGACAAAACGGATAACGTGACCCTGTTCGTCTATGACAGCGACGGCAAACTGGTTCTCACGGCAACGAAAGACCTGGCCGCCCTGCAAAGCTACAAAGGGATCGACCTGAACCTGCCCGACGGGAACTACACCCTGGTGGCATGGACCAACCTCACCTCGAAAACGCAGGTCAACAACGCCGAGCAGTTATCGGAAGCGGTTCTGGGTTGTGCGGACTATTACGCCGGCAGCTCCCTGATCCAACACGAAAACGATTCGGTCTATTACGCCGCCAAAAAGATAACGGTCGTGCAGAGTACGTTCCGCAACGAGGAGATGCAGTTCTCCCAGGCGCACGTTCCCCTGCGCATCCATGTCACGGGCGTTGCGGCGCCGATGACGCGGGCCGGCGCGCCGGTGGACGTGGACATCGTCAACCTCCATCCCCAGATGGGTTTCGACGGCGCGAGCACCCGCACCTTAACGACAACTTTCCGGGCCCCGCTGGCCTACGACGCGCAGACGGGGGATTACATAGCCAATGTGTATGCCTATCGGTTTTCAGACGATAACGATATACAACTCAATTTATCGGGCAGCGGCGGAGGCGAGCTCTATAAGACCGTCGCCCTGACGGATTTTATGAACGATCACTCCATTTCCGTGGAGGATAAGGATGAAGCGGAAATAGCCATACGCTTCCGATTCAACAACACTTCGGTGGATGTCTCCCCTTGGGAAGAAGAGGATGTCGACCCGACTCAAAAATAGGAACTCATGCAAAAGCCTAAGATATTCAGCATAATACTGTTGTCCGTCATGTCGCTGCTGGCCGTGTCCTGCAACAAATCTGCCGAGGACGACTTTTCGGGGCGGGAGGCGCGTCTGGCGCTGGCGCTCCTGACCGGGAACGGCAGCGGCGACCTTGTGCTGAGCGGTGAAGACGAATTCACCAGCCTGGCTGTCTATATATTCAACAACGATAACGGCGACCTGGAGTTCTCCGAGCTGATCACGGATTTCACCCCGGCTTCGGCGGCCAGCAGCTATACCCGGTCGGTACACGTGACCCAAGACAAGAAGGCGGTATACGCCATCGCCAACTACGCCGGTCATAGCTTTACGGTAGGGGGGCAGCCGGTGACCCTCTCGGCGAACACCGCCAAATCGGTGCTCGACGCGCTGGAAGTCTCCGCCACCGATTTTTCGGGCGGCGATATTCCCATGATCGGGAAAACGACGGTGGAGATGTCGTCAGTCGCAGTCAACGCTACGATGGAGATGGAGAGGCTCGTGGGGCGCGTGGACGTGCATGTCTATAAAACTTCGGCGCTTACGGACGATGTGGTGGAGCTGGTCTCAATCGAGTTTTGCAACCAGGTCGTCAGCAGCAACGTCCAGTACCAGAGCCCGGCGATGCCGACGGGGAGTATATACCGGACGGAGACCTATGCGCCTTCGACGGCCAAATACCTCGAAGTGGTGCCGGACGATGCGGTCTACGCGATCCTTGGGCCGGAGGATGCCGAAAAATCTTTTTACAGTTTCCAGAACCTGTCCGGAGAGAGCGATCCGGGCAACGCGCAGCCCGACGATGCCACGACACCTTATCTGTTGGTCAATGTGAAAGTGAACGGCGCGCCGGTCACCTACCGCGGCGACCTCCGGAATCTGGCGGGACTGTACGACCTGGAGCGCAACAAGGTTTACCGGGTCAAAGCGCTGATCGGCGAGCCGACAGGCATGCTCTACCTGCGTATCGACGTGCTGGATTGGGAGACGGAACTTTCGGCGATCACCTATGACCGGATCGCTTCGACCCTGACGGGTGTGGATCCGGGGGCCGGGGCCGGCGAGGTATCGCAGTCCCAACCTGCGACCTATGAATTCACCCTCACGGCGCCCGAAGGGGCGGTATGGAGGGCTAACCTCACCAACGGACTCGATTTCCGGTTCGTTTCCGGCGGGGGCTTCGTCTCGCAGGGCATAGCGCGCGCGGGGGCCTATACCATACGGATAGAGCCGACGCGGAGTTTCTCCGCGGCGCAGGATCGCGAGACCCTGTTCTATATCGTCGCCGACGGCAAGAAGGTGACGATCAACCCCGACGGCGCGGGCGGCAGCTTCGACCAGGGGCGGATGTATCCGGGAACCGAGACGGACATTTTGATCAAACAAATACAATAAGAGTGTCATGATAAGAAAGCATGCAATATTATCGGCCTTGACGCTGGCTGCGCTGTTCTTCGCAACCTCGTGTGCGAAGCAGCCCGGCATGGCGGAGCCGGGGGGCACGGGCGGCCTGACCCTTCAGGTCGCCCTGCCGCAGGAGCAGCTCACGAAGGCGGAAGAGGCGGGTGTCGATGCGTTGAACGAGAATAAGGTCTCCACGCTCGACGTCTTCATATACCGCGACGGGGAGCAGGCTTGCGCCCATTACGAGCGGATCGTTCCGCAGGCCGGCATGACCCGGTACGGGATTGAAAAGAGGCAGGGCGCTTTCGTGCAGGACGCCGGATACACGGTTTACGTGGTGGCGAACGGCGGCGACGCCACTGCCCAGGCGCAAACGCTGGCGGAGCTGAAACAGGCGGTCGTTGCCGAGGCTCTCGACCCGGATGCGGTGCAGGCGGCCTTGCTGATGGACGGCAAATCGGCGGTGACGATCCTCAACGACGGCACGCAGGCCAATAAGGAGATCGACATCTCGCTCAAGCGCGGCGTGGCCAAGATCCGGGTGAACCTCACCTATGGCACCGGTTACCAGCCCGTGGGGCAGGTGACCAAGAAACTGGTCAACTACGCCTCCGACAGCCGGGTGCTGGAGGAGGGGGACAGCCATACGCCGGCCCTGCTGACCATTCCGGCCTATACCAACGCCGGGACAGTGTCGGGCGATCCGAACCGGATCATCCTCTATTCCTATGCCAACGACTGGAGCGGCTCGGTGGCCGACGAGACTTTCATCTACCTGAACGTCCCCATACAGAAGGGGGCCGCGACCGAGAACCATTACTACAAGCTGCCGGTCAACTACCGTCTGGCGGCCGACGACGGCGACCCGGAACACCTCTACAAACTCAAGCGCAACTACATTTACAACATCACGGCGCATATCAACGGCGACGGCGGGTCGAGCGCCCCCGAAGCGGTGACGATCGAGAATGTGGATTACCGGGTGGTGGACTGGTCGACCAACGCGGTGGACGTGTGGATCAAGAATATCATGTACCTCTACATCGACGAGCAGGATATCCTGATGAACAACATCGGGGAGTACCAGACGGGTTTCCAGTCTTCGTCGGACAACGTGGAGATCAAGAACGTCAAAGTATTCGTCGAAGGGGCCGAAGTCTCCTCCGCCGGAGTGAGTATTACGCGGCAGCCGTTCGTACACAACGGTTGGATCAAGATCGAAAGCCCGATCCCGGACAACTTCGTACCGCGGGTGATCACCTTCGACGTGGAGAACCAGGACCAGATCGTCCAGAGCGTCACGGTGACCCAGTGTCCGCCGATCTGGATCGGCCACATCACTTCGCAGGACGTGAGCGGGAGCAAAAACCGGAACATGTACACGGTGAACGTCAAGCAGGCCGACCTGCGGACGATCCCGATGCCCGACCTTGCCCCGCGGGGCAGCTGGGGCGACGCCCACGTGCGGGGGTATTACCAGGAGCTGACGGGCAAACTCTACACCGGCCCGAACGCCTACAATCCGCAGGACGACGGGCGGCAGGAGCTGGACTACGGTTACTGCCTGATCGGCTACCCGGCTCTGGACCAGAACGGCTTCACCGATCCGTCCGTCACTAACCGCTGGATGATCTCCCCGAACTTCATGTTCGCCTCGCGCGTCTCCTCGTCGGAAGACAAGGTCGATTTCTGGGCGGCGCGGAGCCGGTGCCGGAACTACTCCGAAACGGACACGGACGGGACCCGCTATACGGGCTGGCGCATACCTACCTACGCCGAAATGCTGCTGCTCGATGTTTTGCAGAACGTCAGCAAGAGCGCGATCAAGGATATCACCGACCGGCACCGTTACTGGACGGCCGACCCGGCCAGCAACGCGGCGTTCCGTATCCTGAACCCGGCGGGCGGAGCCAACGGCGAGAACGCCAGCTATGCGGAGGTGCGCTGCGTGCGCGACATAGACCGCCCGTTATAGCCATACACATGAGCAATGTATAACAAGAGAGCATGATGAAAACAAGATTTTTAATAATATCGCTTTTGCTGGCCGCGTTCTTCACCTCCTGTCGCAAGACAGGGCTGGAAACGGAACCCGTGACCAAAGGCGGTGACACCTATCTGGAATTCTCCTATTCGATCCCCGGCTACACCGAGATCCGGACCCGGGCGAATACCGAAGCGGTGGAGGATATCACCCTGCTGCAATTCGATGCCGACGGCCTGTTCCTGGGCCGCACGGCCGCCGACCTGCAGACCGGGGCGGGGACGTTCCGGGCTAAGATATCGGGAAGTACCCGGATCGTGCATTTCATCGCCGGATACGACTGGGGCTCGTTTGACGAGCGGGCGGCGCTGGGAATGGACGAGCGGACGCTGATCCCGGCCATCGAATCGGACGAGTGGGTGTTGTGGGATCGCGAGACCATCGATAATTTCAGCGCACCCCCCGCTGTGCGGCTGCTGCGCAACCAGGCCAAGGTCACGGTCGAGATCGACCAGAATCTGCTCGATTTGATGGGCCAGGGGCAGCGGGAACAGTTCACCATCGAGGGGTTCGCGCTCTACAATTATGCGACCAACGGAACGGTAGCGCCATTCCGGCCGGGCGCGGCGAATCCGTTCGAGTGGTCGGCGGACTATCCCACCGTGCCGGCGAGCGTGAACATGAACACCACCACGCCGACCGCGCTCGATACCGAGCCCAAGTACATGTTCGAGAGCCCGAACAGCTACAACGACCAGACGTTCGTGATTCTCCACGCCGGAGGGGAGTTCAAGAAATACTACAAGATACAGCTGGTCGATAACGAGCTCGACCAGTATCCGATCGTCAGGAACACCCATTTCCGGATCAAGATCATAGACTATATCCCGGGGAATATCGGTTCGGGCAGCGTGGAGAGCGCGCTGGGCGCGCCCCCGATCAATAACATCTATGCCGAGATCATCAAAGAGTCGCCGGAGATTTCCGACGGATCCGACCGGCTGACCGTCAGCCCGATCGTCAACATACTGACCAATCCGGGCGACGGCTCGGCGACCCAGCGGCTCGAACTGGACGTCAAGTACGAAAAGAGCAACGTGGTGACCAACGGCGAGATCCGCGACCCGCTGGTGATCGCCGACCCGGACAATATCCTGGGCAATATCGTCATCGACAAAGGAGCGGGCAAGGTGTACGCCGATGTCCGGGTGGTCGACGAGGGCTTCACGAAGGCGGAGATTCGCATTTCGGCCGGCGCCCTGTCGCGGATCGTGACGGTCATCTCCTGCGAGAAGTTCACCTTCGACCCGGTGTCGATGCCTTCCGGCGTGAACAAAGGCGATGACAAAACGCTCACGTTCAACATACCGGACGACATCCCGGAGGCCTATTTCCCGCTGCAATGCGTCATTACGGCCCGGAACCTGGAGCCGACCAACGCCAGCCGGAACGACCTGCAGATCCAGTCGAACGCCGACGGAAGCATCAGTTACATCTATAACGCGAAGCAGTCCGGCCCGCAGACGATCTCGTTCCAGAATTCGAGGAACCACAGCGGCGAGCTGGTGACCATCGGGAACCCGATATTCAAGACCGCCTATATCGGCCCGTCGCTGACGCTGGTCGCCATCAACCGGCAGAATACCACCTATCTTCAGAACTGCGTCGGGTACGGCGCGGGACAGGAGGCGCTGGTGACTTTCTACATGTCCGAGGACGCCTTCGCGCGGCAGCCGCTGGTGCTGTTCCACACGCCGAACCTGGCCCCGTCGAACATGAACGGGTTCGACGACGACGGAGGCGGCTGGTATTACTATACGCCGGCAGGGCCGGGCGTGCAGACGGTCAGCTTCAAGGTGACCGCCGCGAACCTCGACCAGGATGCGGCAGAGAGGACGGTAAGACTGTTCCACGACGATATCAACGTCTACACCTCGCTGACCTACGAGTATTACCTGACCAATACGGAGTTCCTGCGTCGGCAGTTCAAGCGGGCGAACCACGCGACCCTGCTGGGGAACGGCAAGGAGCTGTACGTGATCAGCGGCTATGCCCTGCGGCACGACACCCACGACCCGTTGAACCAGGGAAAGACGGGCCGCATCGAGGCGGAAGCGGTCGGCAGCGGGATCGCCCACGGCTGGCGCCAGTGGTATATGATTCCCGGCACGCGCCTGGACCACATGCTCTATTTCGAGATCGACGAGAGCAGCGACCGCCGTGCCACGCGCGAACTGCGCCGGATCATGAAGGAGACTTCGAGCGTCATCACGCTCCGCGCGGAGTAACGTCCGGTCGCGATGCACGATAACCGCACCGGCGGAACAACATGAACAGGGACCGGTCGCCGCCCGCGGGTGACGGCCGGTAATTAAATCAAAGAAAATCCAATGAAGAAAAGAATTCTCTTTTTGTTCGCTTTGGCCGTGACGGCGGTTTCTGCCAGTGCCCAACGGGTCGCGCTGAAGAACAACATCGTCTACGACGCGCTGCTGACGCCCAACCTGGGCCTCGAACTGGGGCTGGGCCGGGCCACGACCCTCGACCTGTCGGGAAATTACAACTGGTTCAAAAAAAGCAGCGGCAAGATGTTCAAGCACTGGCTGGTGCAACCCGAATTCCGGTTCTGGCTCTGCGAGCGGTTCAACGGGCACTTTTTCGGCGTCCACGCCCTCGGCGGGGAATACAATATCAACAAGATTAAGCTCCCCTTCGGGCTGGCCAAGGACGGCAAAGACCACCGTTACGACGGTTGGTACGCCGGGGGCGGGGTGAGCTACGGCTACCAGTGGATGCTCTCCCGCAAGTGGAGCATCGAGGCGACCGTGGGCGTGGGATACGTGCGGTTCAATTACGATAAGTACCCCTGCTACGACTGCGGCCGGAAGATCGAGTCCGGGAACAAAAATTATTTCGGCCCCACGAAGCTGGGCGTGAACGTGATATTCGTAATTAACTGATATAACCTGAATCCCTGATGAAAAGATACGTAATCCTGATCTTATCGCTGCTCTTTACGGCCGACCTGTGGGCCGGTGCGCCGGAAAAGCTGACCGTGGAGAATACCAAGGTGCGCAAGGTGGACGAAACGGTGGAGGTGTCGTTCGACGTGCGGATCGACAAGTTGAACCGAAATTACCAGGTCGTGCTGACCCCGGTGCTCTACAACGGGTCGAACCGGCAGGCGCTTGATCCGGTCGTCATCACCGGCAACAGGCGCAACCTCTACGAGATCCGCAACCGGATGACCGGCGACAACGGCTACATTGTCAAAAGCAAATCGCCGCGAACCTTCAACTATGTCACCGTCGTTCCTTACCGGGAGTGGATGAGCACCGTCTCGCTCTCGCTGGGGCAGGTCGTGACCGGCTGCTGCGACGAGCAGGCCAAACCGAGCCGCACGCTGGCCGCCGACAAGCTCCTCTATTACGAGATCACGCCGGCTTTCAACCGGGAACCGTTGCAGTACAAGCTCACCGAGTTGGAGAAATATTCGCTCGAAAACCCGTTCCTGCACCCCGTCGAGGATTACCCGAACCGTTACGACATCCTGTTCAACGAGCGGGACAAAGGGACGGCCGTAGTCCACTTTACGGTGGGTTCGCACGTGATCGATATGGACATTCCGGGGAACCGGGAGCTGCTCGATGCGGTGGGCAGGGCGTTCAAACTGATCATCGACGACCCGAACGCGTCGCTCAAGCGGGTGATGATCGCCGGATACGCTTCGCCGGAAGGCACGCTGGCCTACAATACGGCCCTGGCCCGGCGCCGCGCCGAGTCGTTCAAGAAATACCTGTTGGACAACCTCGATATGCCGCGCGACGAGAGCCTGTTCGAACTATACAACGGCCGCGAGGACTGGGAGGGCCTGCGCAGGCAGGTGGCCGCCTCGGACATGGAATACCGCCAGGAAGTGCTGGACATTATCGACGCCTACACCATGGAGCAGGAGGAGCGGAAGACCAAACTCAAACAGCTCGCGGGCGGCCAGCCTTACGCCTACATGCTGAAGAATTTCTACCCTCCGCTGCGTAACGCGGGCTATTTGCAGGTCTATTACGACATCGACCGTACCGCCTCGATCGCGACGGCCGTTAAGGACGAGCAGGGCCGTACCACCTGGGTCGATCCCAACAGTCCTGAGAATATCGGGGTGACGTTGGTCAACAAGGCGATGGAGTATATGATCGCGGGCGACTACGATGCGGCGCTGAGGGAACTGGAGAGCCAGAAAGATAATCCCGCTGCGTTCAATTACATTGGGGTCTGTTACATGACCAAGGGGGATTACGGCCGGGCCGAGGAGTACCTCAGGAAAGCGGAAGCGGCCGGCGATCCGTACGCTCCGGTCAACCTGGAGCATATCCGGCAGGCCAGACGGATCGAGTTTTAAGTTTCCGGGCGTGAACGCCTGACGGATGCTTTTTCGAAATGCAGTTTAGGGTGGGGTGTCGGCTTAAGTGCCGGCGCCCCGCCCTGCTTTTATATCCCCGGTAAGCGGGGCCGAAAACCTGTGTAAGTCCGGAGCAGGATCACGGCATCCGACGGCATCGGAATCCCCGCTCTTGTGAATGTACCTTATTATTTTATCCGAAACAGTCTGTTTTTATAATCCAGGATCACCGTATGGTCTAGGAAATAGGCATTTCCGGTCAGTCCCCAGACATTCAGGGAATTATAAATGTCGTTCCACAGCCCCTCCTTGTCGTAATAAACCGTTCCATTTTGGAAGGCCTTTCCTCCCAGTTCAATGGGTTTCGTTACTTCCAGCCCGTAAAAGGTTACCTCGCGTCCCCACCACAGAGGCCCGCTCAAAGAGTCGGTGACGACCGAATCAGATATTTCGAAGGCCCTTTCCCTGGAAGTCGCCAGCGGGAATGGACTGGAACCCGTATCGAACATCACCTGGCATGCTTTGCCGTCGATGCGGAACGGAAGTTTGATGATCCCGTTGTCCAATTCAAATTTCCCGGCCGGTAATTTTTCATATTTGGCGGGCAAATTGTCGGACACGGCGAGCCGGCATGATTTGTAGTCGATGATCAGGACTTTGTCCTGAAATATATCAGGAGCGATCGTCCCGACATGAATAGGCTTGTTTGAACGGATGGAATCCTTGGGGATTTTGTCTCCAAAATTTGGACGATGCCAAACATCGGCTTGGAGGGCTACAGGCCCCAGTTGAAGGTCCACATCCCTGAACAGGGCATTGGGGGCGCTCTCGAAAGAGCCTAACTTGCCGACTAAAGCGCCCGATTTCTCGATATAAGGCTTCAGGGGATTTCCGTAAAATTGGGTCTCCGTCGTCCCCAGATCCAACTGCATGGAAAAGTTATCCGGTAAGTCTTCTATCTTCACGGGAACGTAGAGATACGCTTTCCCGATATACTGTTCCGAAATGGTATCGCCCTCCCAATAGAACGGGATCCATTGCAGGGATTGCTTTTGCGAATGGTTTCCGGCGAGGGTGGCTGTTAAGGGGAGAGGTATTAAAATCAGGAAAGAGAGGAGGGTAAATATCCTCCGGTGATATTTCTTCATGGTCGTTCGAGCTGTTAAAGCGTAAAAATATCACTTATTTATTCTTTATCCATTTGTAACGGATTATAAGATTTTGCTATCTACTTATTTTTATTGACTTGGTTAGAAAATCTCGCAAATGACTTTTCTTTCTTTTTTACTTTTTGCAAAGTATTATGTGAATTTTATGTTCCAAAATTAGGGAGGAACATATTGCCAAAATCACGAAAAACTCCGAGTTGGCCATGTAAATGCAATATCTCAAAGAGCAGATTAATATCTTCGCCTAAAGGGGCGGGAACCGTTTTATGCAAATTAATAGAAAAGGATACAAAAACTCATATCAAATACTATTAAAAAATCCTTGTATATCCATAAAATAACGGCCCATTTTTATTGAGCCGTTTTCGTGTGATGGGCGGCCAGATACTGCAAAACTCGTCATTGACCTCGGAAGCCACCTCACTTTCCAGATTGTGATATCTCCATATGATTTCGTATGCCGAAAACTCATTGCTTATTAAAACCCATAGCGTTTTTGCTTCGCTAAGAGCTAAAATATGCTTTTGGTTGAAAATTTGCAAGATACAACAGTAAACGAATGATATGCCAAGGCAGATAACATTTCAAATAGGCGGTTCGGAATATGGCGCCGCGCCGGTTAAGATTGACCGCCGCAAGCTATATGGCTGGACGGAGCTGATGGCAGTCGATGATCATGGCGACCCTTGTGATCTGCTCACGGCAGACGAATCCGGTAAGTTTATTATTCCTCTGGGAGGAACCGGCAACGGAATCCTCACCGAAAGCGGCCGTTGGGTGGAACGCTCGGAGCTTAAAACCGTGGATGCCGACGGGAAGGCCGCACCCTTGTTCACATCGAGTTTCAATCTGGTGAACGAACTTCGCGAAAAAGTTTCTCCGCAGGAGTTCCTCGATTACAGCATCACCGATTTTTACGAACTGACGGATGCTCCGGCTGAATTTGCAAAAGCTATCGGCGACGATATTTACCTGTTCGAATATACCTACAACGACAGCTACGACCCGTCGCCTGCCTTCGTTATGGTGGCCGACCATACGCTATTTCTGCTGATCGCCGTGAAAAACGCTTTCGAATGGCTCTGCTTCGGCGACTGCGAAACCATCGACGACGACTTCGACGACCGGTTGATCGAAGAGGGTGACCAGGATATAGATTTTTCAATGTTCTAAATCAAGTGAAGTATGCCGATGCGAGCGATACATATAGCCAATGCCAAGCGGCGTGATGCGGAGGTGGCTTTCGAGGCGCAGACCCTCCGTCGCGATGTGCGAACCGTACTGAAAAACGGGAAAAAGAAACGGAACGTTCGCGTTCTGAAATCCACTGTCGATATGGACGAGCAATCACTCGCCAAGCGGTTCGGTGATTGGACGGCTGTGGCGGATGCGCTGATAGCCGGGGATCCCGAACTCGATACGGAAATTATCGGTAAAAAGCTGAACCGCACGCACCGCCTTTGGGTAGACCGAAACAACCGAATCGCCTATCGCGTCAATCTGTTCCGCACCATCTTCAAACCCGACGGCTCCGAAAAAGAGCGCCGTGACGTGAACAAGCTGCCGAGTAATGTGAATAAGGAGTTCCCGTTGCGTTGGACCGGCAAGTTGTTTCCGCGTAGTGAGGTGATCCGCAGGTTTGCCTTTACCCGCAGCTATCAGATTCGCCATATCAACGGCGCCACGTTCGACTTTCTGCAAGCCATGGCGCAGGAGCTACACGACAAGGATTCGGTCGTACTTATCGGCGGCGGAGAAAAGGGGATCGATCCGATATTGCTTTCGCGTGGCGGCCAACCGTACCGGGGTTTCCTTGAAGGTCGTGTGCAGGGGGAACGCTACATGCTTATCCTGCACCTCTCGGACATCGAGTTAAAAACGCCGAAGCTATGAAAATCTACGATGACAAACTGAAAAAGCGCAACGGATACCTGGAGGGGAAAGCCGATGCGCTCGATAAGGGTTCCATCGCCAAAGCCCTCGCCTACAAGAAGGAGTTTCTCAAAAAGTTCATCGCCATCAGTCCGCAACAGATAGACTCCCGGTTGGGCGATACTATCTACTGGGTTACGCGCAAGTATGACGGCGAATTTGCAGATATATTCTACGATGACGGCGAAGCTGTTATCGTGAACCGTTCGGGCCGTATCCGTAAGGGGCTACCCTGCGTGGATGAGGCGGCTGCCCTGCTCAAAAAAAACGGCGTCACCCAGGCAATCATCCCGGCTGAACTCTATGTTTGGGATGAAAAGAAAAAGACACGGGTCAACGACCTTATCAACGACCTGGCCGATGAAAAAAAGATCGGCCATCTGCGGCTGGCGTGTTATGATATAGTGGAATTGAACGACGAGGAGTACAGACCGAAGAACTACGGCGAAACGCTCGAAGAACTCGGCCGGATTCTGAAAGGCGGCACACTGGTTCATCGGGTCGATTGGAAAGTCGCCGAATCAAATGGAGAGGTCAAGGAAATATTCACAGAGTGGGTGGAAAAGGAGGGTTCCGAGGGGCTTGTCGTACGCTCCGGGATGCCGTTCGTGTGGAAGATCAAGCCGCGGCACAATGTCGATGCCGTGGTGGTCGGATTTACCGAGGGGACGGGGGATGCCCGTGGTCAGGTGCGGACGATGCTTCTCGCTCTGATGCCAGAGGAAGGGAAATATCAGGTCGTAACCAAAGTGGGCGGCGGGATGACCGAACAACAGAAACGCGATCTTTATGACTATTTTGCACCTCGTGTCATGGCCTCGGAGTTCAACGAAACCGATTCCAACCATGTAGCCTTTCGGATGGTCGAACCCGACCGCGTGATCGAGTTCTCGGTGAACGATGTTCGCTGGGAGTCTCCGAACGGACTTATCACTAATCCCTTGCTGGAGATCGTCGAGGGCGAATATCGCCTGGCCGAAACCGTAAACGGCATCAGTTTCGTGGCCCCCATCATAGAGCGGTTCCGCGACGACAAACAGGCTGATGCGGGCGACGTAAGGCTTTCGCAAGTCGAGAATTTTTCCTCTTTCGAGCCGGAGGATATCGAGAGGATCGAACCGGCAAAACTTCGTCCCAGCGAAGTGCTGTTCCGCGAGGTGTACCGCAAAACTCTCGGCGAAAAGGTGATGGTATTGAAATTCACGGGTTGGAAAACCAACAAAGAGAAAACCGGCGACTGGCCCGCCTATGTGCTGCACACGACCAATTTCAGTAGCGCCCGTGCCCAACGCTTACAGCGCACCGTGGAAATTACCGACGACCGCGAACAGTTGGAGGAGCTTTTGGCCCGTGCAGTCGAGGAGAATGTAAAGAAAGGTTGGGAACGGGTCTCGCCCGAAGAATCCGGCAAGTCATCTCACAAACGGGCCGCGGGATCGGTTAAGCCTGAAAGCAGGAGAATCAAAAGGACAAAGGAGGAATTGAAAGCATGAACATTATTTCAGTAACGGAGCCACGGCTGATCATATACAAGTCACGTAGAAATGCCGTGAGGATAACTGTCATCGGCTTGCTTGCCGGGATCGCCGGGGCATTGGTCCTGCATTATTCAGGGGACGATGTTCTGGGTTGGGGCCTTGTCATAGTGGCGGTTATTACGGTGATATTCGGTGCGGGCACACTCTACGACAGGAGACCCCAGATTGTTATGACAGCGGACGGGATTACGGATCTGTCCACGATCGGGGAAGAGGTGGAATGGGACGCGATCCTGCATGTGGATGATTTCTTTTACAGGGGACAAAATTTTGTCAGGCTGCTGCTCGGCAGGGATTACAAGCCCGACCTGATACGGCCCACATGGTTTTGGCGTCTCGACCGTATTTACGGGAAAGAGGGTGTCAAAGCGATCTATATCAAAGTCAGCAATCTCGATATCAATTCCATGCAGTTGGCCGGACTTATCGGCAGGATGATAAAATCCGGAAAGGGGGAAAGAATCGGTTATTTAAAGAATTTGTCAGCCCGTATCAGCACATCCGAATAACGCTTACCCGATTAATAGGACGGGATATCGGCTGCTTCGTATGGGGTATGTACCGCATACATATCCTCTTTTTTCAGCAGCAACCAGTTCTTGTCTTTCCCGTCCATATTCGTACGCACGAGCGTGAACAGTCCTTTGAGCTTTCGGCCGTGGAGTTTGAACTCCAGCACCCCGTGGTCGATAGCCGCTTCAATATCGCGGTATTTCTCGATGTAGGTATATGTACCGTTGTCCCATATCTCAACCGTTCCTGCACCGTAATTCCCTTCCGGGATAGTGCCCTCGAACTCCGCATAATCGAGCGGGTGGTCTTCGACTTGGACGGCCAGCCGCTTGTCGTTAGGGTTCATCGAGGGCCCTTTCGGCACCGCCCAGCTTTTGAGAACGCCGTCAGCCTCCAGTCGAAAATCCCAATGAAGGTGGCTGGCTTCGTGTTTCTGCACGACGAAAATAGGCTCCTGACCGGACTGTGGCTTTTCATCCGCAACCGGTTCCGGCGTTTCGGTAAACCGGCGCTTTTCCTGATATTCTTTGAGTGACATATATCCGTGTTGTCCAAAAATCATACCTTTCCAGAGATCGTGGATGAAAGCGTGAAGACAATTGAAAATCCGGGGATGTCATATAAATATATGCCCACACTTAATAAACAGAAACGACCGCTTATTATAAGCTGAATCCATGATATCTCTAATAAGCTCACTGGTTTTTTGGGATCGGACGAATTTTAACCTCGACGTTTCGAGTCCTAACTCTTCAAGTTGCGACTTGGTGAGTCCAAGCGCGTTAAGTTCTAACTTTTCAAGTTCCAACTTTGAGAATCCCATATTGATTTGCTATCTCATAAGTTCAATCTGATTCCGGTCAATTAACAAATCTAACAGTCAGTCATTGCCCGAAAGGGAGAGCAAAATATGCCTTGTTTCGGCAGAAACCCAATCTATGAATTTTTAGCCGAAAGGAGGGATGGGGAAGTAGTCTACGAACCGCATGATAAGGAATCAGATGCCGATGCCCCGAAAACCCAGTCCGAAATTTTTATGTGAATTTTATGTGACAAGCAAAAAAAGAGTCACCAAAAATGGTAACTCTTTTTCTTTAAAAAGTGGGCCCAGAGGGTCATGATCCCCCGACCTTCAGATTATGAGTCTGCCGCTCTAACCAACTGAGCTATGGGCCCTTACGCTATTTTCCCGAATTTCAACGTTAAGTATGTGCTCTTTTTTTACAAGAATTTTACCTCTTGGTTATGGCCCCATTAGGCGAGATAGCGAAAACTGACTATGAGTCAGGTACTACTAACCAACTGAGCTATAGGCCCCTCTCTGTGCTCCCGCGAAGCCGGGATTTGAGAATGTGTGTGCAAAAGTATACTTTTACGGGGGAATATCCAAATAACTCCGCCCTGCCATGCAACTGAAACCCGCCATCGCCACCGGAATCCGCAATATTATTTTCGATTTCGGAGGCGTCCTGCTCGACATCGACATCCGGCTTACCGTCGATGCTTTCCGGCGTCTGGGCCTGAGCGGCCTGCAATCCGCCGAGATACACCCGCATAACGCCGGGGTGTTCCTGCAACTGGAGCTGGGCAATATCAGCGAAGGGCAGTTTATCCGGACCCTGCAAAGTTACGTTCCTGCCGGACATCCGGTGCCCGCTCCGGAGCAGATAATGGACGCTTGGAATGCCCTGCTGCTACCCTACGACTGGCGGCGGTTCGAGCTGCTCGACCGCCTGCGCAAAAGCGGATACCGGGTATTCCTGCTCAGCAACACCAATTTACCTCACCGGCAATTTTTCATCGACCGGTTCGACCGCGAAAACCCCGCAGGCCGTGAATTTGAAAGTTATTTCGACCGGTGCTTTTACTCCGACGTGATGCACCTGCGCAAGCCCGATCCGGAGATCTACCTCGCCGCCCTGCAGGAAGCGGGTCTCATAGCCGGCGAAACCCTGTTTGTCGACGACAACAAGCCCAACACGGATGCCGCTTCCGAATTGGGCATACGTACCGTCCACCTGGTGCCGCCAAAGACCGTTTCCGACCTGTTCGAGGCGTAGGGAGAGACAGACTCGGCGAAACGTCGTGGCGAGATATGGATTCGCGCAGGCTAAAGGTACCCATTACAAAGTCCTGAAGAGCGTAATGGCGTCTTCGGTACAGAAAATTTCGAATACCGTAGCCCCTGCATTTTTCCTGTTCGACAGGTCGGGCGGGATGGCGGCCTCGCCGGTGCCGAAACCGTCGGAAGGAGATAAGTTGCTCAAAAGAATCGACGAGTTACTCGCCCGTTGAGGCTTCGGATGAGGCGGCTTTGGATGCCAAATATTCCGACAGGATCTTCGCCCGTTGCGGCCCGATCAACGCTGCCAGTTCCGGTTCGGGTGTGCGCGCCATGCGTGCCAGCGTCCGGTACTTTTTCAGCAGCCGGTCGATCGACGTTTTGCCCAGTCCCGGCACGTTCTCCAACTCCGATTTCAGGAAATTGATTGACCGCTTCTGGCGGTGGAACGTGATGCCGAAGCGGTGCGCCTCGTCGCGGATGTGCATCAGGATGCGCAGCGATTCCCCCGTTTTGTCCAGGTAGTGCGGGAACGGGTCGCCGGGGAAGTAGACCTCCTCCATCCGCTTGGCCAGCCCCACCACCGACACCTTGCCCCGCAGCCCCAGCTTTTCGAGCGCGGCAAAGGCGAACGAAAGCTGGCCCTTACCCCCGTCGATCACGATCAGATCGGGCAGCGGCTGCCCTTCGTCCAGCAGGCGACCGTAGCGGCGCGTGAGCACCTCCTCCATCGAGGCGAAGTCGTTGGCCCCGACCACCGTCTTGATATTGAAATGCCGGTAATCCTTCTTGCTCGGTTTCCCGTCGCGGAACACCACGCACGAGGCCACCGGATTGGTACCCTGTATGTTGGAGTTGTCGAAACATTCGATATACCGCGGCTCGACCGGCAGGTTCAGGTCTTTCTGCATCTTGGCCATAATGCGGTCCGTATGTCTGTCCGGGTCGGTCTTTTCGATCTGCTTGAATTTTTCGAGCCGTGCGATCTTGCAGTTTTTCTCGGCCAAACGTAACAATTCGAGTTTATCCCCCCGCTGCGGCACCGTGAAGTTCACCGTCGGGAAAAGCTCCGCGTCCGGCATCATCGGCACGATCACCTCGCGCGGCAGCGGGACTCCCTCCTCGCGGGCCTCCGAAAAGACCTGTCCCAGCGCGAAGGACAGCAGCTCGTCCGGCGACTCGTCCAACCGGTTCCGCATCTCGAACGTGAACGAATGTACCACCGCCCCATGGACGATCCGCATGTGGTTGCAGAACGAGGCCCCTTCGTCGTTCAGTACGTAGACCACCTCCAGGTTGGTCAGCGTGGCGCTGACGATCACCGATCGGCTGCTGTAATTGGACAGTAATTCGAGCTTCTCTTTGGCCCGTGCCGCCTGTTCGAAATGCAGTCCTTCGGCCAGCCGCTTCATCTCCGCCGTAAAATACTCCTCGGCCGGCCGCAGGTCTCCCCGCAGGATATTTTTGGCCCCGGCGATGCTCACGGCGTAGTCCTCCTCGCTCTGGTAACCCACGCACGGCCCCTTGCAGTTGCCGATATGGTATTCGAGGCAGACGGAATAGGTTCCTTTGGCGATGGCCTGCGGGCTGAGGTTGAGTTTGCAGGTGCGCAGCGGATACAGGCCCCGGATCAGCTCCAACACCGCCCGCTGCATGGTCACCGACGAGTATGGCCCGAAGTAGGCGGAGCCGTCCTTGATGAATTTGCGGGTCGAAAAGATTCTCGGGAACGGTTCGTTTTTGACCACGATCCACGGATAGCTCTTGCTGTCCTTGAGCAGGATGTTGTACCGGGGTTGCAGCTCCTTGATGAGGTTATTCTCCAGCAGCAGGGCATCGGCCTCGCTCCCGACCACGATGTGCCGCAGGTCGGCGATCTGCCGCACCATGACCTGCACTTTGCGGCTGTGGTCGGCGCGGGAGACGAAATAGGAGCTGACCCGTCGTTTCAGGTTCTTGGCCTTGCCGACGTATATGATGATCCCCTCGGCGTTGAGGAACTGGTAAACGCCGGGAGCGTCGGGCAGCAGGGCCACTTTGTCCCGCACGCCCTGCTGTATCTTCTCTTCGCTGCTCATCTCTTGCATAAACGCAAATTTACCGACTTTTACTATATCCGCCTCCGCTTTTGTCTGCGGGGCGGCCGGAACTTCCGTTGGGTCTCCTCATTCGAAAATCGCTGCCCGGCGGTAAATAAGGCCGGGAATGCGGATATTGCCTTTTCGGGCGCGCCCAGGCCCCTGGAACGCCGAAATGTTGTATATTTGTCCCAAAGTACAAAGAAAAGCGTTCCAAACTTACTTTCCCTCAGTCAGGAATCTGGAAAATTCAACGTGCAAGGAGGGAAGTAACGTAGGCGCTCACGTCTTGTATCTGCTGCGAAAAGCCGCGCGCATACCTCTGCGCCGGGTTTTTCCGTATTCCGATATGGGCGTGGGCTGTCTGCGTTTACTCACTTGCACAGGCATTCCAGAGCCTCCTGATATGGGTAAACGAACGGGCAGCCTCACGCTTTTTCCATTCCCCACCCAACAACGGGCCGCCAGGTGAGGCGGGGGCCCCGTGCAAACGGCCATGAGCAGCATGTACAAAGCCCCTGAAAGCAGAAAGGGCTGTGTTTTCACAGCCCTTGTCGTATTGTCGATCATCCTGTTGATGCTCCTGGTCGAATGGCGGTGCCACGCCGCCTGACGGGCGCGGCCGCTTCTCAGACGATGCTCGTCCCGCCGTCCACGAGGATATGCTGGCCCGTCACGTAGCTCGACGCGTCGGACGAGAAATAGATGATCGTGCCGTTCAGCTCCCCCCTGCGCCCCGGTCTTCCGGCCGGCGACAGCATATCGTAGAGCTTCATGAACTCCTCGTGTTTGAACAGCGTGTTTTCCGTCATCTCGCTCTCGAACAGCCCCGGCCCGATGGAGTTCACCGTGATGTTGTCCATCGCGTAAGAAGCCGCCATGCCCGTGGTCAAACCCCGCACCGCCGCTTTCGACGCGTTGTAGACGTGGCGCGCCAGCTGCGGGTTCTTGTCCCCGATCACCGCGTTGATCGACGCGACGTTGACTATCCTGCCGTACTTCTGCCGCCGCATGTGCGGCACGATATACTTGCACATCAGGTACATGCCTTTGACATTGATCGCCATCGCCCGATCCCACTCCTCCGCCTCCAGCTCTTCGACGGTGCCCGGCACCGCCACCCCCGCGTCGTTCAGCAGGATGTCCGCCTTGCCGAAACGGGCGATCACCGTATCCACGGCGGCTTTCACGCTCGCTTCGTCCGAAACGTCGCAGGCCACCGGGAGGGCCTGCCGCCCCGTCTTTTCGATCTCCGCCGCCAGCGATTCGAGGCGGTCGAGCCTTCGCGCCAGCAGGGCGACGTCGGCCCCGTATTCGGAGTAAGCGCGGGCCGCATCGGCTCCCAGGCCGCTCGACGCTCCGGTCACGACGGCCACTTTGCCTGTCAGGTCGAATAAATTCATAGTTGTCCGTTTTATGGGTTTGTACGTCTAAAATACGAAAAACCATCAATAACCATGCCTGAAAAAGTTCCGTGGCGGTATCTTCCTTCGAAGATACCGCCACGGTCGTCCGCCACGGCGGCCGGTCGGAAACCGGCCTGCACCCTGCGGAGGTTGTTCGCCTCCGGCGAATAAGAAGGGAGAGCCGCGCCTCTACTCGGCGGCAAGGGACCTATTCCCCGTACATCGCCTTGCCGCGGCACCCCGGCGAGGCCCTCCCGGTCGGATATTCAGTCGCTTGTCCGGGCGGCCGGCTTCCCGGAACGAGTTTCGTAAATGACGGTATACTGCACCCGGCGGCGGGCGGTAAGAGTAGCAGGAGCGGCAGGGCTATACCGTATAAGGTCTTTGCATGCATAGTTCTGTCTCTAACGGATAACATAAGAGAAGGTACCCCCTATTTTGCCGGGGCCGAAATAGTTTTTCGTATAATTGCCGATATGCCTGCCGCATGTCCTGCATTCGTATTTGTCGTATTCGAGGCGGGCGTAGCCCGCGCCGACCGTCGCTTCGAGGTTCCATAGCCCCCCGGTGATCCGCTGTTAGCCGTAGAAGAAGCCGCGGGTGGGTCAGGGCTGCGGCGATGGTCGCGTATATCGTTTTTTCCTGTCCATCGTTCGTTGCGCCGGGATGATAAGAATCTCACCTTCCGCCTCTTGTGCAAAGCTACACCCGGAAAGGCGTGAATTTGTGACTTATTCGGGGTATCTGCGCAGGGCCGGGTGTCTGATTGGCCTTTTCCGCGGAATCGGGTTTTACGATTACGGAAGCCCATGAAAAAAATGGCACGGTAGTTGCGTTTTCCGAAACAGGCGGCGTCTCCGGTTTCGTTTTCCGGTAAAAAACCGCCCGTAATGATCAATCGAAAACTATGCTTACCGAAACTATAAACAATGCGCTGATCGAGGCCATGCGCGAAAAGGTACCCCAAGGGGTCAACCTGGCCGGGCTGCTGATGGACACCCTGTATATCGGCAAAGAGGCCGTTTACCGCCGCCTGCGCGGCGAAGTGCCGTTCACACTGGCCGAAGCGGCCACCGTCTCGCGGAAGATGGGCATCTCGCTGGACAAGCTCCTGGGAGCCGCTTTCAACGGGAACGCCCTGTTCAACCTCAATATCGTGCAGCACGGCGACCCGATGGAAACCTACTACACGATCCTGTCCGGTTACGTGGAGACGTTCCGGAAACTGAAGAATGCCTCTTATTCGGAGCTGGGAACTTCGTCCAACATCATTCCGCAGACTTCCTACCTGAAATACGACGCGCTGGCCAAATTCCGCCTTTTCAAATGGTTGTACCAGCACGAGAGCGCCGATTTCACGAAATGCTACGAGGAGACGGTACTGCCGCAAAAACTGCTCGACCGGCAGAAAGAGTTCGTCTCCGGCGCGCAGCAGGTCAAATCGACCTGCCACGTGTGGGATAAGATGATGTTCCAGCACCTGGTCAACGACATCAAGTATTTTGCGGGCGTCCACCTGATCAGTGACGAGAATGTCCGGCTGATGAAGCAAGAGTTGCTGGAGCTGGTCGACGAACTGGAGGGGATCGCCTCGAAAGGTCAGTTCGCATCGGGCAACGACGTGCAGATCTTTATTTCGAACATCAATTTCGAGGCCACGTACAGCTATCTGGAGTCGGGCCCTCTGCAGATGGCGCTGATCCGGGTCTATTCGATCAACTCCATCACCTCGTACGACCCGGAGGTATTTTGCAGCATCAAGGCGTGGATACAGTCGCTCCGGAAATTTTCGACGCTGATCTCCCAAAGCGGCGAGATGCAGCGCATTCTGTTCTTCAAACGCCAGCGGGAGATCGTCGCCGAACTGTGAGTCGGGTGGCCTTTAGAGCGTCTGCACGTACTCCCGCTGCTGGGCGAAAAAGGCGATCCGCTGCATCTCGCCGCTTTGAGAGATCAGCGTCGAGTGGCGTTTGAGCGACTTGATCCACTCCTTCTGCATCCGGCAGATGTGCGGGTTCTGCGAGTCCATGAAATTGATGGAGTAGACCCGGAACAGGCTGGTCTGGAACCCCGTCTTTTCGACGTAGCTGTAGGCCGTCTCGAAAAAGATGTTCGACAGGTAGATGTCCAGTTTGTTGCCGTTCCGGAAAGCGCCCTGCACGCAGAAACCCTCCACCTCGTTCAGCAGGTGTTGCAGCTCCGCCTTGATCTTCTCCACATCCGTGTCGCTGATCAGCCCGAGGCCCCGGAAATAGCGCACCTCTTCCACGAAGGAGCGGAACACGTTGCCGTCCCAGATGAACGCCGTGCGGCCCGCATGCCGGATCGCGTTGATCAACCGTTCCTGCAGTTTGATCAACTCTTGGGGCACGTCGATGGACGACAGATCGCCCATCTTGTCCAGCCGCTCGTTCTGGAACATCCAGCGGGCCAGCCGGAACCGCGACAGGTACTCGTAAGGCGCGTAAAAGGTGAAGGGCAGGGTGTTGGAGGCCGTCCCCACGATACTGGTCGGGTCGTTGGCCAGGTAGGTGAAGAGCTTGAGGTAGCGTTCGGCGATCAGCGTGTAGTTCTGGATCGGGTCGGGCGACATGAGCAGCTTGAAGTCGAAACTCTCGTGCGAGCAGGTGTCGCCCGCGATCTGGTCCAGCGAGAGGCCCAGGTGTCGCGCGGCCGCCGCCATCTCGTCGAACGAGAAGGGCACCTCGCCCCGCAGCCGCCGGTAAACCGCCTCGCGGCCGATGCAGAGCACCTCGGTGAGCGTTCCGGCCAGGTTCTCCCCGGCGGGGAGCCGTTCGCGGAACAGCTTCACTAATTTGTCGGTTTTCATAGGTTATACTCTTTTAAATAAGTTCTTTCATCGTACCGCAAGCGGCTGGGGCCGCCGACGGTTTCCTTCGGAAATCGCCGCCGCGGGTCGTTATCCGCCAGTAAGGGCCGCCTCCTCTCTATCCTTATCCCAAACGCATGCCAGAGGCTGCGGCCGTGTAGCGGAATCCGGAATCTTATACCTGCGCCGCAATGACTTTGGCGATATGCGGGGCTTTTTCCGGGATGGTACAAATATGCGGTTTGATAGCGGATGATTTGTGCTTCATCCGGAGACTGAAATGCGAAATAGGGTTCTAATCCCGATGTTTTCCGGGACGGCGATAACGGAAAACGACAACGGACAGCCATTGGCTGTCCGTTGTGTCATTTACCGTAACCGGGCATTTCCGGGGTTGCGGAATTCGCTTCCCCGGTTATTTCCTCCCCTCCAGGGCGGGAAAGATATTTTGCTCGTTCCCGAAGTCGGGTTTTTAGTGTATATGCTTGGCGATCTCTATTTCGATCGCGTCGCCGCGCAGGTCACGCGCCAGTATCGTCCCGTCCGGGCCGATCAGGATGATGTGCGGAATCCCCTGCACCCCGTACAGGTCGCGTACCACGTCGTTCGAGTCGATGATCTGCGGCCATGTGATATTCAAATCTTTCACCGCTTTGCCCAGGTTCTTCGCCTTGTCCCATACGAACAGGCCCAGAACTTCCAGCCCTTTGTCCTTGTACTTTTCATAAGCCTTCGCAACGACCGGCGTCTCCTGCCGGCACGGGCCGCACCACGAAGCCCAGAAATCCACCAGCACATATTTCCCCTTTCCGGCATAGTCCGAGAGTTTCACCGCCCGGCCCGTGCTGTCCGTCCCCTCGAAATCGACGAATGTTTTGCCCGGAGCCGTCGTCAGCAAGGCTTCCTTGAACTTTTTGATGTTTTTCAGCGGGACGAAATCGCGCACCGCCGGGCCCCCTTCCCCGTAAAGGGCGAGATACTGCTCCGGCGGTATGCCGTAAGAGATATCCCACAGCGCATTGGCCCCGAAAGCGTTATCCTTGTTGGCCTTGAACGAAGCGGTGACCGCAGCCGTATACTGCTCGCCGCGGGCTTTGCCCCGCTTCATCTTTTCCTCCCGGGTGAGGGTGGTGTCGGC
>CANQXP010000010.1 GCA_947627885.1 uncultured Rikenella sp.
TTAGCTTTTGGGGCACGGTGAACGGCGGCCATAAGCCGTAATTACTTCAAGGCCGCCGCTCCCGCGCCCCAAAGAATGAGGACTTCGGCAGACTAAGGAGTAGCGTAGCTATCTCAAAAGTTTTTGGTGCCGCTTTTTACAAAAAGCGGCAGTTCTCTCAAACCCGAAAAAGAGGGTTACAAACAAAAGATCGAATATTTAACAGATACTTTTCACTATGAACCTGCGTCACCTGTTCCGCCGTCCGGCGCCCGCCGACCGGCCCTATTACGAGCTGTTGAAACGCATCTTCGGCATCGTGCCGGAGAACGTGGAGCTGTATAAGCTGGCTTTGGTACACCGTTCCGCCTCCGTCACCATCGGCGGCGGACGCGTGGTCAATAACGAGCGGCTGGAATTCCTGGGCGATGCGGTGATCGAGGCGGTGGTCTCCGAACTGCTTTTTATCGAATACCCCGACGCCAACGAAGGCTTCCTGAGCAAGCTGCGTTCCCGGATGGTGAGCCGGGAGACGCTGAACCGGGTGGCCCTCGACCTGGGGCTGGACGCGGTGATCGTGGCCCATCCGTCGAGCCTCGTGGCGAGCCGGAACAATATCTACGGCGATGCGTTCGAGGCGTTGGTAGGGGCCTTGTATCTCGACAAAGGATATGAAGCGGCCAACCGGGTGCTGATCGACGGGATTTTCTCGGAATACGTCGATATCGAAGCGCTGGAGCAGACTGAAAAGGATTTTAAGAGTCGGGTGATCGAGTGGGGGCAGAAACACCACCGACCGGTCGAGTTTCGCAGCAGCGAGTGCGCCGACCATGTGGAGCTGGCGCCCCATTTCGAGACGGAATTGCTGGTCGGGGGCGTTCGTATGGGTTACGGCGACGCCCGGTCGAAAAAAGAGGCCGAGCAGATCGCTGCGCACGAAGCCTTCGAACGCCTGAACGCCTTATAGCGGGCGGTTCGCCTCGGCCAACGCCCGCGCCACGTCGCGGAACGCCTCGCCCGACACCGAATCGCGTGTGGCGATGGGTCGTCCCGAATCGCCCCCCTCCGCGATCGCCTGCACCAGCGGGACGGAGCCGAGGAACGGCACCCCCTGCTCCCGCGCCAGACGCGCCACGCCGCCATGCTCCGCCCCCGCCGGGCCGAAAATGTAATACTTGTTGTCCGGCAGTTCCGCCGGGGTGAACCATGCCATGTTCTCCACGATCCCCCGGATCGGCACCTGCACATTTTCGTTCCGGAACATCGCGATTCCCCGCACCACATCCAATAGCGCCACCTCCTGCGGCGTGCTGACGATCACCGCCCCCGACAGTTTCAGCTCGCTCACGATCGTCAGGTGCAGGTCGCCCGTTCCCGGCGGCAGGTCGATCAGCAGGTAATCCAGTTCGCCCCACGCCGTCTGGTGCAGCAGCTGCCGCAGCGCATTGGTCGCCATCGGCCCCCGCCAGACCAGCGCATCCTCTTTCGAGATAAAGAAACCGATCGACATCACCTTCACCCCGTACGCCTCCGCCGGCATAATGTATTCGAGGTCAGAACCATCCTCCGCCACTTCCGCCACCGGTTTATAGTTCTCAACGCCGAACATCTTCGGCATCGAAGGCCCGTAAATATCCGCATCCAAAACACCCACCCGGAACCCCTCGGCCGCCAGCGCCACCGCGAGGTTGGCCGTCACCGTGCTTTTGCCCACGCCTCCTTTGCCCGACGCCACCGCGATCACCTGCCCGATCTCGTTCAATTGGCTCTTCTCGCGCATGGTCTGCTGCTTCGCCGCCTTGGAATCCTTCGGCAGCGGCTCGGCCACCACGATAGTCGCCGCCACCCCCGTGGCCTCCTGCAAAACCGCCTCCGCCGCACGGCGCACCGAACCTGCCATCGGGTCGCGCGGCTTGGTCAGTTTCAGCGTAAAGCGCACCGCGCCCGTCGCATCGTCGATCTGGAGGTTCTCCACCATCCCCAGCGATACGATATCCTTGTCCTGCTCCGGGTGTTTTACACCTTGAAGCAGGTCCAGCACTTTTTCTTTCGTCATCTCTATTTCAAACTATTGTTTATCAGCTCCTCCAGCCGTTCCAAAGCCCCCTCCTGCGGAATATTCCGCTCTACCACCTCCTTGCCCCGGTAGAGCGTCACCAGTCCGTTTCCTGACCCGACATAGCCGAAATCGGCATCCGCCATCTCGCCCGGCCCGTTCACGATACAGCCCATCACAGCAATTTTCAGGCCCGGATAGCCCCCGAACCGCTCTTTCACCGCTTTCGCGACGCTTTGCAGCTCGAACAGCGTCCGTCCGCAGCCCGGACACGAGATAATTTCGGTCTTCGAGATCCGCGCCCGCGCCGCCTGCAAGATCGAGAAAGACAGCGAAGTCAGGTCGAAATCCGGCGTCACGTCCCGCTCCGTCTCAATCAGGTTACCACAGGTATCCTCGTCATAAACCCGTTCAAAGACCTCGTTGACAAGCCATATCCCGTCCCCGAAGCCGTCAATCAGGAGTGCACCGAAGTCCGCCGCCGCATAGAGCTGCAACCGCTCCAACGATTTCTCCCCGTAACAGCGGCTCATAATCACCGGGTTGCGCAGGCCGTGCCGCATCAGCTGCACGAAACAGGCCCGTATCTCCCCCACCCAATGGGTATTTTCCGACACCAGAACCAATATCCGCTCCGGATGCCCTTCCAGCCACTCCAGGAATTCATAGGTCAGGTGCTCCAGCGTGCAGGCAATCCATCCCTGCCCGTCGTCGCGGCCCGACATCGCCCGCTGCGGCGTCACCAGCATGAAATCGTCCGGCGAAAGATCTGCCCCCGCCCCACGGTCGCCGACGACCACCGGAACCGCCCCGCCCCCGATCGTTATCCCGCGATACTGCACGGCCGCAGTAGCCCGCCGCGCGTAATTGTACGGATCGTAAGGCACAGGCTCGTCGTCCACCGGAATGTAGTTGTGTATCTCCCGCCCTTTGAAGTAGTCGGCCAGTATCCGGGCCGGCAAAATCTCGTTTTCGGGCGGCTCGGTCAGCGACACGCGGATGGTATCCCCTATACCGTCGGCCAAAAGCGCGCCGATCCCCACCGCCGAGCGTATCCGGCCGTCCTCCCCCTCGCCCGCCTCCGTGACGCCCAGGTGCAGCGGGTAACGCATCCCCTCCTCGTCCATCCGCACCACCAGCTTGCGGTATGCCTCGACCATCACCCGCGTGTTGCTCGACTTCATCGAGATCACCACCCGGTCGTAGCCCTCGGCCCGGCAGACGCGCAGGAATTCCATCGCCGACTCCACCATGCCGTCCGTCGTGTCGCCGTAGCGCGACATGATCCGGTCCGACAGCGAGCCGTGGTTCACTCCGATGCGGATCACCGTGTTGTAGTATTTGCACACCTCGATCAGCGCCGTCAGCTGTACCCGCAGCCGTTCCAGCTCGGCGGCGTACTCTTCGTCGGTATAGGCAAGTTGTTGGAAAGTGGCCCGCTTGTCGATGAAATTCCCCGGATTGATCCGCACCTTGCTCACATACTGCGCCGCGATCAAGGCGACCTGCGGGTTGAAATGGATGTCCGCCACCAACGGCACGTAGCACTCCTGTTCCTCGATCCGCCGCCGGATGGTCAACAGCCGTTCGGCCTCGGTACGTCCCGGCGCGGTGAGCCGCACCATCTCGGCCCCCGCCGCCGCAATCCGCATCACCTGTTTGGCGGAAGCCTCGACGTCGGCCGTATTGGCGGTGGTCATGGACTGGATCACGACCGGCGCGCCGCCGCCGAGTACCAAATGGCTGCCGATCCGGATCGGGTTGCTCCACCGGCGGGTATAACTGAACAGGTTGGGACAGTAACGTTTCATAGCGCGGCGCGTGAGGGTAAGAGATATTCTTACAAATTTAAGAAAAGTCTTTTATTTGTGCCGCAGGAAATTTTCGACGGCGCGCGGCAAATGTTGATAATCATTTCTGCCTTTGCTTAGTAATAGTGTACGTGCTTATAACCCGTCTGGAAATCTGGAAAATTTCTTACCACTTGAGCCGGGCTGATTTCCTGATGCGGCCGCTGCCCGGACGGAGTGCCCGGAGGCACCGCGGGGTCATGTCTTTTTTCCGATCAAGGCATTCCAGAGTCTCGACTTGAAAGAAGATAGGCCCCGCTGTTTTCATTTATCACTTGAGCCGGGCTGATTTCCTGATGCGGCCGTTGCCCGGACGGAGTGCCCGCGGCACCAAACGCGGGGCCGATTTATTTAGGGTGGCCGGAGCTTGCGAGGCCGCTTTTCAGCCGCGTCAGCGGATGATTGCGGGCCTTCGCGGGGCGAAGCTCCGGCCCGACCGCTGGCGCGGGACGATTTTCGTCGGATGCCCTTGAGGTCCCTTATTTGTCCTCGGCGCGCTCCCCCGCGCCGATTTAGGGTATTTACAGCCCCCGGCGGAGTCGCCGAAGCGACCGCCCGAGGCCACCGCTATTGCGGGGACTCAACTATTCGTTTCCCTGTTCCGGGCCGAAGCTATTCCGCTCTCTCGGGTTTCGGGCCGCCACCACCCGGCCAGGCCGCAAAGCGGCCTGGCGGCAGGCCCGCCGTTGACTTGGGAACCCTCACGCCGCACTAACGCTTGGCAGCCCATAAGGACTCAGCTGCTCGCTCTTCCGGGCGCACCTGCTCCGGTGCCTCCGGGCTGGCGCTTTCTACTGCGGCCCTATGGGCCGCACAGGCCGCAGCCTCCGGCGGCGGAGGCCTGTAACCCTCGCAAGCTCGGTTTAGCCCTCCGCAGGCTGCGACCAGCCATTCCGAGTTCCCGACGGCGCCCGTGGCAAATTTGTATTTTAACCTTCGCTAAAATTGCATCTCTGCCCTTTAGCGGGCGGTGCGTGCCGCACTCCCAAAGGGCTGTGAATACCCCAGCCCCCATCGCCCCGATTTATTCACAACTCTTACGACCGGTTCCCGAACACCCGCCGCGCCAGCTCGTCCACCCGGTTGACATAAATGATTTCGATCCCCTTCGGCGCATTGTGCAGCGCCTTGCGCGCATAGCCCGACACCACGATCGTCTTGAACCCTAAGCGCGCCGCCTCCGATACCCGTTGGTCGGTCTTCGCCGCCGGCCGCACCTCCCCGGACAAGCCCACCTCGCCCGCAAAACAGATATCCGCGTCCAGTGCAATGTCCAGTCCCGACGAGATGATCGCCGCGATAATCGCCAAATCCAGACCCGTGTCCGCCACCCGGAATCCTCCCGCCAGATTCAGGAACACGTCCTTCGTCCCCAGCTTGAACCCCAGCCGCTTTTCGAGCACCGCCAACAGCATGTTGAGCCGCTTGTAGTCCACCCCCGTTGCCGACCGCTGCGGCGTGCCGTAGGCCGAGGTGCTCACCAGCACCTGCGTCTCGATCAGGAACGGCCGCACCCCCTCGATCGTCGCACCGATGGCGATGCCGCTCAGCGGCTCGTCGTAGTGCGACACCAGTATCTCCGACGGATTGTCTACCTCCCGCAGCCCCTCGTTGAGCATCTCGAAGACGCCGATCTCGTTCGTGGCCCCGAAGCGGTTCTTGATGCTCCGCAGGATGCGGTAAGCGTTGTTGCTGTCCCCCTCGAACTGGAACACCACGTCCACGATATGCTCCAGTATCTTCGGCCCCGCGATGGAGCCCTCTTTGGTGATGTGGCCGATCATCAACACCGGCACCTTGGTCTCCTTGGCGTACTTGAGCAGCATCGCCGCGCACTCGCGCACCTGGCTGACGCTGCCCGGCGAGGACTCGACCCGCTCGGAATACAACGTCTGGATCGAGTCGATCACCACCAGCTCCGGCGCGGTTTCGGTTAATTGCGTAATGATATTTTCGAGCGAAGTTTCGCTCAGGATCATGCACTGCTCGTTCAGAACCCCAAGCCGGTCGGCCCGCATCTTGATCTGCTCCGGGCTCTCCTCGCCGGAAACGTAAAGGATCGGGGTGCCGGCCATCCGCACGGCGATCTGCAAAGCCAGTGTGGACTTCCCGATCCCCGGCTCGCCGCCCAGCAGCACCAGCGATCCCGGCACAAGCCCTCCGCCGAGCACGCGGTTGACCTCCTGGTTCAGCAGGTCGATGCGCTGGAATGCGCTCCGTTCGACTTTATGCACCGGAATGGGCCGGTTGCGCTCCCCCGAAGCAGACGAGCTGAAAAAGTTGTTGGTCGTCAGCGGGCTGCTCTTGGCGGCCACGATCTCCTCGGTATAGGTGTTCCACTCGCCGCAGGCGGGGCACTTGCCGACCCACTTGGGGGATTCGTTTCCGCAGGCGGTGCAGAAGTAGCTTTTCTTGAGTTTGGCCATGGTATCTCTTTTCAGTTGTCCGGGGGCGAGCGGTGCCGCTGGGCACTCCGGCCGGGCTGTAATTACCCTAAGTTGCAACCCGGCGCCGGGGGTGGCTCCGGCCTTGCCGCTGACGCGGGAAATAAGCTTGTCGTTTTTGTCCCCCCGCGCGCCCTTCGGGCTCGCCCGCGACCGGGCCACCGCTGCCGCGGAGACTTAGGATAGGTTCAGCCCGCAAAAGCCCCAACGACCGCCCTATCCGACAATCATCGAGACGATCTGGATGCAGATAATCAACAGTACCATCGCCACCGGATAGACCGTCGCATACGACACGCTCACCGCGCTGCTGTCCGACATCGAGTCCGCCGCCGCCAGGCCCGGCGTGCTCGTCATCCCGCCCGTCAGCGTCCCCAGCAGGTCCAGCAGGTTGATCCGGAAGAAATAGCGCGCCACCAGCGTAGCCACCACCATCGGCAGCAAGGTAATGAAAAATCCGCTGATAAAGAGCGACCACCCGCTGTCCATGAACGTCTTGACGAGACCCTGTCCGGCAGCCGTCCCTACGTTCGCCAGGAACAGCAGCAGCCCCAGCTGCCTGAGGAGCTGGTTGGCCGATCCCGACATCGTCCAGATCACCGGCCCGGTCTTGCCCACCGCGCTCAGCACCAATGCCGTCAGCAGCACGCCCCCCGTCAGGCCGAACGAAAAAGTAAAACTGTCCGAAAAAGAGAGTGATATTTTGCCCACGACCACCCCCAGCGCAATCCCCAGCGCGATGGGCAGGAAATCCGTGTCCGAAATTCGCTTGCCCTCGTTGCCGATCAGCTGCAACACCTCCTCCATGCTGTCTTTGCGCCCCACGATCGTCAGTTTGTCGCCGAACTTAAGGGCCAGCGACGGAGCCGGCGAGAGGTCGATCCCCGCCCGGCGGATACGCGTCACCACGCAGCCGAAATTCTGTTGCAGGTTGAGGCTTCCCAACGTCCGGTTCACTATGGCCTTCGAGGTCACCAGTCCCGTCTGCAACTCCACATTGTCCCCGAACGGCAGCTCCCCGTCCAGCCGTTCGCCCACGAATTCCGCCACCTTCTCGTGCGAACCCGGCGTCCCGACAGCCTTGATCAGGTCGCCCTCCAGCAAGATCGTCCCCGCATGCGGAATGATCGACTCCTCGCCCCGCACGATGCGCGAGATCACCGCCCCCGTGTTGAGCCGCAATTTGATGTCCTGCAACTTGCGCCCCGCGATCAGCGGATTGGTCACCCGGTAGGCATGCGCCACGATGTCCGGGTAGAGCTCTTTCTGGTCGGCCGCCAGCTTGGCCTCCTCGTCTTTGATATTGATCTTCAGGATGCGCGGCAGCAGCTTGACGAACAGGATCACCCCGATCACCCCGAACGGGTAGGCGATACCGTAGGAGATGGCGGCATTGTCGCCCGTGATTTCGCGCGCCGTGGCCAGCCCCGGCGTGCTGGTCAGCGCCCCGGCCAACAGCCCCGCCGTGTCCGGCGCGTTCAGGTCGAAGATGTATTTCATCGCCAGCGCCACGACCGCCGCCGTCAGTACCAGCACGGCAGCGATCCCGGCAAGGGTTTTCCCCTTGCTCTTGAACGTGCTGAAAAATCCCGGCCCGGCCTGTATGCCGATGGCGAAAATAAAGAGGGTCATCCCGAAGTTCCCCAGTTCGGCGGGCACCACGATGCCGAAGTGGCCGAAAAGCAGGGCCACGAAGATCACGGCGGATACGTCGAGGGTGATCCCCTTGATGCTGATGCGCCCGACGATAAAGCCCAGGGCGATAATCACGAAAAGGACGAAAATGGTGGAGCCGAACAGGGAGCTGAGCATCGTTTTCTAATTTTTTTACAAAGATAGCTATTTTCCCCGTACCGCTCCGGCCGGCCGGGAATAAACGGCCGGGCCGGAGCAGGGATGAAAGAATATTTGCGGATTCGGGGAAAAAGACCTATTTTTGTGCCGGCGAAAGCGGTTCTGACCCATGGTGTAATGGTAACACAGCAGATTTTGGTTCTGTCGTTCCAGGTTCGAGTCCTGGTGGGTCAACACTTTTTTTGAAGAATTTTTTGCGGATTTCGCGCAGACGCATTAAATTTGCACCGTCTTCCGGTGGGGAGGCAAGCGTTTACATTGACCCGTGGTGTAATGGTAACACTACAGATTCTGGTTCTGTCTTTCTGGGTTCGAGTCCTAGCGGGTCAACACTTTTTCAATCCGGGCATCTTATCTCTCCGATAGGGTGCCTTTTTCGTATACCCGATTTATTGCCATGAAAGCCATCGACCCTAAACAAATTGCGGACAATCCCATCGACATCATAGGCCGCGAATGGATGCTCGTTAGCTCCGGAACGCCGGAGCGCTTCAATACCATGACCGCCAGCTGGGGCGGGGTGGGGTACCTGTGGAACCGGCCCGTGGCGACGATCTTCGTGCGGCCAGAGCGTTACACCTACGAATTTATCGAGCGCACCGGACGGTTCACCCTCTCTTTCCTGGGCGAAGAGCATAAAGCCGTGCATAAGATCACCGGCTCGAAATCGGGCCGGGATACCGACAAGATCGCCGAAGCAGGGTTGCATCCTGTCTTTACCGAAACGGGAGGCATTCTTTACGAAGAGACCCGGCTGGGACTGAAATGCGAAGTGCTGTATGCCGATACGATCGAAGCGGAGTGCTTCGCCGATCCTGCGCTGGCCGCACAGTGGTACGGGCCTGCGAAAGGCGGGCTCCATAAAATGTATATCGCCGGGATCACCGGAGCGTGGGTCAGGGAGTAGCTTTTACGGCTGCAGGCCGAAAAAAGGCCGGGATTATTCCCGGCCCATGCCCAAACGGTAGACGAACGCCACCCCCGCTTTATACGGGATCCACTCGCCGCTGCGGTTCCAGTCCGCATAACGCTGTCCCGTCAGCGTGTTGACCCCATAGTACCAGCCCAGGTGCCATCCTCCGCCGACGTAGAAGTCCATGCCCCATCGCCGGGCGATGTCGATCTGCCAGCCGAGGGTCAGGCCGAGTCCCAACCCGATCCCATGCTGAACTTCGTACTTGGGATGGTCCCATTTGCTCACTTTGTAGGAGTCGTACGCTACGTAGCCGCCCACGTAAAAACCTTTCAATGCCTCTTTCGGGTAGAAACGCACCTCCGGGATCAGCTGCAAACCCTGCAACGGCCGCCCCTTGACGCTCTTCCACGGCGAATAGACCGCGTCGGCGTTGAATGTAAACTTGTCGCCCAGCCGGGTCTCCACCGACATGTTCGGCACTCCGACCACCCAGTACAGAGCGTTCCACTTGAGCGACGTGTTTTGGGCCTCGGCCGCCGGGAAACTCCCAATGGCTGCGAACAGGGCCAGTATCACAATTTTACGAAGCATAAACCGTTGTTTTAATTCTTCAAAGATAGTATAAAATGTTACCTTTGCCGAAAATGCGTATATTACCGATGACATTCAAGATATTTGCAGCGTCCGCCTTTTCCGCCGGCATCCTTTTCGCTTCGCATGCCGTCGCCTCGGCCCAGAACCGGGAAGTGACCCCGGAGATGATCCGGCAGGCGCAGGCCGCAGGCTACAATCCCCAGCTGCGCCAGGGGCTGGAAGGGCTTGAAGACCTGGAAAAACTCAAAGGGGACGCCTCTTCGAAGAATACGGGTAGCAAGAGCGGTGCCAAATCCACCTCCACAGACCGTAACCGCAAGGACTCGGATCTGAAGAACCTCGAATACGACCGGCGCAACAACGGCGTGGACACCAATAGCGACAAGTACCGCCGTCAGCAGGAGACGCAGAACGACTACCGCAAACGCACCGTCCGCGACAAGGAGGGGAACCTGGTGGATGCCGAGACCGGCGAGATATTCGAGCATGCGGACGGAACGGTGACGGCCCTGGGGCAGCAAAACCGGATGCCGGGCACCGGGACGAATACGATTACCGACCCGCGGCTCGATGCGGTGGGCAAGCTGACCCCGGCCGAAGCCGAACGGCTCAAACGGGAGGAGAAGCGGATACAGGATTCGGTGTTGCGCAACAGCGTCTTCGGGCGGGAGATCTTTTCGGCGCGGAACCTCACTTTCGCCCCGACCTATAACCTGCCTACGCCGGCCAACTATGTACTGGCGGCGGGCGACCGGCTCTTTATCGACCTGTGGGGCGATGCGGAGGCCAACTACGACCTCAAAGTCAGCCCGGACGGCTTTATCACCGTCCCGGACGCGGGGGTGATCAACGTGGGGGGGCTGACCGTCGAAGCCGCCGAGAACCGTGTCCGGAACAAACTGGCTTCCACGGTGTCGGGACTGAGTAACGGGACTGTCAATCTTAAGCTCTCACTGGGGGATATACGTTCCATCAAAGTCAACATCATCGGGGAGGCTTCGATGCCGGGGACTTACACCCTGCCGTCGCTGGCGACCCTTTTCAATGCGTTGTACGAAGCGGGCGGGGTGAGCGACATCGGGTCGCTGCGAAGCATCAAGCTGATCCGCGGAGGCAAACAGGTGGCCGACCTGGACGTTTACGAATACCTGATCGGCGGTAAACAGGAGGTGAACACGGGGCTGCAGGACAACGACATGATTATCGTGCAGCCGTACGAGAACCTGGTCAAAGTGACGGGCAAAGTCAAGCGGCCGCGTATTTACGAACTCCGGAAGAACGAAACGGCGGACGACCTGCTGCAATATGCCGGGGGCTTCATGGGAGAGGCCTATAAGGATAACCTTACCGTCAACCGCAAGTCGGGGCGCATGATGAGCGTCCACAGCGTGCCGTCCGAGGAATTCACGGAGTTCGCCATGGCCGACGGCGACAGCGTGGCCGTGGGCGAGGTGATCCGGCAGTACGCCAACCGCGTGACGGTCGAGGGGGCCGTATGGCGGCCGGGCGATTACGAGCTGAACGACAGCCTGACCTCTTTGAAACAGTTGATCAAGAAGGCCGAAGGGATCCGGGGGGATGCCTTGATGAGCCGGACCCAGATCGTGCGGCTCAATGACGACTACACTTTCACGGTGGAGGCTGTAGACTTGCAGGGACTTCTGAACGGGACGGTGGCGGATGTGAAATTGCGGCCGGAGGACCTGGTGCGCATACCGTCCGTGAACTCGTTGAAAGAGGGTTACACGATCGACGTCAAGGGCGAGGTCAATACACCCCAGACGTTGCTGTACCGGGACAACATGACCATCGAGGACGCGATCCTGATGGCCAACGGGCTGAAGGAGTCGGCTTCGCTGGCCCGCATCGAGGTGGCCCGGCGCGTCAAGAACCCGAATTCGACGGAGCCGTCCGATCGGATTGCTGAGCTGTTCCAGTTCAATATCCCGGCCGACCTGGGGCTTTCGCCTGAGACCGCGTCGTTCACCCTTCAGCCGTTCGACGAGGTATATATCCGCCGTTCGCCGGGTTACAGCGAGCAGAACAGCGTCTTCGCGGAAGGGGAGTTCCTTTTCGACGGCGAGTACGTGCTTTCGACCAACAACGACCGCCTGAGCGACCTGGTGGCCAAAGCCGGGGGGCTGACCCCGGAGGCATATATCAAAGGGGCCTACCTGAAACGCCAGCTGACCGAGGAGCGGCTGGCGCGGCAGGAGACCCTGTTCGACCTTTCGGAACGGGGCAAGGCCGCCACGGGGGACACCATAGTGATGAAAAGAATGCAGGTCGGCGACTATTATCCGATCGCCATCGACCTGGTGGCCGCCCTGAAAGACCCGTCGAGCCTGGATAACCTCGTGCTGGAGGACGGAGACAAACTGGTCGTGCCGAAATTCAACAACACCGTGACCATCAGCGGGGCGGTGCTTTACCCCTGCATCGTGACCTATGTCAAGGGGCAGAAGATCCACGATTATATCGCCCGTGGGGGCGGATATGCGGCGCGGGCCAAGAAACGCCCGTTCGTGATCTACGCCAACGGCCTGCCCGACGCCAAGCGCGGCGGCCGCTGGCCGAAGGTCGAGCCGGGCTGCGAGATCGTCGTGCCGTCCAAACCGCCGAAAGGGTCGGGGATGAGCGCCGCCGAGATCATGAGCCTCGCCACCAGCACCGTATCGATGGGTGCGATGATCACTTCGCTGTTTAAGTAATCGACAACCATACAGAAGGATGGCATTCCTTTATAACTGTTCCATACGCGCCTTCAGCCTGGGTATCGGGCTGGGGGCTCTTTTTAACCGGAAGGCCCGGCTGCTGCACCGGGGGCGGCACGGCCTGCTGTCCCATATCGAAAAAGAAGAGTCGGCCGCAGACCACGGCAGGGGCACGGTCTGGGTGCACTGCGCATCGCTCGGCGAGTTCGAGCAGGGGCGGCCCCTGATCGAAGAGCTGCGACGCAGGCATTTGGCGGGATCGCCGGAGTACAGACGGATCGTAGTGACCTTTTTTTCGCCGTCGGGGTACGAGATACGGCAGAACTACGACCGGGCCGACGCGGTGTACTACCTGCCGGCCGATACGCCGGAGAATGCGCGCCGCTTCGTGGCGGCGGTGAGGCCCGAAACCGCGATCTTCGTTAAGTACGAATACTGGTACAACTACCTTTCCGCCTTGCGGGATTACGGGGCGTATACCTGCGTGGTGTCCGCTATTTTCCGTCCCGATATGGTCTTTTTCAAAGAGTCGGCGGCGGGGAGATTCATGCGCAAGACCCTCGGGCTGCTCGACCGCTTTTTCGTACAGAACGAATCTTCCAAAGAGCTGCTGGCGACCATCGGCTTCGGGGCGGACCGGGTGACGGTCAGCGGCGACACCCGTTTCGACCGGGTGGCGGCTTTGGCGGAGCAAGCGCCGGAGCTGCCGCTGGTGGCTGCGTTCGTACGGAATGCACAGGGGCCGGTCATGGTCTGCGGCAGCACCTGGCCGCCGGACGAGGAGATCCTGCTGGAGCTGATGAAGGCCCGTCCCGGAATGAAATTCATCGTCGCGCCGCATGAGTTGGACTCGGCCCGGATCGACTCTTTTATCCAGCGCAGCGGCAGGAAAGCGCTGAGGTACACCGCCCTCTCCGGCGATACGCCGGCAGCGGAGCTGGAGGAGGCGAGCCTGCTTATGATCGACACGATCGGCATTTTGTCCGGCGTCTACCGGTACGGGCAGATAGCCTATATCGGCGGCGGTTTCGGGCACGGCATACACAATACGCTGGAGGCGGCCACCTGGGGCATGCCGGTCGTTTTCGGGCCGAAATACACGGCCTTCGCCGAGGCCGTGGAGTTGGTGGAGCTGGGGGCGGCGGTGCCGGTGTCGGATGCCGGCGGGCTGCTCCGGACGGTAGAGGAGTGGGTCTCCGACCCGGCGGGGCTGGCGTTCAAGGGCGCGGCGGCGGAATCGTACGTCCGCAGCCGGGCGGGAGCCTCCCGGATCATTCTCGACGCGATCGGGGAATAAGGATTTCGGCACCCGTTTTGTCAGTAATTCCGAAAAATCACTACATTTGCTATTGTCCAACCGACTACGCCATGTCAAAACCTGTCATAAAATTGTTGTCGCTGCCTTTCGCGCTGGCGGCTACCCTATCCCTTCTCCTGTCGCCGGAAAGCGCCGCCGCGCAGGGCCGCAAGGCTGCGAAGCAGCGGGCCGAGGAGCTGAGCTACCAGCAGGCCGGTACTCCGGCCGCCGGGAAAAAAGAGCGGGAATGGGTCGATCCGAACGCCACGATCGTGCGGGGCACGCCCCGTTCGCGGCTCAGCCCGGCGGAGCAGATGGTGTGCAACCTGACCGAGCGCAAGGCCGAGCTCCAGAAGCAGGTGGATCTGCTGGGGGCGGAATTGAAAACGGCGCGGGGTTCGCGGGCGCGTAAGATCACCAAGGAGCTCGATATTCTGGCGGACCAGATCGCTGTGATCGACCGCAAACTGGAGGCGTTGCCCAAACCGCAGAGTATTCCGGACGTCTATTCCAGCGGCAAACCGTTCAAGCAGTTCGTGGACTCGCTGGTGGACAGGCGGATCGAGGAGGAGGGTTACGTGAAAGGGCCGGGCGATACGCCGGCCACGGACAACTATGTGGCCCCGACGCAGAGTGCGGCGGCGGCTTACCGGATCGTTTACCGCGTCCAGCTGGCGGTGACCACGCGCCCGAACGAGGCGGCTTTTTCGGGGCTGGCGGGGGTGAAGATGCTCCAGCGGCCCGACGGGAAATACGCCTACTACTATGGCGGTTACCCGAACTACGCGGAGGCCCAGGCGGCCTGCAAGCGGCTGCGGGCGGATGCCCGGTACCGGGACGCCTTTGTCGTGGCGATGCAGGGAACGCAGCGCATCAGCATTCAGGAGGCGGCGCGGCTGACGGTCGGTCGATAGATCCTTTTATCGGATATACGCAAAGGCCCAAGGGATTCCCTTGGGCCTTTTTCCGTTCGGATTCGGTGTCTACTGGATATTGGCGATCGACATGATGTCGGCGAACACGCCCGCCGCCGTCACCGACGCTCCCGCGCCGTAGCCCTTGATCTGCAACGGATACTCGTTGTAGCGCGTCGTCGTGATCAGGATGATGTTGTTGCTCCCTTCGAGGTTGTAGAACGGATGCCCCGCCTCGACTTCCTGCAACCCCACCGAGCAGGCGCCGCCCTCCAGCGACGCCACGAAGCGCCACTTCTTGCCCTCCGCCGCCAGCACGCGTCGCTTCTCCTCGAACGCCGCGTCCAGCTCCGGCACCTTCGCCCAGAAATCGTCCGTCGAACCCTCGAAAATATAGTCCGGCACGAACAGGTTCTTCACCACATTCTCCTGCTCCACCCGGTAGCCCGACTCGCGCGCCAGGATCACCAGCTTGCGCACCACGTCCGTCCCGCTCAGGTCGATGCGCGGGTCCGGCTCGGCGTACCCCGCCTCCTTGGCCATCGCCACCGCCCGGCTGAACGGAATATCCTCCGACAGGACGTTGAAAATATAGTTCAGCGTCCCGCTCAACACCGCCTTGAGGCCCAGTATGGTGTCTCCGCTGTGCCGCAGGTCATTGATCGTGTTGATGATCGGCAGTCCCGCCCCCACGTTGGTCTCGAACAGGAATTTCACCCCCCGCGTCCGCGCCGCGTTCTTCAAAGCCGCATAGTGCTCGTAATCCGAAGAGGCCGCAATTTTATTGGCTGTCACCACCGACACGTTATGTTCCAGCAGGTCCCCGTAAATTTCCGCCACCGCCGGACTGGCCGTGCAGTCCACGAACACCGAATTGAAGATATTCATCTCCACGATCCGATCCCGCACCGCCTGCGGCGTGGTCGGAATCCCCTCGTTTTCCAGCAGCTCCTTATAGTTTGAAAGGTCGATGCCGTCCCGGTCGAAGATGCTCCGGCGCGAGTTGGAGATGCCGACGACATTGATCTTCAGGGCGTTATTTTTCTGCAATTCCGCCTGTTGCGACCGGATCTGTTCGATCAGCGAACCACCCACCAGCCCGACCCCCGTCAGGAACAGGTTCAGCACCTGATATTCCGACAGAAAAAATGAATCATGAATAACATTCAAGGCTTTCCGCAGGCTCTCCACCTTGATAACAAACGAAATATTGGTCTCGCTGGCCCCCTGCGCGCAGGCGATCACGTTGATCCCGTTCCGCCCCAGCGTGCCGAACAGCTTGCCCGCAATCCCCGGACAGCTCCGCATATTTTCCCCCACGATAGCCACCGTCGCCAGGTCGCACTCCAGCATGATCTCGTCGATCTCGCCCATGGCGATCTCCTGCGCAAACTCCGCGCTCAGCACCTCTTTGGCATGCAGGGCGTCGTCGCGCCGCACCCCGATCGACGTGGTGTTCTCGCTCGACGCCTGCGAAACGAGGAACACGCTGATCCCCGCCTTGGCCAGCGCCTTGAAAATCCGGTAGTTGACCCCGATCACCCCGACCATTCCCAGTCCGCGGATGGTCAGCAGGCAGCTGTCGTTAATCGACGAAATCCCCTTGATCGCCTTGCGCACGTCGCCGTCCGCCGCCGCTTTAGCCCGCGAGATATAGGTTCCCGCGCTCTCCGGCCGGTAGGTGTTCTTGATGTAGATCGGGATGTTGTGGTTGTAGGCCGGGAAAATCGTCGGCGGGTAGATCACTTTCGCTCCGAAGTTGCACAGCTCCATCGCTTCGAGGAACGTGAGGCTCTCGATCAGGTAAGCCTTGTCGATCACGCGCGGGTCGGCGGTCATAAAGCCGTCCACGTCGGTGTAGATGTTCAGCACCTCGGCCCCCGTCGCCGCGGCGATGATGGCCGCCGTGTAGTCCGACCCGCCGCGTCCCAGCGTCGTCGCCTCGCCGCTGGTCTTGTCCGACGAGATGAAGCCCGGCACCACGCTCACCCGCGCATCGTCGGCGAACGTGCCGCGCACCAAAGAGTTGGTCAGGGTGAAATCGACGATATGTTTGTTGAAATAAGGTTCCGTTTTGATGAATGCGCGCGCGTCGCGCAGCACCGCGTCGTCGATGATGCGGCTGACGATCAGCGAACTGAGCCGCTCGCCGTAGCTGACGATCGTGTTGGTGGTCTTGGACGACAGGTCCTGGATCAGGGAGACGCCGCGCAGGATATTGCCCAGCTCGTCGAGCAGCGCCTCGACCTGCGCGAGGGTATCCCCCTGCATGGTCGCCGGCACGCTCTCGGATACGGCGGCGCGATGCCGCTCGCAGATCGCCCGGTATTGTTCCTTATAGGTTGGATCGGCCTTCGCGGCGGCCTCGCTGACGGCGATCAGCTGGTCGGTGACGCCGCCCAGGGCCGAAACGACCACCACCACGCGCCCGCTCTCCCGGTCGATGATCTGTTTGATATTCCGGAGTCCTGCGGCGCTCCCCACGGAGGTGCCGCCGAATTTGAACACTTTCATCGTCTTGCTCTTTCGGTTTATTCGCTTTTCGAACCCGCAAGATACATATTTTTTGCGGGATAACGGCAGAATCGGGCTGCGGCCGCCGGAAACAGGGCCAGCCGCGAACGGGGCAGAATAGCCGCGCTTCTATTTTTTGAGCGCCGCTTTCGCCGCGCCGATGATCTTGCAGACGCTCATCGCGAAATGGGTGAACAGTATCCTCGGATTCCCATTCTGCCGGATCTGGGCCAGCAGCAGTTCGAACTCGGCCACGAAAGCCTCCACGGTCACTTCCGAAACGTACGGTGCGAAGTTCTTGCAGAAAGCCTCCCGCCCCGGATCGGTGTACGCGATCCGTTCCATGCCGATCCCCGTCATGTAGCACTCCCGCACGATCCCCAGCGCCGCCGTGCAGAACTGCTTCTGCGCCTCGCGCCCCAGCGGGGCCATCTCCTCCGCCCAGTCGAACAGGCCGAGGTATTTCTGCTGGTAGCACAGCCGCATCAATTTGATGAACCGCTCCTGATGCTCGTTGGAGGCCGTATCCTGCCCCTTCGAAGCCGCCGCCATACGGGCCGCCGCGCCCCAGCTCCCCTGCGCCAGGTGGGCGATTCGTTGCGCCTGCCCGGAAGCAACTCCTTTGCGAGCGATCAATTCTTCGGAGATAATATCGTCCGGCACCCCCGGCAGCGCCACGATCTGCGTCCGCGACCGGATCGTGGCGATGATCTTCTCCGGCTCGAAGCTCACGAAGAGGAACAAAGTCTTCTCCGGCGGCTCCTCGACCAGCTTGAGCAACGTATTGGCCGCCGCCTCGTGCAGCCGCTCCGGCAGCCAGACGATCACCGTCTTGTAGCCCCCCTCGAACGACTTGAAGCCCATCTTCCGCACCAGCTCGTTCGCATCGTTCTTGTTGATGATCCCCTGCTGGTTCTCGATTCCGAGGGCCGCGTACCACTCCTGTTCGGTGAGGTACCCCCCCGTTTCCGGTATCACGCGCCGCCAGACGTGCAGGAACTGTTCGCTGCGCGGCTTCTCGTCCGCCCGCCCCGTCGCCACTGCCTCTTTCGACGTGTTGACCGGGTAGATGTAGTGGCAGTCCGGGTGCTCCATCCGCTGCATACGATAGCACTCCGGGCAAACCCCGCACGAATCCTCGTCCGTCCGGTTGCGGCAATTGACGTACTGGGCGTAGGCCAGCGCCAGCGGCAACGCCCCCGCCCCCTCGCCGCCCGTGAAAAGCATGGCGTGGCTGATGCGCCCGCTGCGCACGGTTTCGCGCAGGTGGCGTTTGATCTCTTCCTGTCCTATGATCTCTTTGAACTGCATTTTCAGGATCTGCGGCGCGAAAAACCGGGCCGGCGACTGACGAAGATACGGAAATTTTGCATATCTTCGCCAATCACACGGAAGTCTAAACCATTTCACATACCAATCGAACCATGAGAATAGCAGAGTTGCTCGCCAGCGGCGAGCGTAACGTCGAAGTAGTGGCCAAAGGATGGGTACGCACCAAGCGCGGCAACAAGAACGTGGCGTTCATCGCCCTGAACGACGGCTCGACTATCAATAACATTCAGGTGGTGGCCGAGACCGCCGCTTTCGACGAGGAGTTGCTCAAAGCGATTACGACCGGGGCCTGCGTCAAGGTGACCGGGACGCTGGTCGAGTCGCCCGCATCGGGGCAGCCGGTAGAGATCCAGGCCAGGGCGATCGAGATCTACGGCGGCGCCGATCCGGAGAGCTATCCGTTGCAGAAGAAGGGGCATACCCTCGAATTCCTGCGCGAGATCGCCCACCTGCGTCCCCGTACCAATACCTTCGGAGCGGTGTTCCGCATCCGGCACGCGATGGCCTATGCGATCCATAAATATTTCAACGACCGGGGGTTCTATTACTGGAATTCACCGCTGATCACCGGTTCGGATGCCGAAGGGGCGGGGGCGATGTTCCAGGTGACGACGCTCGACATGGCCAACCCGCCGCGGACGGAGGACGGGAAAGTGGACTACTCGCAGGACTTCTTCGGGCGTTCGACCAACCTGACGGTGAGCGGGCAGCTCGAAGGGGAATTGGCGGCGATGGCTTTGGGGCAGATCTATACTTTCGGGCCGACCTTCCGGGCGGAGAATTCCAACACGCCGAGGCATTTGGCCGAGTTCTGGATGGTGGAGCCGGAGATGGCGTTCTACGAGATTCAGGAAAATATGGACCTGGCCGAGGATTTCATCAAATACCTGGTCAACTATGCGTTGGATAACTGCGCGGACGACTTGGCGTTCCTCGAAAAGATGTACGACAAGGAGTTGACCGAACGGCTGCGTTTCGTGACGGCCAACGATTTCGTGCGGCTGGACTACACGGAGGGGGTCGAGATACTGGAGGAGGCGCGGGACAAGAAGGGGGTGAAGTTCGAGTTCCCGGTATTCTGGGGGGCGGACTTGGCGTCGGAGCACGAGCGCTACCTGGTGGAGCAGCATTTCAAGCGGCCGGTGATCCTGACGAACTATCCGAAGGAGATCAAGGCGTTCTACATGAAGCAGAACGACGATGGCAAAACGGTGCGGGCGATGGATGTGCTCTTCCCGAAGATCGGCGAGATCATCGGCGGGTCGGAGCGTGAAGCCGATTATACCAAACTGGTGACGCGGATGGAGGAGATGGGGGTTCCGGTCGAGTCGATGCAGTGGTACCTCGACACCCGCCGGTTCGGGAGCGCGCCGCACAGCGGTTTCGGACTCGGCTTCGAGCGGCTGGTGCTGTTCGTCACGGGGATGACCAATATCCGCGACGTGATCCCGTTCCCGCGTACGCCGAAAAACGCGGAATTCTAAGTTTCCGCCCCTTTACGGTGGATTTACAGGCCCGGCGATACATCGCCGGGCCTCTCTTTTTTACGGAAAACGAGCCGGAAACGTCACTATATTGGGATTTCTGGTCAAAATGTCTATATTTGTCCAAACGGCGGCCCGGAACGGGCCGTTTCCCGAATTTATATTTATGGCATCTATCACTCAAAGTTTAGAGCAGAAACTACAGCAGCGGCTTTCGCCGCAGCAGATACAGGGTATCAAGTTGCTGGAGCTCCCCACGCTCCAGCTGGAGCAGCGCGTCAAGCAGGAGATCGAGGAAAACCCCGTGCTCGAAGAAGAGGAGCACGAGAACGAACAGGACGAGAGCAGCCTGACCCTCGAAGACTATATCCGAAACGAGGAGAACGCGTCGTCCTATAAACTCAAGACCAACAACACCTCCAAGGACGACGAGCGCAAATCGCCGACCCTTTCGCAGGGCATGTCGCTACAGGATTTCCTGATCGAACAGCTGGCTTACCACGACCTCTCCGAAAAGGAGATGACCGTCGCCCGCTTCGTGATCGGGACGCTCGACGACGACGGCTACCTCCGGCGGCCGACGGCCTCCATTGCAGATGATATTGCTTTCACGCAGGGGATGGAAGTGACGGAGGACGAGGTGGAACGCGTGGTGGGCATCATCCAGATGCTCGACCCGGCGGGGATCGGGGCGCGGGACCTGGGCGAATGCCTGGTCATTCAGTTGAAAGCCTTGCGGCACCAGACGCCGGAGGTCAAACTGGCCATCGCGATACTGACCGACCATTACGACGAGTTTGTCAAGAAACATTACGAGCGGATGATGCGGCGGCTGGGGGTGACCGAGGACGAGTTCCGGGCCGCGCTGGAGGAGATCATGCACCTGAACCCGAAGCCCACCAACGGCTATTCGGACGAAAGCTCGGCGGCCGCGCCGAACATTATCCCGGATTTTATTCTGGACTACAGCAACGGCAGTTTCGACCTGCAGCTGGCCTCGCGCAGCGTGCCCGACCTGCGGATCAACAGCAGCTACCTCCGGATGGCCGAAAAGGCTATGAGCGGGGGCAACCAGAGCGAGGCGGACAAGGAGGCCCTGCAGTTCATCAAGCAGAAGATCGAGTCGGCCAAATGGTTCATTTCGGCTATCAAGCAGCGGCAGGAGACCCTGATGAAGACCATGCGGGCGATCCTCCACTTCCAGCACGACTACTTTATCGAGGGCGACGAAGCCAAGCTGCGGCCCATGATCCTCAAAGACATCGCCGACGCCACAGGGTTCGACATCTCCACCATCTCCCGCGTGGTCAACAGCAAGTATATCCAGACCCATTTCGGTGTTTTCCTGCTGAAATACTTCTTCTCCGAAGGGCTGCCGACCGAGAGCGGCGAGGAGGTCTCTACCCGCGAGATCAAGCGGATATTGGCCGAGGCTATCGAGAACGAGGACAAGCGCGACCCGCTGACCGACGAGGCGCTGATGGACACGCTCACGGCCAAAGGGTACAAGATCGCGCGCAGGACGGTGGCCAAGTACCGCGAGATGCTGGGCATTCCGGCGTCGAGGCTCCGGAAAGAACTTTAACGGCCTAATTTTTGTCAGAATTCACCGGTGCGCCGCCCCTTGCATGCAGGGGGCGGCTTCTGTATTCGGATCGGCCGCTTTAAAAAATGGCCGCCGGCTCCGCAAACCGGTTAAAAATAGCTACTTTTGCACCAATTTGTCCCCTCGAACGAACTATGAAGAACTACATCCGCTATGCCTTCGGACTGGCCGTGCTGGTCGTCCTGATGACACTCGGACTGGCGTATATCCCGGCGAACCTGGTGGAGCGAGCCGGGTTCAAACCCGTCGATATACTCGCCGACCTCAACCGGGACAACACGGTGGAGAACCTCGACCAGCTCGACGCGGAGGTGGGGGCCGATACGCGCCAGGGAGGATATTCCGTGCGGGCGGTCACCTCGCCCGACACGGTCGCTTCGGCTGCCGGGGACAGCAGCCGGGCGGTGAGCACCATCTTCGTGGAGCCGGAACCGGCCGCTGCTGAGGACTCCACGGAAAGCGTGGAGGCTCCTGCTCCTGCGCAGGCCGACACGATTCCATCCGCACCGGTGCAGGAGGGCGGTGTGATCCCGATCCGGGACTATTCGCCGGGCGGGGCGATGCTGCGCACATTCACGAACAAACTGGCCAACGTCGGGGGTATGCGCCGGCCTCTGCGCATCGGCTTTATGGGGGACTCCTTTATCGAAGGCGACCTGCTGACCTCCGATTTCCGCGAATTGATGCAGAACAGGTACGGCGGCGGCGGGGTCGGCTTCGTGCCGATCACTTCGCAGGTGGCGGGGTTTCGCCAGACGGTGGGCCACAAGTTCGGCAAATGGAAACAGAGTTCGATCGTCAACAGCAAGGGCAACGGCTTCACTATCTCTGCGTTCAATTACACCCCTTCGGAGGATAGCTACGTGGAGTACAAAGGCTCGTCGAACAAGAAGCACCTCGACCGTTTCGGCCGCTCGCGCCTGCTGTTCGTCAGCAAAGGCCGCTCGGTGATCCGGGCCACGGTCAACGGCGAAGAGGAGTTCCTGTTCAATACCGACCCGATGGAGACCTTGCAGGAGGTGCAGCTCGACGGCGATTTTCGGTCGATCCGCTACCAGGTCAGCGACGTGGAGGGTTTCACCGCGTACGGGGTATTCCTCGAAAATCCGACGGGGGTGAGCGTGGACAATTTCTCGGTGCGGGGCAATCCGGGCACGGTGATGGGGCGAATCAACCCGGCGTTGAGCGAACAGTTTGGCAAACTGTCGCCTTACGACCTGATTATCTTGCAATACGGTCTTAATGTGGTGTCGAGCGGGGTGACGGACTATTCGACTTACCGCAAGCAGATGACGGCGGTGGTAAATCATATCAAGCGTTGCTTTCCGGGGGTGGCGATCTTGGTCATGAGCGTGGGCGACAGGGCCACGCGCAGCAACGGGACGTTCGTGACGATGCCGGGCATCCGGGCGATGGTGCAGACGCAGGAGTTGGTGGCGCGGGACTGCGGGGTGCTTTTCTGGAACACGTATGACGCGATGCGTGCGGCGGGGGGCATGGGGACTTTTGTGAAGAATGGCTGGGCGGCGAAGGATTATACGCATATCTCGGCGCGGGGGGGGCGCAAGATCGGTACGGCGCTGTACGATGCTGTCACGGCTGCTGCTGCACAGTAGCTGAAACCCCGATTATAACCGTTCGTTTAATCACTACCCGCATGGAACCGTACCTTTTCTGAAGAAAAGGTACCCAAAAGACTTTTGAGATAGCTGCGCTACTCCTTAAGCTCCGCAGTCCTCTGTCTTTGAAATCCGCTTTTGGGTCGGGGCAATAAGGCAACTCAAACGTTACAAGGCTTTATAGTTGCCTTATTGCTCCCGGCCCAAAGAAAAGGTTTCAGGAACCGGGTACCCGGCAGGCCCAAGAGATGCGTTAGCATCTCATAAAGTTTTTCTGGTTCTCTTTGTTCACAACCGACGCAGCAGCCGAGCGCCATCAAGCTGGCTTGAATGGCCGAGGCGCAAGGAGGAAAACAAGCGAAGCGAAGTTAAAGAGAACAGTACCCTCCGAGGGTAAAGATAAAAACGAACGGATTAAAAAACAAGATGTTTAAGCATATAACATACATGATAATGGCCGCCGCCGTGGCATTCAGCAGTTGCGGCGCCGGCGGGCAGCCCTCGCAGGGCGGCGAGGCCGCCGGGCAGTCCGACTCCCTATTCATCGCCTCGTACTCCTTCGTGGAGATACCCGCCGACACCCTGTTCGACCCCGCCGACAACCTCGCTCCCTTCTATGCGAAACTGCGGCATCTCGACAGCATCCGCACCGCGGCGGTCGACACCCTGCCCGCGGACGGGCCCCGGAGGGTCAATATCGTTCACTTCGGTGACTCGCATATCCAGGGCGGGGTGCTTCCCGACGTCATTATGCGTCACCTGCACGCCCGGTTCGGGAACGCCGGGCGCGGCATGATCGTGCCCCACAAACTCAGCGGCAGCAACGAACCGAGGGACTATGCCATACGTGCCGTGCCTGGGAAGTGCGGAGCATGGTCATCCGCACGCGTGGTCAATGGCCGCCCAGAATTGCCGATCGGCATCAGCGGCGTTTCCGTTCAAAGTTCGACGTCCGACAACCGGATCCTGCTCTGCACCCTGCCCATGGGCGACAGCCTCGACTACAGTTTCAACAAAGTGCGCGTGTTCCACGGGAAGTATGCGCCCATCATCGAAGCCGACGACAGCCTCTCGGCAGGACTCGGTGCACCGGACATTATCTACGACTTCAATACCGACATCGACCTGGTGGCCACCGTCGATTCGCTGGAGCTGCGCACCTACGCCGACGGCAAGTTCGCCAAAGGGCCGGTTTACGGCTTCTCGCTGGAGAACGGGCGCGACGGGGTGCTCTACCACGCCATGGGAGTGAACAGCGCCTGCTACCTGCACTGGGGTAAACAGCAGGAGGTGGTGCGGCAAAGCGCCGCTTTGGAGCCCGACCTCATTATCCTCTCCATGGGATCGAACGAGGCGTCGGGGAACAGCTTCAACGACGACGTTTTCTACCGCGAGATCGACCGCTTCGTGGCCCCGCTCCGGGAGGCCAATCCGGAGGCTTCGGTCTTGCTGACGGCACCGGCGCAAGCCTTCAAGAAAGGGTCGCCGAACGCCAACTTCGAACGCGTGAGCCGGACGCTGAAGCGGTATGCGCAGGACAAAGGGGTGGCCTTTATCGACGTCTACGCGGCTACCGGAGGGACCGGCTCCGCCGAACATTGGGCGAAGCACGACCTGATGGGCCGCGACAGGATACATTATACCGAGGAGGGGTACCGCATTCAGGGCCTTTTGATTTACAACGCACTTTACAACGGATATATCGGCCATGGCCCAACAGCTCAGTAACCTTATCGAACTGCTGAAATACAACCCCCAGGAGCCGCTGCTGTTCACCAGCGGGCTGTTCCTTTTCCTGTTCCTGGGGTTCACCTTTTTCTACGGGTTCATGCGCCGCACGGTGACCCTGCGGATCGTCTATGTCACGCTCTTCTCGCTCTATTTCTACTACAAGACCAGCGGCATCTTCTTCCTGCTCCTGATGTTCACGGCCACGAGCGACTTCTTTATCGGGCACTTTATCGCCACGGCCGCCACCCGGCGGGCCAAGCGGTGGCTGGTGGCGCTCAGCGTGGCGGTCAACCTGGGGATGCTGGGCTATTTCAAGTACACCAACTTCCTGATCGAGATATTCAACAATTTCCTGGCCGACCCGCTGGAGTTCAAGAACATCTTCCTGCCCATCGGTATCTCGTTCTTCACCTTCCAGTCGATGAGCTACATCATCGACCTGTATCGCGGCAAAGTGAAACCGCTGCACCGGTGGATCGACTACCTGTTCTATATTTCGTTTTTCCCGCAGTTGGTGGCGGGGCCGATCGTGCGGGCGCGGGATTTTATTCCGCAGATCCACCAGCGGCCGCTGATCGTCAGTCGGGCGCAGTTCGGCGAGGGGTTCTGGCTGATCCTCTGCGGTTTGTTCAAGAAAGCGGTGATCTCGGATTTTATCAGTCTCAATTTCGTGGATCGCATCTTCGACAACCCGATGCTCTACACCGGGCTCGAAAACCTGATGGGGGTCTTTGGATATGCCATGCAGATCTACTGCGACTTCTCAGGCTACTCGGATATGGCCATCGGGATCGCGCTGCTGCTCGGCTTCCGGTTCAACGCTAACTTTGACTCGCCGTACAAGTCGGCGACCATCACGGAGTTCTGGCGGCGGTGGCATATCTCTCTGTCGAGCTGGCTCAAGGATTACCTCTACATCTCGCTGGGGGGGAACCGCAAGGGTCGCTTCCGGACGTACCTGAACCTGATGGTGACGATGCTGCTGGGGGGCTTGTGGCATGGGGCGGCGATGCGTTTCCTGGTGTGGGGCGGCCTGCACGGGGCGGGACTGGCGAGCCATAAGTGGACGATGAACCGTTATCGGAGTTTCAAGCCGGTGGGGGCTGAGATGCCGCGCTGGCGGCGGGTGATCGGGATCGCTGTCACTTTCAGTTTCGTCTGTGCGACGTGGGTCTTTTTCCGCTCGCCGTCGATGGAGGTGGCGGGGCAGGTCTTCTCGCAGATTTTCACGGCTTTCCATCCGGAAATCTTTTTCGATTTCGTGACGGGGTACAAATGGGTGGTCTTACTGATGGCGATCGGCTACCTGCTCCATTTCACGAGCGCACGGGTGGAGGCGCGGACGCTGCATCTGGTGCAGCGCATGCCGGTCGTGCTCTATGCGGTGATGATGACGGGCCTGATCTGGCTGATCATGCAGCTCCGTAACGGCGACGTCCAACCGTTTATCTACTTCCAATTCTAAATTAACCGTTCGTTTTATAACTACCCCTGGAGGGTACTGTTCTTTTTGTGAACAAAAAGAACCAAAAAAACTTCCGAGGATGCTTGCGCATCCTAAATCTATCACAGCCTTAACTTTTGGGGCGCGGTGAACGGCGGCCAAAAACCGTTGCTAAATCAAGGCCGCCGCTCCCGCACCCCAAAGAATGAGGACTTCGGCAGACTGAGGAGTAGCGTAGCTATCTCAAAAGTCTTTTGGGTACCTTTTCTTCAGAATCGAGCGGCGTACCGAGACCAGAGACCGCTGGCGGGCTTTGGCGAGGTAGCGCGAGAAAACCGAAGGTAAAAGGTACGGTTGCCTGCGGGTAGTGACAAAAACGAACAATTTAAAAAATAGAGATGTTGGAGTTGAGTTTATACGGAGGGATCGAAGTCGGGTTGGACGAAGCCGGGCGGGGGCCGTTGGCCGGTTCGGTATTCGCCGGCGCCGTGCTGTTGCCTTCGGGTTTTCAGGACGAGCGGCTCGATGATTCCAAGAAAATGACCGAACGCGACCGATACGCCCTGCGCGAAGTGATCGAGCGCGAGGCCCTCGCATGGGGTGTCGGCGAAGTGAGCGCCGCCGAGATCGACGAGGTCAACATTCTGAACGCCTCGTTCCGGGCCATGCGGCGGGCCTTCGCGCAATTGCAGGAGCGGTTGCCGCATGGGATCAAAGTGGAGCGGCTCCTGGTGGACGGTAACCGCTTCCGGCCCGGCACGCTCGTTATACCGTATGAATGTATAGTGAAAGGGGATGCGAAGCTGGCCCCGATAGCAGCGGCATCGGTGTTGGCCAAGACCTACCGCGACGACTATATGCTGCGGCTGCATGAGGAATATCCCGTGTACGGCTGGAACCGGAACAAAGGCTACCCGACCAAAACGCACCGCGAAGCAGTCGCGCAGTACGGGCTTTCGCCTTATCACCGCATTACCTTCTGCCGTCGTTTCCTCGACAAAGACTGAGACACGACCTTTCATGAAATACAAAATATCTGCTCTCCTATCCGTATGTATGTTATCCTGCGGCGTGCCTGCTCCCCGGCCCGATGCCGGAAACGAAACGGCGGCCGTGCGGCAGGAGACCGAAGGTGAGGAGATGAAAGCCTACCGGCGCCTTTTGGCGGGCGATTTCTCCGGGTTGGAAGATGAAAGCGAACGGAGCGCCTGCGAATATGACTATGAATGGAGTCTGAAGCTGGGAAACGGGAAAAGCGTCTGGAAATATGTTATCGCAGACCTGAACCATGACGGCACCAAGGAGTTGTTCATTCAGTTGTGTCCCTACCCTTACGATGACCCCGTAGCCGGACAATACTATAACAGCTTTGACTGCGACACGGACTTTATTTCCGTTCCGGGTTTCTACCGTTTCAGCCGCAAAAGCGCCCTGTTCGCCTATAAAGGCGGCCATCCTGTCGTTTCACTGGACGACACGGATGACGCCTTTTACGATGTATTGCTGAAAGGAGGGAAAGTGCTTTTCGTCGCCCATTCATCGGTCTCTTCCGAAATATTCTTAGGGAACCTGGATTCGGCTTCATACCCAATAACCGAAAAAAGCTACCGGAAACTGACCATCGACTATAGTATCCAGGAGAAAGAGTGGTACGACTTTATCCTGAGCGACACGAAATATCCGGAGAACAAAGAAGGCGTGTATCTTATATTTCAGAATTACAAGAACGGGGAGCCAGACGGGGAGCCGGTACCGATGTCCCGGCTGGAGTGGGAAAGCATGGAGCGAATGATCGACAGTCTGGTCATTCCGGACAGCGAGTGGAGGTCGAATGCCTATTTCAACCCTTTGCCTCAGCTCCCGTAACGGCCGCCGTTCCGGCCCCGGCAGCAAGGAGAGTATTATTTTGAGGCTCAAATTAATTTTACCGCCGATTCTTATAAAATTTTAATAACTTTGTCCCCGTTATTCCAAAACCGGAAACCGAGGACCATCGTGAACACCAGCGCACTCTCATTGCGACGACGACGATAGTTCCCCTGCATAGCCTCCTCCCGCACGCTTGGGGATGGGGCGACATGACAGAGGAACACCTCCTTCATTGTGTGTGTTCTGTCCATACCCTATATACAGCCGTAACGGACAGACGCCCGATCCAATCTACCGGATAATAACTGATACATTCTACATAAATCTTGCACACAAGATGACAATCGATGATTTTGACGTCCTCGTTGCAACCGAAGAGCACACCCGATTCGCTCAGGAGATCTGCACCGAGATGGCCGAATCCGCCAAAGCGCGCGGTACCGGCATCGCCAAACGTACGCCGGAGTACGTGGCGTCCAAGATGCGCGAAGGCAAAGCTGTGGTGGCTTTCCACAAAGACGGGCGCTGGGCCGGGTTCAGCTACATCGAGAGCTGGGGACACAACGGTTATGTAGCCAATTCGGGGCTGATCATCAACCCGGAGTTCCGCAAACTGGGCCTCGCCAAAGCGATCAAGACCAAGACCTTTTTCCTGTCGCTGGTCAAATTCCCCGGTGCGAAGCTGTTCGGCCTCACTACCGGCCTGCCGGTGATGAAGATCAACAACGAGCTGGGCTACCGCCCGGTGATCTTCTCGGAGCTGACGGACGACGAAACTTTCTGGAAGGGCTGCGAAAGCTGTGTCAATTTCCCGATCTTGCAGAGCAAACAGCATAAGAACTGCCTCTGCACGGCCATGATCTTTGATCCGGCGGAAGATACCATTCGCGTGCCGTGGCCGGACGACCTCCCCAAACCCGAAAATTTTAAATAACCGTTCTATTATTTTTGCACTGTGCCGCCTGGGACTGCCGCTTTTTGTAAAAAGCGGGCCCGTTGGGCTTCCGGGCTGTAACTACCCAACCCTCAGTCTGCCGAAGTCCTCATTCTTTGGGGCGCGGGAGCGGCGGCCTTGAAGCTAAAAACGACCTATGGCCGCCGTTCACCGTGCCCCAAAAGCTGAGGCTGTGATAGATTTAGGATGCGCCAGCATCCTCGAAAGTTTTTCTGGTTCTCTTTGTTCACAAAGAGAACAGTACCCTCCGGCACAAAGCAAATAAAGGAACCATTAATTAAGAATTGATTATGGACAAGAAAAAAGTAGTGCTCGCCTTCAGCGGCGGCTTGGATACCTCATACTGCGCGATCTACCTGGCTAAGGAGATGGGGTTGGAAGTGCATGCGGCGCTGGCCGACACCGGCGGATTCTCGAAAGAGGAGCTGGACAAGATCGAAAGCCGGGCCAAAGGGCTGGGCGTGAAGAGCTATGTGCGTCTCGACGTGTCGCACACCTACTATGAGGAGAGCATCAAATATATGATCTTCGGCAACGTGCTCAAGAACAGCACCTACCCGATCTCGGTCAGCTCGGAACGCATCTCGCAGGCCACGGCCATCGCCAAATATGCCAAAGAGATCGGGGCGGACTACCTCTGCCACGGCTCGACCGGCGCCGGGAACGACCAGGTGCGGTTCGACATGATTTTCAATATTATAGCGCCGGAGATCGAAGTGATCGCCCTGATCCGTGAGAAACGCCTGTCGCGCGAGGAGGAGATCGAATACCTGCGCTCGCACGGTGTAGATTTCGACTTCAAAAAGGCCGAATACTCCATCAACCAGGGTATCTGGGGCACCTCGGTAGGGGGGAAGGAGACTTTGACCTCCAGCGAAACGCTGCCGGAAGAGGCCTATCCGAGCCAGCTTAAGGTGGCGCACGATGCGGCTGCCAAGCGGGTGACGCTGACCTTCGAGAAAGGGGAACTGGCGGGCATCGACGGCAAGCACTACGACGACAAGGTCAAAGCCATTCAGGATTTGCAGCATATTACAGCGCCATACGCCATCGGGCGCGATATGCACGTAGGGGATACGATCATCGGGATCAAGGGGCGCGTGGGGTTCGAAGCGGCGGCGCCGATGATTATCATCAAAGCCCACCATATGCTGGAAAAACACGTGCTGGCCAAGTGGCAGCTGTTCTGGAAAGACCAGCTTTCGGCATTCTACGGCAATTACCTGCACGAAGGGCAATATTACGACCCGGTGATGCGTGACTTGGAGGCGTTCCTCGAAAGCTCGCAGCGCAACGTGACGGGGGATGTCTTTGTGGATCTCTTGCCATACCGTTTCGTGGTGGTGGGGATCGACTCGAAGCATGACCTGATGTCGAACAAGTTCGGTGCCTACGGCGAGACGATGAGTAACTGGACGTCGGACGACGTGAAGGGCTTCGGCAAGATCTTCGGCAACCAGAATGCGATCTATTACGCGGTCAACCCGGACGAGATCGAAAAATAACCGTTCGTTTATTTCTACCCCCTTGGAGGGTACTGTTCTCTTTGTGAACAAAGAGAACCAGAAAAACTTTCGAGCGCATCCCGCTGGGATGCTTTGGCTGTAACTACCCTCTTTTTTGGGCTGTGAGCAATGGGCCGCAAAAGGCTTCTATAACGTTAGGCGGCCCATTGCCACAACCCAAAGTGGGTGATTGCGGAGCCTGAGGAGTAGCGTAGCTGGCTCAAAAGTTCTTTGGGTCCCTTTCTTTCAAGAAAGGGACGGTTCCATGCGGGTAGAGAAAAAACGAACGATTAACCTTTAGGACTATGAGTGAAACGAAAACAATAAAAATCGGGATCATCGGCGGCGCGGGATACACCGGCGGCGAAGCGGTGCGTTTGCTGATCAACCATCCGAACGTGGACTTGGTCTATGTGCACAGCAACTCGAACGGGGGGAACCTCGTCAGCGACGTGCATGCCGACTTGTTGGGCGATACCGATATGCGGTTCACCGATGCGGCGGTCGAACAGTTGCCGAAAGTGGACGTGATGTTCCTCTGCGTAGGGCACGGCGATGCGCGGAAGTTCCTCGAAGCCAACCGGATTGCCGAAGATGTGCGCATTATCGACCTGTCGCAGGATTTCCGGATTATGCCGGATACGGCTATCGACGGGCACGAGTTCGTCTACGGGTTGCCGGAGCAGAACCGGGAAGCCATCAAGACTGCCCGTAATATTGCCAATCCGGGCTGTTTTGCGACTTGTTTGCAGCTGGCCTTGCTGCCACTGGCGGCGAAGGGGCTGATTCGCGGGGATGTGCATATCTCGGCGACGACGGGTTCGACGGGAGCGGGGCAGAAGCTGGCCTCTACGTCACACTTTTCGTGGCGGGCCAACAACCTTTCGACCTATAAGGTATTCGAACACCAGCACTTGCGCGAGGTGGGGCAGATGATCCGCTCGTTCGAGCCGCAGTTTTCCGGAGCGGTGAACTTCATCCCGTACCGGGGGGATTTCACGCGAGGCATTATCGCTTCGGTCTATACGGATTTCACCGGGACACTGGAGGAGGCGCAACAGATCTACAAGGATTACTATGCTTCGGCGGCGTTCACGCACGTGAGCGACAAGGCGATCTCGCTGAAACAGGTGGTCAATACCAACAAATGCCTCGTTCACCTGACGGTGCATGAGGGCAAACTGCTCATTATGTCCGCGATCGACAACCTGCTGAAGGGGGCGTCGGGACAGGCGGTCCAGAATATGAACCTGATGTGCGGCCTGCCGGAAACGGCGGGCCTGCGGCTTAAACCGCTCGCTTTTTAACCGTTCGTTTTTTCTCTACCCGCATGAAACCGTCCCTTTCTTGAAAGAAAGGGACCCAAAGAACTTTTGAGCCAGCTACGCTACTCCTTAGTCTGCCGAAGTCCTTCTATTTTGGCGGGCGGAATGGGGCCTAAGCCTTTTTCAAGGCGGCCCCATTCGCCGCGCCAAAAGTGAGGCTGTGATAGATTTAGGATGCGCAAGCATCCTTGAAAGTTTTTCTGGTTCTCTTTGTTCACAAAGAGAACGGTACCCTCCAGGGGGTAGAAATAAACGAACCTATAAACGACAACGACCATGAAACTATTCGACGTATATCCCCTTTACGACATCGAGATCGTGAAGGCCCTCGGCTCCAACGTCTGGGATGAGAAAGGAAAAAAATATCTCGACTTTTACGGCGGTCACGCCGTGATCTCGATCGGCCACACCCATCCGCACTATGTGGAGCGGCTGACCGACCAGATCAACAAAGTGGGGTTCTACTCCAACTCTGTGAAGATCAGTGCACAGAAAGAACTCGCCGACAAGCTCGGCAAGCTGTCCGGACATGACGACTATCAGCTCTTTATGTGCAACTCCGGCGCCGAGGCCAATGAGAACGCCCTGAAACTCGCCTCGTTCCACACCGGGCGGAAGAAGGTCGTGGCCATGCACGGCTCATTCCACGGGCGCACCTCGCTGGCCGTCGCCGCTACCGACAATCCCAACATCGTGGCGCCGGTCAATGAGACCCCCAATGTGATTTTCGTCACCCTGAACGACGAACAGGAACTCGAAAAACTCTTTGCCGAACAAGGCGGGGAGATCGCTGCCGTCATCCTCGAAGGGATCCAGGGCGTCGGCGGGATACGGATCGCCTCCGACGACTATCTGCGGAAGATCCGTGCACTTTGCGACCGGTACGGGGCGGTGTATATCGCCGACAGCGTGCAGTGCGGCTGCGGGAGGACCGGGAAATACTACTCCCACGACTGGGCCGGCGTCAATGCCGACATCTATACGATGGCTAAAGGGATCGGGAACGGCTTCCCGGTGGGGGCCATTTCGATCGCGCCCCATATCGCGCCGAAATACGGCATGCTGGGGACTACGTTCGGAGGGAACCACCTGGCCTGCGCCGCCGCTTTGGCCGTCGCCGAAGTAATGGTTGAGGACAAACTCGTGGAGAATGCCGCGAAAATGGGGGATTACCTGATGACCGAGCTCAAGAAACTGCCGAACATCAAGGAAGTGAGGGGCAAAGGGCTGATGATCGGGATCGAACTCAACGAAGAGAGCGCGCCGTTCCGCAAAAAGCTGCTCTTCGATGAACATATCTTCGTCGGGTCTTCGTCCGACAAGAACACTTTCCGGCTACTCCCGGCACTGAACATCACCAAGGAGAACTGCGACATCCTGCTGGCCTCGCTCCGCAAACTGCTGGCGTAAGCGATGGAACCGGCATCGCATACAGTCATGCTCCTGCTGGGCGGCAATCTCGGCGACCGGGCGGCCCTTTTCGCGGCCGCCCGGCTGCGTATCGAGGATGCGGTCGGGCCGGTCGGGCCGGCCTCAAAGGAATACGAAACGGAGCCGTGGGGAACGTTCGCAGAAGGCGAAGAGCCGCAACCGTTCCTGAACCAGGCGGTGATCGTCCGGACATCATTGGGGCCGGAAGAGGTTTTGGAGGCTATCCAGCGGATCGAGAGAGAGTTAGGACGGCCGGAGCATGCACCGGAATATGGCGCCGAAGGCGGACGCGTATACCGGGGGCGGCCCATCGACATCGACATCCTGTTCTACGATTCCGAAATCATTGACACGGAACGCCTTACGATACCCCACCCGCGGCTGGCCGAGCGGCGTTTCGCCCTGGAGCCGGCAGCTGAAATCAGGCCCGATTATGTTCATCCGGGCCTGAATATCAGCCTGAAAGAATTATTTAATTCACTTTTGTTGGGCGATTCTCAATAATTTACCCTATATTTGCAGTCCGTTTGCGACGTAAAGAAATAGTAATCACATAAATAAACAAAACGACACTCGTCATGACAAAAGCAGATATCGTCAACGAAATCGCGAAGAGCACAGGCATCGAGAAAGTACAGGTGCAGCAGGTGGTGGAATCCTTCATGGAGAACATCAAGGAGACCATGATGGCAGGGAACAATGTCTACCTGCGCGGCTTCGGCAGCTTTATCATCAAACGCCGTGCGCAGAAGGTGGCCCGCAATATCTCCAAGAACACCACCATCACCATTCCCGCGCACAACATCCCGGCTTTCAAGCCGTCCAAGACTTTCGCCGGCGAAGTGAAGGCCAAATCCGTTGCCAAGAAATAAAGCCGCATCCCTTTTTTGCCGCGCCGCCGGAAGGAGAGCGGCAAAGGATCGGCCGAACGAAATAATTAACCAGATTGTCAAACCTTAATCCACGTAGCTATGCCAAGCGGAAAAAAAAGAAAACGGCACAAAATATCTACCCACAAGCGCAAGAAACGTCTTCGCAAGAACCGTCATAAAAAGAAAAAATAGGTAGATTTTTCCGGAGGTTCCGGACCTTCCGGCCCCACGCCGCACCGGCCCCTGCGGAAATGATACTCGAAAACCTAAAGTCCCCGGACTCTCATGCGCGGCGGCCTTTAGGTTTTGTTTTATCCGACCCCGCCGCGCGGCATATACTCAATACGGGTATCCGTGCGTTAATATACAGTATTTAGAGAATACGAAATGACAAAAGAGTTAGTAATCCATTCCGCCGGGACAGAGATCGAAATCGCCCTGCTGGAAGACGGACAGCTCGTCGAACTCAACCGAGAGAAGACCAAGAGCTCGTTTACCGTCGGCGATATCTACCTCGGGAAGGTCCACAAAGTGATGGGCGGGCTGAACGCCGCCTTCGTCGACGTGGGGTACCAGAAAGACGCCTTTCTGCACTACCTCGACCTCGGCAGCGCGTTCCACAGCCTCAACGACGTGGTCAAGCAGGTCAATGGCAAGCACCAGAAGATCGACTTCTCCTCGCTGAAGATCCAGAACGATCTGGGCAAAGAGGGCAAGATCGCCAACGTGCTGTCGAACGGCCAGAACATCATCGTGCAGATCGCCAAAGAGCCGATCTCGACCAAAGGGCCGCGCATCACCAGCGACATATCGATCGCCGGACGCCACCTGGTCCTGATACCCCTTTCCAACAAGGTACACATATCGCAGAAAATACGCTCCAACGAGGAGAAAAAACGGCTTCGCTCCATCGTCGAGGGGATCCTGCCCCGCAACTACGGGGCTATCGTCCGCACGGCCGCCGAAGGCAAGACCGCCGAGGACATCGAAGCAGACATCACCAACCTGATCACCAAGTGGGAGGGGGCTTTGGCCGAGCTTCAGCATGCCCAGCCGCCGCACCTGCTGCTCAGCGAGGAGAGCCGCACCACGACTATCCTGCGCGACCTGCTCAGCGACTCGTTCACCCATATCCATGTGGACAGCGAGCAGATCTTTCACGAGGTGAAAGACTACATCTCGGCCATCGAACCGGAGGCGGAGAAGATCGTCAAGCTCTATAAAGGGAACATACCGATTTTCGACCAGTTCGACGTCACCAAGCAGATCAAGCAGCTGTTCGGGCGTACCGTCGTCTTCAAGCGCGGGGCATACCTGATCGTGGAGCATACCGAGGCGCTGCACGTGATCGACGTGAACAGCGGCAAGCGCGCCAAGAGCGACGAAACGCAGGAGGCGAACGCGCTGGAGTGCAACCTGAACGCCGTGCCCGAAATTGCCCGGCAGCTGCGGCTGAAAGATATGGGCGGGATCATCGTGATCGACTTCATCGACCTGCACACGGCGCAAAACCGCAATGCGGTGCTGGAGGCGATGCGCAAGGCGATGGCGAACGACCGGGCCAAACACAATATCCTGCCGCTGACGAAGTTCGGCCTGATGCAGATCACCCGGCAGCGGGTGCGGCCCGAAACGCAGATCGTAATCAACGAGAAGTGCCCGACGTGCCACGGGACGGGCGAGATCGCGCCGTCGGTGCTGCTGGACGCACAGATCGAGAACCAGATCGCATATTTTACCAAAGAGAAGCATTACAAACTGCTCAAGATACACGTGCATCCTTACGTGGCGGCGTATATCAACCGGGGGATCGTCAGCAAGCGCGCCAAGTGGTGCGTGAAGTACGGGGCGGTGATCAAGATCATCCCGAACGACTCGCTGGGAATGATCGACTACAAGTTTTACAATGCGCTGGGCGATGCGATTTAGCGCGTGTTGACCGATTGTTGATAAAAACTGACATAAGGGACCTGCGGGGGTCCCTTTTTTCGTCTACCTTTGTTCAAAAGCAATCGAATTATGACCGATCAGAAAGTCGAGCTGGACATTGAACTGAACGAGGAAGTGGCGCAGGGGACTTACGCCAATCTGGCCGTGATCTCACATTCGGCTTCCGAGTTCGTGCTGGATTTCGTGCGCATGATGCCGGGCATGCCCAAAGCGCAGGTCAAGAGCCGCATCATCCTGACGCCGGAGCATGCCAAGCGGCTGCTGCTGTCGTTGCAGGAAAATATCGCGCGGTACGAGAATATCGTGGGCAAAATCGAGATGCACACGCCGGAAACGCCCCCTATCGTCGGCTTCGGCGGAGGCTTCGGGCAGGCGTAGTATCTTTTTTCGAAGGAATCCTCGTTTTCAAACGGGCAGGGCTGTTCCGGATCGCATCCGGACAGCCCTGCTTCTCTATTCGGCCGGCATCCGGTCAGAACCCGCCGTGCTCTTTCTTCATTTCGAACTCCTGCGCCGCTCCCGCCTTGTCGCCCGTGTAAAGCCACTCGATCCGGTCGTTCAGCACATTCCCCGCACAATCCTTTGCCGTGGCCGTAATCACATTCTTTCCCCGCCTGAGACGTACGCTGTCCGCCACGAAATGCACCGCCGTCGTTCCCTGCCGCAACGTTAATTTCCGTCCGTTCAGCCGTACCGACGGCTCGCCAACGTTGCTATACACCGTCATCGAAGTAACGCCCCGCTCCCGCTCCGTCAGCCGCCGCTGCGTCAGGTAGAGCACCGGCTCCTTGCTCCAGTTGGCCTTGTACCAGTAAAAGACATCCTTTTTGAGCTTCCGGTCGAACGTTACCAGCCCCTTCATGTTACGCGCCGAAACGCCGCCCCTGTCCCACATCGGCACTGCGAAGTCGAACATATTCCACAGGTACGACGCCACGATATAGGGCGACCGCGAGATAATTCCCCAATGGATCTCGTGCGTTTTGGTGGCATAAGTCTCCGGGTAGAATTGCGAATTGTAGTTATACGTGTCGCCGATCAGCTCCGTCTGGTGTGCCGTGTTGGCCTCCGCCCCGTACTCCGAGAGCATCAGGATCGTCTGCGGATACTTCGTCGCCAGACCGTCCACCCACCGCTGCATATCGCCGATGCGCCCCTCGTACCAGCCGAAATAGCGGTTCATCCCCTGCACCTCCGCATTCAGGTTCACCGGATGCTCCATATGGCCGTAGCCGTTCACCGACACCGTGTAGCGGTCGGGGTCGAGTCGCTTGGCCAGCCAGTGCAGGTCGGCCGTCAGGGCCGCCGTATAGTGGTGCGGTTTATAGACCTCGTTATGCAGCCCCCAAATGTAGATCGACGGGTGGTTGAAACTTTGCAGGATCAGCTCCGCGAGCTGCGATTTGACATTGTCCGCCTCGAAAGTGGTGACCTGGTTCACGAACGGGATCTCTGCCCAGACCAAAAGACCCAGCGAATCGCATTTGGAGTAGAAATAGTCCGACTGCTGGTAGTGCGCCAGCCGCACCGTCGTGGCCCCCACCTCCATAATCAAGGCCAAATCCTCGTCATGCTCCCGGTTCGTCAGCGCGCTGCCCAGCCCCCAACGATCCTGGTGGCGGCAAACGCCGTACATCGGGTATTTTTTACCATTCAGGTAACAGCCGTCCCCTGCCCGCAGCTCCACACGCCTCAATCCCAATGGATTAACGATGCTGTCCACCGTACGCCCATCCCGCTGCACCAGCGTCTCGACTCGATACAGGTACGGATCTTCCCGCCCCTGCCACAGATGCGGATTCGTCAGCCGGAAATCGGAAATGAATTCCCGCACTCCCTGCGGCGAAAGGCGCAACGGCTTGCTTTCGGCAGCCACCGCATGGCCCGCACGGTCATAAACGGTATTGACGAGCGTCAACTCCGCCGGCAGCAAAGTCGCGTTGTCGAGCAAAACCCGCACCTTGACCTCCGCCGCCGTATCGGTCACATTGCGCTGCGTGATATAGACCCCCGATGAGGCATGGTCGGTGGTCGAGACAGCCACACTGTCCGTCGCCACCAGCCAAACCGGCCGGTAAATACCCCCGTACACCCCGAACAGGCTGTGGTTGACCGGAATCGCATCCTTCCGGGCGGCATTGTCAGCCTTTACGAGCACCGTATTCGCCTCGGAACGGTCTTCCCGGAGCAACGGGGTGATGTCGAAAACAAAGGCCGAATAACCGCCCTTATGCCGCCCGGCGAACTGCCCGTTGACACTCACTTCGGCCACCTGCCCGACCCCCTCGAACCGCAGGAAGACGCGCTTGCCCCGCCGCATCGCCTCCGGCAGCGTAAAAGTCTTGGTGTAAATGCCCTCTCCGGCGTAGAAATCCCCGGCACGTACCTGCATATCTTCGGCGTTCCAGGTATGGGGAAGGGTCACGTTCTGCGGTATGGTGTCGATAGCCCGGCGGAACTGCCAGCCGTCATTGAAAGGCGTTACAATGCGTTGGGCGTGTACGGAAAAAGCCGCTCCCAAGAGGAGCGACAGCAGCAGGATCGGTCTTTTCATATCGGGTTCGGGTAAAAATCGGGTCAAAAAACCGCTGCCACCTCCTTGAACCAGTAGCGGCGCTGCCCGCCGTCGGCCAGGTGCAAAGTCAGCTCGCCGGTATGCCTGTCCACTCCGGCAATAGAAGCCTCGAAAAGCTCGCCGGAGGCCGCATCGCGGTACCGATACGGCTTCCCGTCCCCCCGCCACAACCGGGTCATAAAGTCAGCATGCAGGAGAACTGCATCCTGCGTATAACGGGTGGCGAATGTGGTGCAAAAAGCCGCTAATACCTCATCCGGCGTAGGCACAGGGCTGTCCGGAGGTAATTCGTTGGCGATCGAGGTCGGATTGGGCAGTGCCGGGTCGAACTCCCGCTGCCGGACATTGATCCCAATCCCCACCACCGAGCGGCTCAGCCACTCGCTGTGCAGCGTGTGTTCGATCAATATCCCCCCGATCTTGCGGTCGCCGACGTAAAGGTCGTTCGGCCACTTCACCGCGCACGCCACAGCCCCGCCGGTAATGGTACGCACGGCATCCGCAGCCGCCACCGCCGCCATTTCGCTGATACGGAACTGGTGCTCCACGAGGATATGTTCCTGCTCCAGCACCAGCGAAAACATCAGGTTCTCGCCCGGCTCGCTGCTCCACCGGTTGCCCCGCTGCCCCCGCCCGGCGGTTTGCCGACGCGCGGTCAAAATAGAACCGTGACCATACAGATCCGGCGAAGCCATCGCCACATCGTTGGTCGAGGTCACCTCGTCGAACGGGATAATGCGGAACTCCATAACTATCTGCTGAGGGTCGTCCCGCCGTAGCCCGGCTGGGTCAGGCATTCTGCGGCGCAGATCACCACACTTTTCACGCCCGAATTAATGGCCTTGAACGCATTTTCGAGTTTCGGCAGCATCCCGTCCGCCACAATCCCGTCGGCTTTAAGTTGTTCATATAGTGCCGGATCGATATTGGAGATGACCGAATTATCGTCCTCCACATCCCGCAGCACGCCGCGTTTCTCGAAACAATACACCAGCTCGACCGGATATTTCTGCGCCAGCCCCACTGCCACGGTCTGCGCCACGGTATCGGCATTGGTATTCAGCAGCGTGCCGTTCTCCGGGTCATAGGTGATCGGCGCCACAATAGGCACCAATCCCCCGTCGATCAACGCGGTGGCGGTAGCGAGGTTAAAATCAACCGGATCGCCCACGAAACCATAGTCCACCCCCTCGGCAGTCACCGCCCGTTTCTTCGACCGGATCAGGCCGCCGTCGGCCCCGCACAGCCCCAGCGCGTTGCACCCTTCTCCCTGCAAGGCGGCGACGATATTCTTATTGATCAACCCGGCGTAGACCATGGTGACGATCCGCAGGGTCTCGGCGTCGGTCACACGCCGTCCGCCGATCATCTGCGCTTCGATTCCCAAGCCTTTGGATATGGCGGTGGCCACCTTTCCGCCGCCGTGCACCAGCACTTTCGGCCCTCCGAGACTGGAGAAGTCGCGCAGGAATTGCTGCAATTTCCCGGAGTTGTCGACGACGTTCCCGCCGATCTTGATCACTTTGATGCTCTGCATAATATCTTCTTAATAGTTCGGTTATTCTGCACGGTGTCGTACAGGACTGCCGCTTTTTGTAAAAAGCGGGTCCGTTGGGCTTCCGGGCTGTGTCTACCCAGTATACTTAGGCTCCGCAATCACCCCGCTTTGGGTTGCAAAGGCCGGAGCCAGCGAGGACTGCTTGCAGGCCTTCGCCGGGGGTGGCTCCGGCCTGCGCGGCTCACTTTGCTCGCCGCAAAAACGGATAGTTTCAGCCCGGAAAGCCCCAACGAGACCTCTTTGTTCACAAAGAAAACAGTACCTATGCGGGTGCATACAAATAACCGAACAGTTTACAGTCGGGAGAACTTATCGGCGATCGCCTGCGGCACTGCCGCCCGGTTCACCATGATATTGATCGTCTTATAGCGCACGAACGGCTCCGAAACATAGAAAAAGCCCTTGTACTTGCCCCGTGCGCCCCAGGAATTCTTCACCTTGTAGAACTTGTTGCCCCACTGGTCCTTCGCCGTGCCCACGATCACCATCCCGTGGTCGTCCGTCGTCTCGTAATTGTCGAACGCCTCCTGCCGCATCTGCTGCGTGATCGCCTTTTCCGGCATCGGCCCCGTAATTTTCGACGACATCTTGGCCAGCTGCTCCTTTGTCAAGCCCGTCCAGTGCGCCATGTCAGAGCCCGCCACCTGCTCCGGCTTGTCCGCCGGCACGATCGCGAAACCCTCGTTATAGCGGAACCCCTTCTCGCTCACATCCGCCGACCAGTTCACCGCATAGCCGTTCTCCAGCGCATGGTCCACGATCGCGATCAGGTCGTCCAGCGGTACATTCGCCGAAGTCTCCCACGCCCAGTTGTCCGGGATCTCCACCGCGAACCGCGTGTAGAACGGATGGTGCGTGAACGAAGTGAACGACACGAAATCGTCCGGGTTCAGCCCCATCGCCGCCGCGAACGACTCCGGCGTGTACTCCTTGCCCTTATAAACGAACTTCTCCGGGCACTTGCCCAAATAGGCGTCCAGAATGCCGTTCAGGCCGTCCTGCCAGACCGGCGACAGCGTTTTGTTCGGAGCCTTCACCACCGCCGCCATATAGTTGCCCAGCACCGCATCCAGCTCCCCGTGCCGGTGCACGCTGTCCTTGCTGTACCGCAGCCCCTCGTAAGCCTCCTGCGGCACCGCCCCGTGGTTGCGCAGGATCGTGATCACGTCGTGCGTGTTCCCGCCCGGCGAAAAGCTGCTCGACGCGTGCGTCCGCGCATATTTGACCGCCTTGTCCAGGTAGGTGTGCCGCACGATCCACATTTCGGAGAGATTGACCGTGTCTTTCCCCTGCCGCAGCATCTCGCTCTCCAACAGCCCCGTGCCCGCGAAACTCCAACAAGTGCTCGAACTGCTCTGGTTGTCGATCGGGCTGACCGGCACGACTTTGATGTCGGTGAACACATAGGCCGAATCGGCCTTTTCGTTTTTCAGTTTCTTGGATTTCGGGGCCTCAGCTCCCTGTACTGCCGTTACGCCCACGGCCATAGTCAGCGCCGCGGTCAGGAAAAGTCTTTTCATTATGAATGTAATTGAGTTTGGTTATTCGAAATAGCTGTTGATCGTGAAGCCGCCCGCCTTGAGCCACGCGTCGCGCTTGAAGAGCTTCACGTCGCTCCGCACCATCTCCGCCACCAGCGCCGGCAGGTCGTACTTCGGCGTCCAGCCCAGCACCGTCCGCGACTTGGTCGCGTCCCCGATCAGCGCCTCCACCTCCGTGGGCCGGAAATAGCGCGGGTCGACGCTCACCACCCGGCTGCCGATCCGCTTTTCGATGGCAGGCAGGTATTCTTCACCCACAATCCGCACAAAGGTGTCAGAGTCGACCGCAGAGATAATCCCCACCTCGTCCATTCCGGTCCCGGAAAAAGCGACCGTTACCCCCAGCTCCGCGAACGCCATCCGCAGGAATTCCCGGATCGAAGTCGTGACCCCCGTGGCGATCACATAGTCGTCCGGTTTCTCCTGCTGCAGGATGAGCCACATCGCCTCCACATAATCCTTCGCATGGCCCCAGTCGCGCGTGGCGCTCATGTTGCCCAGATAGGTCTGCTCCTGCATCCCCAAGGCGATACGCGCCGCCGCCCGCGTGATTTTGCGGGTAACGAAAGTCTCGCCCCGCACCGGCGATTCGTGGTTGAACAGGATTCCGTTGCTGGCGTGCATCCCGTACGCCTCCCGGTAATTGACCGTGATCCAGTAAGCATAGAGCTTCGCGCACGCATACGGCGACCGCGGATAGAAAGGCGTCTTTTCGCTCTGCGGCACCTGCTGCACCAGCCCGTACAACTCCGAGGTCGAAGCCTGATAGATCCGCGTCTTCTCGGTCAGGCCCAGCAGCCGCACCGCCTCCAGCAGCCGCAAAGTCCCCAGCCCATCCGCATTGGCGGCGTATTCCGGCGTGTCGAACGACACTTTCACGTGTGACATGGCGGCCAGGTTGTAAATCTCGTCCGGCCGCACCTCCTGAATGATCTTGGTCAGGTTCAGCGAGTCGGTCATATCGCCGTAGTGCAGCACGAACCGCTGCCCGTCCGCATGCGGATCCTGGTACAGGTGGTCGATCCGCTCGGTGTTGAACGACGAGGCCCGCCGCTTGATCCCGTGCACGGTATATCCTTTCTTGAGCAGGAACTCGGCCAGATAGGCTCCGTCCTGACCGGTGATCCCGGTGATAAGCGCAACTTTCGACATAGTGCTATCTGTTATTTCGACGCCTTCAGCCCCTCGATCACCGCGTGGGTGAATCCGTGGGCCTCCATGGCGTTCAGTCCTTTGATCGTAATCCCGCCCGGGGTGGTGACTTTGTCGATCTCCGCCTCCGGGTGGTTGCCGGTGCGCAGCAGGATCTCCGCCGCCCCTTTGACGGTCTGCGCCACGATGGTCTGCGCCATCAGCGGCGGTATCCCAAGCTCGATTCCCCCCTCCATCGCCGCCCGCACATAGCGTAAAGCGTACGCGATCCCGCACGAGGCCAGCGCCATGCACCCATCGAACTGTTTTTCGGGCACCTCCATCACCATCCCCAGCGGCTCGAACAGCGAGGTCATCACCTGCGCCTGTTCGGCCGAGGCGTTCTGCGAAGTGATGAAAGTCATCCCTTCGCCCACGGTCACCGCCGTGTTGGGCATAATCCGGAACAACGGCTTATCGCCGAAGTGGGAGGCCAGCGTTTCGAAACCGATCCCCGCGGCCACGGAGCCGACCAACGCATCGGCCCGGACGGCCGGGGCCGCCTGCGCGGCGACGCTTTCGACCAGCCACGGCTTGACGGCCAGCAGCACGACATCGGCGTCCGCAACGGCTTGCGCGGTATCGGCGGTGGCCTGCACGCCGAGGGCCCGTATGGCGTTCAAAGTCTTGTCGTGAACGGCCACGGCGGTCACATCTTCCGGCGCCAGCCGCCGGCTGGCCACCAGTCCGCGGATAATGGCGCCGCCCATGTTCCCGGCGCCGATAACGGTGATCTTCATCTTAAGTTCCGTTTTTCAATTTCCTACAAAGATAATTTTTTGCGCCCGATATTCGCAGGGTTTATTTTCCGTCCGCCCGTCGAAAAACCTTGTCCCGCTCCCGCGCGGCATAAAACCGGCCTGCATTTGTTCGAGCCGCCGGAAATTTGTTAAGAATCCCACAAAACGGGGATCGCTTATACAAAGCGGCCCGAAAAAGCGTACATTTGCAGTTCCTAAACAATCCGGAACGTATAACCAGAACGACAACGACAGATATGAAAGTAGCAGTATTCGGCGCGACAGGGCTTGTCGGCGGCCGCATGTTGACGGTGCTCGCCGAGCGCAATTTCCCCGTAACGGAACTGATCCCCATCGCCTCGGAGCGCTCCGCAGGCAAGAAAGTCTCTTTCCAGGGCAAGGAGTGGACTGTGGTGACCCCGCAGATGGGGCTGGAGATGAAACCCGAACTGGCCATCTTCTCGGCCGGGGGGCAGACCTCGCTCGACTGGGCGCCAAAATTCGCCGAGGCGGGGTGCTATGTGGTGGACAACAGCTCGGCGTGGCGCATGGACCCGACCAAGAAGCTCGTTATCCCGGAGATCAACGCCGACGTGCTGACCAAAGACGACCGCATTATCGCCAACCCCAACTGTTCGACCATCCAGATGTTGGTGGCCCTGGCCCCGATCTACCGGACTTACGGCATCCGGCGCATCGTGGTGTCGACCTACCAGGCGATCACCGGCACGGGGATGCGCGCCGTGACCCAGATGGAGAACGAGCGCAACGGCGTAATGGACGGCCCGATGATCTACCCGCACGTGATCGACCGCAACTGCATCCCGCAGTGCGACTCTTTCACCGACAACGGCTATACCAAAGAAGAGATGAAGCTGGTCAACGAGACCCACAAGATCTTCGGCGACGATTCGATTCTGGTATCTCCCACCGCTATCCGCGTGCCGGTGGTGGGGGGACACTCCGAGTCCATTAACGTGGAGACGGTCAAGGATTTCACGATGGGCGACGTACGCAGTTTGCTGGAACGTACGCCGGGGATCAAAGTGGTGGACTGCCCGGAACGCTCGGAGTACCCGATGGCCGTTACGGCGCAGCACCACGACGAGGTGTTCGTGGGACGCCTGCGCAAGGATATTTCCAATCCGAAGGCGATGAACATGTGGGTGGTGGCCGACAACCTGCGCAAGGGGGCGGCGACCAATGCCGTTCAGATCGCGCAGTACCTGCTGGACAAGGGCTTTATTCAGGCATAGTTCCGCTTCAAAGCTGTATCATGGGCCGTTTTTCGCCTTCGGGTGGGGAACGGCTCTTTCGTGTATAATTACAGTCCGCAGGATTGCCGGGTCAACAGCGTGGCCGCAAAGCGGCCGGCGGGCGACCCCGCGACCCGAATAAAAGAACCGCTGAAAGTCCCTGTAATTTGTTATATTTGTGAAAACGCACCGACTATGGTACTCGCACTGATTTACGACTTCGACGGCACGCTCTCGCCGGGAAACATGCAGGAATACGACTTCATCCCCGCCATCGGCAAGGGGAACCGGGAGTTCTGGGACAACTGCAACCGGATGGCCGAGGAGAACGATGCCGACCCGATCCTGACCTATATGAACGAGATGATCCGGCAGGCCACGGTCAGCGGGGTCTCCCTGCGGCGGGACGCCTTTGCGGAGTCGGGGCGGAAAATCGAATTGTTCGAGGGGGTCGAGACCTGGTTCGCGCGCATCAACCGCTATGCCCAGTCGAAAGGCATACAGGTGGAGCACTATATCAACTCGTCGGGCCTCAGGGAGATGATCGAGGGTACCTCCATCGCCCGGCATTTCCGCAAGATATTCGCCAGCTCGTTCCTCTACTCGGTGGACGGGGTGGCCTACTGGCCGGGGGTGGCGGTCAACTATACCAACAAGACGCAGTTCATCTTCAAGATCAGCAAAGGGATCGACAGCGTGTACGATTCCAAGGCGGTGAACCGCTACCAGCCTGAGGAGCAGCGGCCGGTGCCGTTCACCCACATGATCTACATCGGGGACGGGACGACGGACATCCCGTGCATGCGGCTGGTTAAGGAGAAGCAAGGCCATTCGATCGCCGTTTACAATCCGGCCGACCGGGAGGTGGGCCACTCGCTGCGGCAGCTGGTCGAGGAGCACCGGGTCAACTTCGTGGCGCCGGCGGACTATTCGCCGGGGAGCCGGATGGACGAGGTGGTCAAGGCGATCATCGACAAGGTGGCGGCGGACGACCGGCTCAAAAAGCTGGAATTATAGCGGCGGCCGTGCAAAAGCGGGAGGGGCGCAAGGAAATACCTTGCGCCCCTCCGTTCATCTATGCGGAATATGCTGTTACGCCTCACCGCCGAACTCCATCAGGTAAGCCTTGATGAAATCGTCGATCTCGCCGTCCATCACCCCGTCCACGTCCGAGGTCTGGAAATTCGTCCGGTGGTCTTTCACCCGCCGGTCGTCGAACACGTAGCTGCGGATCTGCGAGCCCCACTCGATCTTCTTCTTCTGGCCCTCCAGCTCCGCCTGCGCCGCCAGCCGTTTCTCCATCTCGATCTGGTAGAGCTTCGACCGCAGGATGCGCAGCGCGTTCTCCTTGTTCATGATCTGCGAGCGCGTCTCCGTGTTCTCGATCACGATCCCGGTCGGGATGTGGTAGAGCCGCACCCCCGTCTCCACCTTGTTGACATTCTGCCCCCCGGCCCCGCTGCTCCGGTAGGTGTCCCATTTGATGTCCCCCGGGTTGACGACGATCTCGATGGTGTCGTCCACGGCCGGCGACACGAATACGCTCGCGAAGGTGGTCTGCCGCTTGTTGTTGGCGTTGAACGGCGAGAGCCGCACCATGCGGTGCACGCCATTCTCGCTCTTGAGGTAACCGTAGGCGTAGTCGCCCACGAACTCGATCATGGCCGACTTGACCCCCACCTCGTCCCCGTCCTGAATGTCCAGCGCCTTGACGGTATAGCCGTTTCGCTCCCCCCACCGCGTATACATGCGCAGCAGCATCGAAGCCCAGTCCAGCGCCTCGGTTCCCCCCGCGCCGGAGTTGATCTCCATGATGGCCCCCATCTTGTCCTCCTCGCTGCGGAGCATATTGCGCATCTCCAGCGCCTCGATCAGTTTCAGGGCTTTGTCATAGGCGGCATCGAGGTCTTCTTCGGCCGCCGCCCCCTCCTTGATGAACTCCGGCACGAGGTTCAGCTCGTCCATAGCCGTGGCAATAGCGTCGTAGTCCACGACCCATGACTTAATGGCCGCCACTTTTTTCAGTTGCGCCTGCGCCTTTTCGGCGTCGTCCCAGAAGTCCGGCGTCAGGGTCAGCGCCTCTTCGTTTTTCAGTTGCTCACGTTTCCCGTCCAAGTCAAAGATGCCTCCTCAGCGCATCCTGGCGCCTTACAAGCTCTTTAATCTGTTCTGTCGTAATCATATCGGTTTGGTTTGTGTTTTTTAGTTCCCGCGTTAGCGGCCAGCCCGGAGCCACCCCCGGCGAAGGGCTGCAACCTGCGCTATGCTCCGGTTTTGCCCCCGCTGGCTCCTGTCCGGATAGCGCGCTGATTGGTTTTTCGCTCTTTCCAAATAATTCCCAGGCGCATGGTCCACACCACCGCCATCGCCATCACGATGCGCGGCACCAGGAGCCAGAAAAGCCCCACTCCCAGCGCGCAATAGAGCAGGGTATCCTCCAGCAGCGAATGGGTCATCGCCGCGTGGGCGTTCAGCAGCCGCGCGTCCCGGCGCGGTATGCCGCCCGTCTCCACTTCGCCGATCATCACCGAGCTGCCGTAGGTCAGTCCCAGCGTATTGAGCACCACCCACAGGAACGCGCTGCTGCGCGAAAGCCCGAAAATCTTCATCAGGGGCGCCAGCGGCGCGGTCAGGCAGCCGATCAGGTTGAATTCCCGCAGGATCTGTTGTAGGACGTTCAGGCTCACGATGATCGCGAACATCAGCGGCAGCAGTTTGGCCTGCGCCAGCGCCCAGCCTGACATAATGCTCCCGAAAGCCGTATCCCCGGCGTCGCGGTGCGCCAACAGCAGTCGTCCGGCGTAATTCTCCGGCAAGACCCGGTTCAATATCCAAGCCGTCAGCACGGCCATCACCAGCCGCAGCGCCGCCATGCCCCACGCCGAACGGCATCCGGCCTTGCGCTGCACCACCGACTCCACGATCAGGTTGTGGGCGATCAGGGTCATCACCGCGATAATGGTCACGCTCCGGTAGTCGAGGTTCAGCGTCCCCATCACGCCGATGGCGGCATAGATCGAGGCCGAAATGGCCGTCAGGAAGGTCAGCACCCCTTCGCCGTCCAGCCCGATATATGAAAACGCCGGGGTGAGCCATTCCGACACGGCGGCGATCACTCCCGCCCACTGCAAGACCGCAACGCCGAACGTGATCGGCAGCATCATTTTGGCCAGCCACCACCAGGTGCGAACCCCCGCCTGGAATCCCCGTACGGCGCACCCGCGCGTGCGCCATGTCAATGCCTGTTGCATAGCCTACCGCTTCATCCGCATATAGTCCGTGAATTCGAATGCGGGAACATCCCCTTCCGCAGAAGCGGGATGCGCTTCGCACCAGACCATGCGCCACTCCCCCGGCTTGATCTCCGGAAAATAGGTATCCCCTTCCGGCTCGGCCAGGATGCGGGTGAGGTACAGTTTGTCGGCCATGGGCATGGCTTGCCGGTAGATCTCGCCGCCGCCGATTACGAACACCTCTTCGGCGGTATCGCCGAACCGCCGGATCGCCTCTTCGAGCGACGGGACGAGCTCAACGCCCTCCGGCACCTCAAAGCCGGGATTGCGGCTCACGACGATATTGGCCCGTCCAGGCAGGGGCTTGCAGCCGAGCGATTCGAAGGTCTTGCGGCCCATCACCACGGGATGCCCGGTGGTGATGCGTTTGAAACGCCGGAGGTCGTCGCTGATGTGCCACGGCATCCGCCCGGCGCATCCGATAACGCCGTTCCAGGCGACGGCGACGATAATGGAGAGGGTCATAACAGTCGGTTTCTGCTCACAAAGGTAAACATTCCCGGCTACTTATAAACCATCGTTTATTTTGCAGGGTGCCGGAGGGTACTGTTCTTTTTGTGAACCAAGAGATCCCGTTACGGCGGTGAGCATAGCGAGCCGCGCAGGCCGGAGCCACCCCCGGCGTAGGCCTGCAACTGCGCTGCGCTTGTTGGGCCCCGCTG
>CANQXP010000011.1 GCA_947627885.1 uncultured Rikenella sp.
AGCCCATGAGCGTTGAGGCCACCGGAATATTCCCCGCCTCCGCCAGCTCGATCACCGCATTTTCCGCCCCGGAGATCTTCACGCCGTTGCCCACCAGAATAAGCGGCCGTTCCGCCTCGTTAATGAGCGCCAAAGCATCCCGCACGGCATCGCCGTCCACCGCGGGCACCGGGTTGTAGCTCCGGATGCCGGTGCACGGCTTCCACTTATAGTCCCCCCGCGCCAGCAAGGCGTCTTTGGTCACCTCGATATAGACCGGTCCCGGCCGTCCAGCTCCGGCAATATAGAAAGCCTTGGCAATGGTCGGCACCATCTCTTCGAACCGGGTGATCTGGTAGTTCCATTTGGTGATCGGCACGGTCATGTTGATCATGTCGGCCTCTTGGAAAAAGTCGGTTCCCAGCGCCGTCGAAGGCACCTGGGCCGAAATGCAGACGATCGGCGTGGAGTCCAGCATCGCGTCCGCGATACCGGTCAGTAAATTCGTGGCCCCCGGCCCCGAAGTGGCCATGCAGACCCCCGTTTTGTTGGAAACCCGCGCGTAGCCCTGCGCTGCGTGCACGGCGCCCTGTTCGTGCCGGGTCAAGAGATGCCGCAGCTCCGGATAGTCCTGCAAGCGGTCGTAAACCGGGGTGATGCTTCCCCCCGGATAGCCGAACACGGTGTCCACGCCCTGATTGATGAGTGAGGCGAGCAGGGCTTCCGCCCCGGTGATATTCTGTTTCTCGGTATATTTCATGATTCGTCTCCTGAGTGATTGTCGGTGAGGCGGTCTCTCTCCAAATTATTATTCAACGATCCGGATGGCGCCCTTGTCCGCGGAAGAGACCATGTTGGCATATGCCCTGAGCGCCTTGCTGACGACTCGTTCGCGGTCGGGCCGGAAGCCGCCGCCCGTGCGCAGTCGTTCCATGCGCTGCGCCAGCACGTCGTCCGCCACGGCCAGCGTGATCGAGCGGTTCGGTATGTCGATAATCACTTTATCCCCGTCCTCGACGGCGGCAATAAGTCCTCCCGCCGCCGCTTCTGGCGAGCAGTGTCCGATCGAGAGGCCCGAAGTCCCCCCGGAGAACCTGCCGTCCGTCAGCAACGCGCACGCCTTGTCCAGCTTCACCGTCTTGAGGTAGGAGGTCGGGTAGAGCATCTCCTGCATCCCCGGCCCCCCCTTCGGCCCTTCGTAGCGGATGATCACAACGTCCCCCGCCTGCACAGCTCCCCCCAATATCCCCGCGCTGGCCTGTTCCTGCGAGTCGAACACCCGCGCCGTCCCTTCGAAAACGAGGATCGAGGCATCCACTCCCGCGGTCTTCACGATACAGCCGTCCTGCGCGATATTCCCGTACAGCACCGCCAGCCCGCCGTCCTTCATATAGGCGTGCTCGATGTCCCGGATGCACCCCTTTTCGCGGTCATTGTCGTAGTCCGGGTACATCGTGTGCTGCGAACCCAGCATGATATTAAATTTGCCTCCCGGAGCCGACAAGTACCGTTCCGTGTCGTCAGACGAGGCTGTGGTGCCGAGGTTGTAGATATCGTATTTCGCCACCGCCTGCGCCAGATCCAAACCGTCCACCCGAACGGTCGTCCCGTCGATCAGCCCGGCACGCATCAGTATTCCCAGAATCGCCAGAATACCCCCCGCGCGGTTGACCTCCTGAATATGGTACGACGAATGGTTGGGGGCCACTTTGCACAGCACCGGCAGCTTGCGCGACAGCGCGTCGATGTCCTTCATCGTGAAGTCCACCCCTGCCTCCTGCGCCACCGCCAGCAGGTGCAGAACGGTATTGGTCGAGCCGCCCATGGCAATATCCAAGGACATCGCATTCAGGAACGCCTGTTTTGTGGCGATAGACCGCGGCAAGACATTATCATTATCATTGAAATAGTATTCCCGTGCGTTATGGACGATCAGTTTCGCCGCCGCTTCGAACAGTTTGAGCCGGTTGGTGTGCGTCGCCACGATGGTGCCGTTGCCCGGCAGCGAAAGGCCCAGCGCTTCGGTCAGGCAGTTCATCGAGTTGGCGGTGAACATCCCGGAACACGACCCGCACGTGGGGCAAGCCCCCTGTTCGATCCGGGTGAGCTTTTCGTCCGAAATCTCCGGGTCGGCTCCCTTGACCATCACGTCGATCAGGTCATAAGCCTCCCCGTCCACGACACCAGCCTCCATCGGGCCGCCGCTGACGAACACCGCCGGAATGTTGAGCCGCATGGCCGCCATCAGCATCCCCGGCGTGATCTTGTCGCAGTTCGAAATGCACACAATCGCATCCACCCCGTGCGCCTGGCACATATATTCCACCGAATCCGCAATCAGGTCGCGCGAAGGCAACGAGTAGAGCATCCCGCCGTGCCCCATGGCGATCCCGTCGTCGATGGCGATCGTGTCGAACTCAGCGGCATAGCACCCTTCGGCTTCGATCAGCTGCTTGATCTGCTGGCCGATCTCGTGCAGGTGGGTATGTCCCGGCACGAACTGCGTGAAAGAGTTGACGATGCCGATCACCGGCTGTCCGAACTGGGAGTCTTTCATGCCGTTGGCCCGCCAGAGGCTCCGGGCCCCGGCCATCCGGCGCCCCTTTGTGGTTACATCGCTGCGTAGTGGTTTCATTCTTCGTGTTAGCAATCTTAGTCACGCAAATGAAAAAACAAAAAATCCCCCGGTCAAAGTTTTGTTCCGGGGGATTACGAAGTCCAAAAGGATTTTTTGTTAATCAATTATCTGAAATAAAGCATTTTGAATTCTATTTATCGTCGGTTTCAACAGACTCTTTTTTCTCGGTTCCGGAATGGGCCAGCGGGTGGAGTTCCAGGGCTCCGCGCAGGTCGCGCATCTCCAAATGCGTATAAATTTCCGTCGTCAATATGGATTCGTGGCCCAAAAGCTCCTGTACGGCCCGGATGTCGGCGCCGCCTTGCAGCAGGTGCGTGGCGAACGAATGGCGCAGGGTATGCGGGCTGACTGTTTTGGTTATCCCTGCCGCGGCAGCCGTTTTGCGGATGATGGTGAAGATCATCACGCGGGTCAGTTTCCGGCCGTGCTGGTTGAGGAAAACGATCTCCGCCGAGTCCGCCGCCACGGGCATTGTGCGCCGCTGTTCCAGGTAGAGCTCGACTTGCTGTAATGCCGTGTCGGCGATGGGTACCAGCCGCTGCTTGTTCCCCTTTCCGGTCACCCGGACGATCCCCTCCGCTGCGAAGATGTCGCTCAACCGCAGGTTCACCAGCTCGCTCACCCGCAGTCCGCAGCAGTAGAGCACTTCGAGTATGGCCCGGTTGCGGTGGCCGAGCGGCGCGCCGAGGTCGATGCTTTCGAGCATCCGGCGGATCTCGTCATAGGATAGTGTGTCGGGCAGCTTGCGGGCGATCCTGGGCGAGTCGATCAGTTCAGTAGGCAGTGTCTGGATGCGATCGGCGTGGAGCAGGTAGGTGAAGAAGCTCCGCACGCCGCTGAGGGTGCGTGCCTGCGTGGTGTCGCCGGAGCCGGTGTCGTAGATATGGGCCATAAAGGCTTCGATGTCGGCCAGTACGACCTCCGCCGGCTCTTTCGGACGGTCGCTGCCGAGGATGAATGCGGCGAGCTGCCCGGCGTCGCGCAGGTAGGCTTCGATGCTGTTAGCCGAAAGCCCCCGTTCGAACCGGAGGTACTCCCGGTAGCTGTCCAAGGCTTGTTGCCATGCTGTTTCTGTTGTCTGCTCGCTCATTTTCCGGCCGTGCGCTGCTGGCGTAATGAAAAAATAACGCGCTGCGCCGGGCGAAATTACCCAAATTTGCACTAAATTTGAACTTCAATCGGGAAAATAATGAAGAAACTGCTGATTATCAACGGGCCGAACCTGAACCTGCTTGGCCTGCGCGAGAAGGAGGTCTACGGCTCGCAGACGTTCGAGAATTACCTGACGGAGCTGATCGCGGAGTTCGGGGATCGGGCGGAGCTGGACTATTTCCAGTCGAACGTGGAGGGGGAGATCATCGATGCGCTGCACGATGCGCGGGGGAAATACGACGGGGTGGTGCTGAATGCCGGGGGATATACCCACACTTCGGTGGCGATCGCGGATGCGATCGGCGCGGTGGCGGCCTGCGGCCTGAAGACGGTGGAGGTGCATATCTCGAATATCATGGCGCGGGAGGAGTTCCGCCATGTGTCGCTGATCGCTTCGCGCTGCGCGGGATCGGTGATGGGGTTCGGGATGCAGTCCTACCGGCTGGCTGTTTACAGTTTCCTTTAGTAATTTATAGTTCGGTTTAGTGGAGGGGCCTTGTTCTACCGCGTCAGCGGCCAGCCCGGAGCCATCCCCGGCGCAGGGTAGCAACACTCGCGAGGCTCGGTTTTGCCTGCGCTGGCTCCGGGTTAAATGAAGAATTGAACCGACGTTCAAACGTGTAATATGGAAAAGAAAACAAAAATAGTAGCCACCATTTCGGACCGACGTTGCGACGTGGATTTTATCCGCTCGCTGTACGAGGAGGGGATGAACGTGGTGCGCATCAATTCGGCCCACACCTCGTTCGAGGGGGCCACGAATATCGTCAACAACACCCGCGCCGTGTCGGAAAAGATCGCCATACTGGTGGATACCAAGGGGCCGGAGATCCGCACCACGCGGATGGCCGACGAGGGGATCCCGGTCAGCGAGGGTGACATGCTCACCATGCGCGGGACGGACGACAACGAAATGCTCTCGTCGCGGGATTGCATCTTCCTGAACGATAAGGATATTTTCGAGGAGGTGCCGGTCGGTGTGGCGGTGCTGATCGATGACGGAGATATCGCCCTTGAGGTGGCGGACAAGATCGACGGGGCCTTGGTGGTGCGGGTCAAGAACAGCGGGGTTATCAAGGGCAAGAAGAGCGTCAATATCCCGGCGGTTCACCTGCGCCTGCCGGCGCTGACCGAGCGGGATATCGAATACATCCACTGGGCGGTGAGGATGAATCTCGATTTTATTGCCCACTCGTTCGTGCGGCATAAGGGGGATTTGCTGGAGATACAGAAGATCCTGGATGCGGAGCACAGCTCGATCAAGATCATCTCGAAGATCGAGAACCAGGAGGGGGTCGACAATATCGACGAGATACTGGATCATACCTATGCGGTGATGGTGGCGCGCGGCGACCTGGGGGTGGAGCTGAACGCGGAGGAGATCCCGATCGTGCAGAAGAATCTGGTGCAGAAGTGCATCGAGAGCAAGAAGCCGGTAATCATCGCTACGCAGATGCTGCACTCGATGATTAACAATCCGCGGCCGACGCGGGCGGAGGTGAGCGACGTAGCGAACGCCATTTTCCAACGGGTGGATGCGATCATGCTGAGCGGCGAGACGGCCAACGGCAAGTACCCGGTCGAGGCGGTCAAAGCGATGACCAAGATCGCGCTGGCGATCGAGCGGGAGGTGTCGCCGATCATCGATGTCAACATGGTGCGCATCAACAACGAGATCACAGCCCAGCTGGCGCGCTCGGCGGTGCGGGCCTGCACGAACCTGCCGGTCAAGGCGGTGCTCATCGATACGTTGTCGGGACGGACGGGACGTTACCTGGCGGCATTCCGGGGCGAGAAGCCGGTCTACGCGCTTTGCTACCGCAAGCATGTGATGCGAGAGCTGGCCTTATCGTACGGGGTGTATGCCGAATATGCGGAGCCGGCGATCGCGCACGACCGTTTCAGTTACCAGATGCTGCTCATTCTCGAAAGGGAACATAAAATCGCCAACGACGACCTGGTGGTCGTGGTGGGCGGCTCGTTCGGGGCGGCCAAGGGAGCTTCGTTCATGGAGATCAGCAAGGTGATCCACCTGCTCAACAAGGCGATGATCGAATAACCCTTTCCGGGCGTACTTTAATAATTAGGAAAAGGCGTTTTTACAGAACTCTGTAAAAACGCCTTTTTTCGGCACGGTTGTTGGAATATTCCCCTTTCGTAGACAAAATATGTTAAACTTTAAATTTATTGCCTTATGTATTTTTTATGGTTTATTCTTATCGGACTGGTAGCCGGGTGGCTCGGCAGCCTTATCATGAAAGGCAGCGGCTCTGGTCTGCTGCTGAACATTATTATCGGTATCATCGGCGGGGTGCTGGGCGGATGGCTTTTCAGCCTTTTCGGCCTCGTTCCGGTCGGTACGCTGGGCAGCCTGCTGACCGCTTTGGTCGGCGCTATCGTCCTGCTCTGGATCGTATCGCTCATCAGAAGGCCTAAGCGTACTGCCTAAAGTTTCCGGCCACGGCCGGAGATCGTGAGCCGTTGGCGGATCGCCGCGAACGGCTCACGTTGTATTTTATAGGATAATGACGATCGACCCGGCGACGATCAGCGCACCGCCCACGAGTGTTTTCGGGTCGGCCGGCTCGCCGAGGACAACGATTCCGAGGATAATGGTGATCGCCACGCTGAGTTTGTCGATCGGCGCTACCTTGGAGGCGTCCCCCTCCTGCAAGGCTTTGAAATAGAAGAGCCAGGAGAGTCCCGTCGCCACCCCTGACAGCACGAGGAAAAGCAGGTTGTGTTTCGACAGGGCTTTGGCTTCCCGCAGGTGCCCGGAAAAGATGACGATTCCCCAGGTTATCAGCAGGATAACTGCCGTCCGGATCGCCGTGGCCAGGTTGGAGTTGACCCCCTTGACGCCGACTTTGGCCAGTATGGCGGTCAGGGCGGCGAAAACGGCCGAAAGCAGGGCGTAAAATTTCCACATACGCGCAGGTTACAGATAGGTGGTGATGACTTGCTTGGCGAAACGGGTTTCCAGTGTGCGGGCGATGGCTCCCAGCACCTTGCGCCGCAGGATCAGCGTTTCGGCATCCGCCGCCGCCGTGTTGCTTTTGCGCATGCCCACGATCATCTCGATCCGGTCGGAGGCGAGCAGCAACTCGCAGATATGGTAGGCCGGCCCCCGTCCGGTCGGCATCTCGGCGTAATTCTCCAGTATCTCCAAAGCTTTGCTCAGCGTGAGCAGTCCTTCGGTCACCAGGTCGAGGCCGTCGATCTCCCATTGCGGCGGCAGTTCGGGATCGGTGGAGGTGAGCTGGCGCCGCAGCCCGGTGCCCCAGTATCCGGCGATCTGCCGGGCAAGCAGGTGGCCGCAGACGATCTTCCGCCCGTCGAAATTCCGTAGCCGGTCGGCCAGCAGGGCGATGTCGGAGGTCATCGAGGGAGGGCACGAACACAATATCGCTTTGCGCGGTTCCCGGATATGTACGGCTACGCAACTGATGTCGTCGTGCGGCGTGCCGTCGTCGTTCTCCACGGACTGATTCAGCAATCGCTGCGCCAGCGTCGCCGAAGACATGTCCGGCTCGCTGCGCAGACGCTCGTCCAGGAAAGCCTGAACGTTGTCGCGGCCCCAGCCGAAAGGGTAGCGGTCGGTGCCCAGCCCGCTCTGTGTCACGCCGTCGGTGGCCAGCACGATCCGGTCGCCGCAGCGCATCGTGAAACTGCCGGTATGGAAGGTCTGTGTCCGGCCAGTCTGCGGGTTGGCGTACGGATGCGCCTGCCGTTCGACCTGCAAAGGCTCCGTTCCCCGGAAGATAAAGGCTTGGGGGTTGTCGTATTCGATCAGCCGGACGGTGCCGCTGCGATGGTCGATGTCCACGAGGGTGAAAGTGGAGTAGCTGATCTTCCGCACGCTGCATACCGGCAGGGTCTGCATCACGGTCCGCGCCGTCTCCTCGATGGATTGCGGCGCCCCGGCCATCCCCATGAAGATGGAGGCGGTCAGGGTGGAGAGCAGGTGGGCCTTGACCCCGTGGCCCATGCCGTCGGAGAGCACCAGCACAGTATGCCCGTGGACCGGGAACTGCTGTTGCAGGAAACTGTCGCCGCAGGGGGCGTTGTTCCCGCAGCAGGCTTGCTTGCAAGCGGTTTCGACAAAGAGACCGGAGCTTTTCATCGCGAGTCCTCTTTTTTCCCGGAGCCCTGCAAAGCACGGATCACGGAACCGATGGTTTTGGCGCTTTCGGAGACCTCCTCGCCCAGCAGGAACGCGATCTGCTGGATCATCCGGATATTGCGGTCGGCGGTTTGCTGGAGCCGGGCCGTCAGCTCCTCGACCTGTATGTCGGGATCGGCCAGGTTGCGCAGCAGGACGATGCTCAACTCGCCGCGCCGGATGCTGTAAACCGACAGGGTGTAAGGCACCCCGTCCAGCACGATGTCCTCCCGTTCGGTGTCTTCGCCCGACGTGTGTACGGTCTCCGCCACGGTGCATATCTCCCGTGGCAGGATGGCGTTCAGGGGCACTCCGTCCAGCGCCGGGGCGCTTTCGGCGAGCTGGGCGGCCCGGTAGCCTCCGAGCCGGACAAACGCCGCGTTGGCCAGCAGGATGTTCATCCCCGGCCCCACGGCGGCTGACGGGGCCGGGAGCTTACGGATAAGGGTATGCAGCGTGCGGACGCTGTCCGTCTCGCGTTCGCGCAGGCGGCGGTTTTCGGCTTCGAGTCGCTCGATCCGGCCGAGCAGTTCTTCCTGTGACATCATAGGGCTAATCAAGGACGATATCGAACTGGTCGTACGGAGCCGTGCGCCACGCCTTGTCGCAGGTCAGGGCCGATACGGCGAACAGGGGTGAGAAAGTGCGTACTTTGATAGTCTTCCCGTCCGGCATGAACTCGAGGATGCGCAGCCAGCCGTCGCCGCCGTTTCCGTGCCACTGGTTGTCGGCGGTCTGGGCGTTGAACATCATCTGGGCCACCGTTTTGCCCGCCGCGTTGCGGTCGGTGCGGAAGCTGACGTTGCCTTCGTAGTCGCTGATGTCGCACTCATGGCCGCACAGCACCAGCCGTATGTTCGGTGACGGCGCCACCAGCTTGTCGAAGATCGCTTTGCCGTAGTTGGCCGGCGAGACGCGGTAGCCCTCTTTTTCGATGTGTTCGGCGGCCGACGAGAGGTAGGAGTGGGTCAGCAGGATCACTTTGTGGTCTTTGTACTCCGGTCGGGCGACCAAAGTTTTCGCCCATTCGATCGCCTCGTCGCGCGGGGCGAACTCCAGCGCAACGACCAGCAGTTTGCCCCACGTGTCGCTTTCGAACTCGTAGGCGGCATTCTCCAGCGTCGGAATGTCCCGGTAATTCAGTCCCGTCGAGACCAGCGACTTGCGCCACAGCGGGTTCCGTTCGCTGGGAAAATAGTGGGGGAAGCGGCTCAGCCGGTTCTCGGAGCGGTAGTAGCCGTAGTCGTGGTTACCGGTGCAGAGCACGTAGGGCAGCCGGTTGTCCAGCCGCTCGAACGCGCGCGATGCCGCCAGCCACTGTTCTTCGCTGGTCTGGTTGCCGTTCACGCCGTCCGGGATGCGGGTTTCGTTCTGCTCCACGAGGTCGCCGGTGCAGAGCACGGCTTTGACTTTGAGCGAGTCGGCGTTGTTCGCGCACCAGGCGGTCATCAGCTCGAAGAGCGGCTGGTTGGCGTCGAATTTGGTGTAGCTCTGCGGGTCGGGCAGCAGGATCATCGAGAACGATCCGGGGTTTTCGAGCTTGGGCCGCAATGGAAGCACCTGCGCTCCGGCGGGGATCATATTCAGCCCCAGCAGGGCGGTCAGGCAAAGGAGTTTGAATTTCATGTTTATGGTCAGGTTAGCAGTTATCGTTCTGTTGGGCGGAACAGCTGGACAAAGCGAACGTCCTCATAAGCGGTCCCGTCCGGCGTGCGCACCCATGCCTTTTTAATAGCGGTCCCGCTGAATCCGGCCCGTTCGAACAGCCTGAGGCTCGCCGTGTTCGAGACGGGAATGTCCGCCCACAGCTGGCGCATGTCCAAATGCCCGAAAGCGTATTCCGAGACCAACCGCAAAGCGGCATGCGCATATCCCCGCTGCCGGTCGGCGGGTTCGTAAATGAGTATTCCCACTCCCGCCCGCCTGTGGAGCGGGTCGAAGTCGAATAAATCCACGCAGCCCACCGCGATTCCCGATGAACGGGGCGCGATTATCAGCCGCACTTGCCGCGCGGCGTAGATATCCTGCGCTGCGCCGGCGATAAATTCCCGCAAGGCATCGCGCGAAAAAGGCCGGGTCGTATCGCCCAAATGCCACAGGGAGGTATCGTTCTCCCAACGGTACATGGCCCCGCAATCTTCCGGCTCCATGGCCCGCAGCTGTATGCGATTGTCTTGCAATAGCATGCCTGTCGGGTGTTAAACTTTCTGGAAAGTGATTTGTGCCCAGCCGTCGCGGTTATTGGTCGCCGTCTGGACCAGTCCCAGTTTCGCTGCATGCCCGATGACGGTGTCCGCGTCGAAGTCGAGGATGCCGCTGACCAAAAGCAGGCCGCCTTTGCGTAGCGAGGCGGCGTATTGTTCCATATCGGCCAGCAGGATATTCCGGTTGATGTTGGCCAGAATATAGTCGTACACCTTCCCTTTTATGGCCGAAACGTCGCCAAGTATCGGGCATACCACCGTCTGCACCCCGTTGGCCTGTATGTTCTCCAGACAATTTTCGTAGGCCCATTCGTCGATGTCCACGGCATCGACCACCACCGCCCCGCGCTGGGCGGCCAGTATGGCGAGGATGCCCGTCCCGCTGCCCATATCCAGCACCGACGCCCCGCCGAAATCCAGCGCCAGCATCTGTTCGGCCATCAGGTAGGTGGTGGCGTGGTGCCCCGTGCCGAACGACATTTTCGGCATGATGACGATCTCGTGCTTCACCCCCGCCTTAGCCGCATGGAACGGCGCGCGGATGTAGCACAGTCCGCCCAGTATGTCGATCGGTTCGAAATGCGACTCCCACTCCGCGTTCCAGTTCTGCTGCTCGATCTCCTGCCGCTCGTACGGGTAGCCCCCTTCGTAAAGGAAGTTCTGAATACGCGTGTGGTTGGCGCTGTCGGCTTCCGCCGGGGCCGGAATATAGCATTTCACGCTTCCCGCCCCCGGCATGAATCCGTCGGGCAAGTAATCCGAAAAACCGTCGAAACCCAGCTCGGCCAGCTCGGCGGTCACGATCTCGCCTTCGTCCGGTCCTGCTACGTTGATGTTGTATTCGATGTAGTTCATAATGCTGTGTATTGTCTGCTGTCGTATTCCTTTGTTGCTTATTCGCGCAATCCGCAGGATTGCCGGGCCGCTGCCAGCGCCTTTGGCGCTGCCCTCCTGCGGCAGCCCGGTGCCGCTGGGCACTCCAACCGGGCTGAAATTACCCTAAATTTAGCCCGCGCTGGCTCCGGGAAATCCTTTAAATCCCGAAAAGCCAGCCTTCGATGGTCTTCCAAATTTGGCCCTGCACCTCGTCGCTCTGCGTCTTGATCCGTGAGCGGTGGCTGCCGCCCGGCTCCACGATCAGCTTCATGTTCTGCTTTCCCTCGAACGACGCCGGGTCGAGCATCGCCGCGCTCCACGGGTCGTTCTGCCCGTAGATGCAGATCACTTTCGGGTCGTTGGCCTTGTAGAAAGCCGCAATCTTGCGCGACAAGGCGTCGCTGAACCGGATGCGCCTGGCATCCTCCGGCAACAGGATCCTCGGCAAATATCCTTTGGCGCCCTTGATCGAGAGCAACCCTTCGAACGGCGCGGTATCATAGCCGTAGTAGCCCAACTCCCGCTGCGCCTGCACGAAGAACGACGGTTCGTCGTTGATGGCGAAATAGTCCGGCGAAACGGTCGCCGTCAGGTGGTCCAGCAACTCCTGGTGCGGCGAGTCCGACGCCGGGATCACGCTCACCGCCGTCCCCCACTGCCAGATCGAGAAGGGGTATTCCAGCACGCAGAGGTCGAAAACCTCGTCGATATTGGTCCGGAATTTATAGCCCTTCGATTTGCAGTATTCGTCGAACATCGGCACCAGCTCCTTGCGCCGTTTGAGCAACTCGGTCTGGTATTCGCGGATCGCGGCCCGTTCCTCCGCCGTCCCCACCCGATCGAGGAAAGGCTCGTGCCGCCCGTCCTCGACCCCGAAGCATACCGGCCCCACGTAAGCCACCGTCACATCCACGTCCTGCGGATAATACATCCGGTAGATCAGCGCGTTCTCGCCCCCTTTGCTGACCCCGGTGCCGATCCATTTTTCGGGGTAGACCTCGTCGAGCGCCTGCCGCACCGCATGCAGGTCTCCCGCCGCATTCTCGGCGTTGAGGTAGTCCCAGTTGCGCGGCTTGGGGGTCGATTCGCCGAAATAGCGGTGCTCCACGAAAACCTGGTTCGCACCCAGGCGCGCCGACAACTCTTCGCGGTAGCGCGGGTTCAGCGCCCGCGCCCCGCCGTAACCCTCCGTCACCAGAACCGTCGGCCGGTCGAAACCGGCATGGGCCACCACGAAACGCTGCTCGAAATGCCCTTTGGACGGGTTCTTATGGTCGAGCGGCTGGTCGAACATCACCACGTACCGCTCCTCGAAAAAGCCTTTGTCCAGCTCCTCGACCGAAACCACTCCTTTCAGGGCGATCAGCTTGTCATACAGATCCGTGGCCCCGGCCACGGTCAGCCCTGCTGTGACCAGCAGGGCCAGGAATGCAAATGTAAGTCTAAAGTATTTCATGGATAATCTGTTATTTCCTAATCTCGCCGCACAGGCGTATAAAGGTGTCGGTCAATGCCGACCAGCTGAAACGTTCTTTCTCGGCCGAGATATTGGCCCGGAACTCCTCCGTCTTATGTTCGTCGTAAAACCGGGCGATGGCCTCCGCGATGGCGGAAGGGGCGACATCGACCACGTATCCCACCCGGCCGTCCGGCACGATCTCCGGCAGGCCGCCTACGCGGGTGACGACCATCGGCACCCCGAAATGGTAGGCCACCTGCGTCACGCCGCTCTGCGTCGCGCTCTTATAGGGTTGCACCACCAGATCCGCCGCCCCGAAGTAGTTGCGCACCTGATTCTCGTCGATATACCGGTCGTGGACGATCACGTCGTCCGCCAAACCCAGACTTTCGATCAGGGCGTCGTATTTCTCCTTGTTCCCGTAATATTCGCCGCCGACCAGCAGTTTACGACCCCTCGTGAAGCCCTTGGCTTTGAGCATGGCCCATGCCTCCAGTAAGAGGTCGAGCCCCTTGTAGTCCCGGATAAACCCGAAAAACAGGACGTAACTCGACTCAGGGTCCAACCCCAGAGCGGCGCAAGCCTCCTCCTTGGAAACCGGCGTCCCGTATGTGTCGTAGATCGGGTGCGGCGACATGGCCTGCAATCCCTTGTAATCGAACGAATCGAGGTCGCGGCCCACCTCGTCCGACATATAGACCACCGCATCCGTCTGCCGCAGGAAGTAGTCGGTCAGCGGCCGGTCTCCCGGCCGGTGTTCGTGCGGCACGATATTGTCCGCCAGCGCGATGATGCGGGTGTGGGGGGAACGGTGCCCGATCGTGCGGACGATAGTCCCCAGCGACGGACCCATGAAAGGCATCCAGAAGCGCGGGATGACCAGCTCCGGATCTTCCCGCGCGATTTCGCGCCCGACGACCGGCCAGTTCAGCGGGTTCACCGAGTTGATGCGTCGCTCGATAACGATCCCCTCCGGCGGCGCCATCCGGGTGTATTGCGTCCGTCCCGGAAAGAGGAACGACGGGTATTGCAGCGTGAAGTTGATGATCTTCACCTCGTGTCCCTCGCGCCCGAAAGCGGCGGCCAGCACCTCGTCGAATTTGGCGATGCCTCCCCGGTACGGGTGCGCCGGGCCCAGTATGCGTATCTTCATGGAAAATTCCTCTCTCTGAATTAAACCACTAATATACGAAAAAGGTATTATATTTGATTAGCGAAACAGTATCGGACTATTAATTCCAAACCATCATACGCTATGAAGACAGACATCGAAATCGCCCGCTCGGTGAAAATGAAACCGGTCGTGCAGGTGGCCGAACAGCTGGGCATCGATCCCGACGACCTCGAACTGTACGGAAAATACAAGGCCAAGGTGCCGCTCTCTTATATTGACCGCGAACGGATGCATCGGTCGAAACTGATCCTCGTTTCGGCCATTTCGCCCACCCCGGCGGGGGAGGGGAAGACCACCGTTTCCATCGGCCTTTCGCAGGCGCTGAACCGGATCGGCAAACGGTCGTGCGTGGTGCTGCGCGAACCGTCGCTGGGGCCGGTGTTCGGCCTTAAGGGGGGCGCTACGGGGGGCGGCATGTCGCAGGTGCTGCCGATGGAGGATATCAACCTCCATTTCACGGGCGACTTCGCGGCGGTCGAGAAGGCGCACAACCTGCTGGCGGCTTTGATCGACAACAACATACAGAGCAAGACCCGCTCGCTGGGGCTGGACCCGCGCACGATCTCGTGGAAGCGGGTGATGGATATGAACGACCGTTCGCTGCGCAATCTGGTGGCCGGGCTTGGGGGTACGGGATCGGGCGTGCCGCGCGAAACGGGGTTCGATATTACGGCGGCTTCCGAGGTGATGGCGATCCTCTGCCTGGCGACGGGCATCTCGGACCTGAAACGGCGGCTGGGCAATATTTTCGTGGGCTTCACGTATGACAAGAGGCCGGTCTACGCCCGCGACCTGCATGCGGAGGGGGCGATGGCGGCGCTGCTCAAGGATGCGATCAAGCCGAACCTGGTGCAGACGATCGAGGGGACGCCGGCGCTGATCCACGGCGGCCCGTTTGCTAATATCGCGCAGGGAACCAATACGGTGGTGGCTACGGAGATGTCGCTCTCGCTGACGGATTATACGGTGACGGAGGCGGGTTTCGGCTTCGATCTGGGAGCGGAGAAGTTTCTCGACATCAAGTGCCGTGCGGCGGGGCTGTCGCCGAACGCGGTGGTGCTGGTGGCGACGGTGCGTGCGCTCAAATACCATGGGGGCCAGTCGTTGAAAGAGCTGAAAACGCCGAATGTGGAGGCGTTGGAGCGGGGAATCGTCAATTTGCAGAAACATATCGAGAATATCGGCCTGTTCAACTTGTCGCCGGTGGTGGCGATCAACAAGTTCGCGACGGACAGCGACGAGGAGTTGCAGTTTATCAAGGATTACTGCACGATGCGCGGGGTGCCGTGTGCGGTGGCGGATGTGTGGGGGCAGGGGGGGGCCGGAACCGAGGAACTGGCGAAGTTGGTGGTGACGGCGGCGGATTATTGCTGTCCGCAGTTCAAACCGCTTTATCCGCTGGACGAGCCGGTGGAGAGGAAGGTGGAGACGATTGCGAAGAGCATCTACGGGGCCGAGGCGGTGGATTACACTTCGAAGGCGAAGAATGCTTTGAAGCGGATTTCGGATCTGGGTCTGGAGGGCTTGGCGATCTGTATGGCCAAGACGCAGAAGTCGCTGTCGGACAATCCGGCGCTGCTGGGACGGCCGAAGGATTTCGTGATCACGGTGCGGGACATCGAAATAGCTGCCGGGGCGGGCTTCCTGATCCCGATCACGGGCGAGATCATGCGCATGCCGGGCCTGCCGGAAGAGCCGGCGGCGGAGCGTATCGATATCGACGACGAGGGAAATATCTCCGGCCTGTTCTAAATCGTTCGTTTTATCTCTACCCGTTTGAGGGTACTGTTCTTTTTGTGAACAAAAAGAACCAAAAAAACTTTCGAGCGCATCCCGCTGGGATGCTTTGGCTGTAATTACCCTCTGTTTTGGGTCGGGAGAAATAGCCCGCAAAAACTTAGCATGATTGTATAGCGGGCTATTTCCCCGACCCAAAGCGGGTGATTGCGGAGCCTAAGGAGTAGCGTAGCTGACTCAAAAGTTTTTGGTGCCGCTTTTTACAAAAAGCGGCAGTTCCATACGGGGTAGTAATTAAACGAACGGTTTACAATTCCGAGAGTTCGAGCCAGCGCATCGACTTGGCATCGATCTCATCGATCAGCGCCGCGATGCGTTCCGATTTGGCGATCAGCTCCTCCGTAGAGAGTGTGCCGCTGCTCATCTCCGCCTCTAAGGCCGCTTTTTCCGCCTCCAGATTCGGGATCTCCGATTCCAGCTGCTCGAACTCCCGCTTCTCGTTGAAAGACAGCTTGCCTTTGACCCGCTCCTTCGGCTTTTCCTTCGCAGCCGGAGAAGTTGTCGTCTTCGGGGCAGCTTGGGCCGATGCCAAGGCATCCTGCTCCCGGCGCCAGTTGCGGTAATCGGTATAGTTGCCTGGGAAATCCTTGATATTCCCGCCCCCGTTGAAAACCAACAGGTGGTCAGCCACCTTGTCCATAAAATAACGGTCGTGCGACACCACGATCAGGCAGCCCGAAAAAGCCGCCAGATACTCCTCCAATACATTGAGCGTTTGGATGTCGAGGTCGTTCGTCGGCTCGTCCAACACCAGGAAATTGGGATTCGCCATCAGGATCGTGCAGAGGTAGAGCCTGCGCCGCTCGCCCCCGCTCAGCTTCGCCACATAGTCATACTGCGACTGCGGAGAAAAGAGAAAACGAGTCAGGAGCTGCGAGGCGCTGATCTGCTTGCCGTCGCTCATCGTGATATTCTCCGAGATGTCCGTAATGATGTCGATCACCCGTGCATCCGGGTCGAACTCCAGCCCCTGCTGGCTGTAATAACCGAACCGCACCGTCTCGCCGATGTCGATCACCCCGCTATCCGCCGGTTCGAGGCCGAGGAGCATCTTGATAAAAGTCGATTTTCCCGTCCCGTTGTTTCCCACGATCCCCATCTTTTCGAACCGCGAGAAAAGGTAGCTGAAATCGTTCAGGATCACGCGGTCGCCGAACCGCTTGCAGAGGTGTACGACCTCGAAGATCTTCTTGCCGATGTAGGTCTGCTGGACGTCCAGCTGTACCGTTCCTTCGCTGCGCCGTGCGTGGGCTTTCTCTTTAATATCCTCAAACGCGTCGATCCGGTATTTCGCCTTGCCCGATCGCGCCGACGGCGTGCGGCGTATCCACTCCAACTCCCGGCGGTAGAGGTTTTTCATCCGCGCAACAGTAGCGTCCGCCGCGTCTATGCGCTCCTGCCGTTTTTCGAGGTAGTAGCTGTAATTGCCTTTGTAATTGTAAACCCGACGGTTGTCGATCTCGATGATCTCGTTGCAGACGCGGTCGAGGAAATAGCGGTCGTGGGTCACCATCAGCAGGCTCATCCGCCGGCCGGCGAGGTACTCTTCGAGCCACTCGGTCATCTCCAGGTCGAGGTGGTTGGTCGGCTCGTCCAGGATCAGCAGGTCCGGCTCCACGATCAGCGCCGCCGCCAACGCCACGCGTTTGAGCTGGCCGCCCGAAAGGGTTTCGACTTTCTGTTCGAGATCGGTGATGTTCAACCGGGTCAGAATCTGCTTGGCCCGCTGTTCGAAATCCCACGCCCCGAGGGATTCCATTTTGGCCAGCAGTCCGTCCAGCGCCCCCGTATCGTTCCTGGCCAGCGCCTGTTCGTACTGCGCGATGGTCTGCACCACTTCGTTCTGCCCGTGGAAACAGGCCTCCAGCACGGTCAGTCCCGCCGGGAACCGCGGGTCTTGTTCCAGATAACTCACCGTTACGTCGCGCCGGAAAACCACCTCACCGCTGTCGTAGTCCATACGGCCTGCGATGATGTTGAGCAGCGTGGTCTTCCCGGTGCCGTTGGCGGCGATCAGGCCGATACGCTGCCCCTCGCTGATGCCGAAGGTGATGTTCTCGAACAGAATGCGCTCGCCGAAGGATTTGGTGAGCGACTCGACTTGCATATGGATGGCCATAGGGCTTAGAGTTGCGGTATTTCGTGGATGAATCGGTAGTTGCGGGCGGCGTGGTCGATCTCGCAGCAGTAGTGCTGCATGCCGTTGGTCACCACCAGGTAAGGAACGCCCAACTGGATATTATAGTGTGCCACCTGATTAAAAACCTCTTGCGTAATTGTCACGCCGGCGGCTTTGCATTCGACGACCAGCTGCGGCTCGGCTTGCCGCGAATAGACGACGATGTCGGCGCGGAGCGAAAAGCCGTTGATATGGAGCTGCTGTTCCTGCACGATGCGGTACGGGTCGATGCCGTAAGTCCCGGTGAGGAACCGGATAAAATGTTGCCGTACCCACTCTTCCGGCGTGAGCACCAACCATTTGCGGCGGAGCATGTCCCAAACCTCCGGTTTGGGGCCGGTATGGCGTATCCTGAGGTCGGCCTGCGGCAGGTTCAGGGGAGGGTATTTGGTCGCTTCGCTCATGGGAACTGCAAAGTAACGAATTTTCGCGGTATATTTTCGTCTCCCCCTTCCGTATCCCCGTCACTCCCGTACGCAGCGAACGGGAACGGCCCGGCTACGGGGGTGTACCGTACCGGGGATAACGCTCTCCGTCATTAAGTATAAGCGGAAAGCGTCTGTTCCGGAAAACGAGCTGCTCCACGCATACCCGGCCGCCGCGACAGCGCCCAGCATCCCCCGGTCGTAGGCCCGGTAGCCGTTCGCAGGATACCAAACCGGCCCCTGCACAACGACGTTGTTCCATAAGCGTCCTGCTGAAGGGCCTTTTCCCTGCCACGGCCCGTTAGCTGACGTAAAGGCATTCCACGGGCTGAGGCTCCCCGTTCCGCTTCGCGGCACCCGCCAATCCGACGGGCAGGGGTCAAAAAGCGTTTTATCCAAGTCCTGCCACAGGTCGTTATTCTGCGGCGATGTCCAGTCCAACGCTCCTGCGGCCCCGAAATAGAAGCCGGAGAGATTGTGGTTTCCGAATAAAAAAGCCTGCCCCTTTTGTTTCACGGAGGCAGGCTAAAATACAGGCTATGTGCGGACGGTTACAGCTGCGAAGCCGGATCGAGGTTCTTCCCTTCGATGTCCTTAAAGTATTTATAGGTTCCCACCTTGAGTTCCGCCGTAGCGTCCTCGTCGCAGACGATGATCCCGTGCGGGTGCTGTTGCAGCGCGCTGATCGTCCACATGTGGTTGATCCCCTCTTCGATCCCGTGCCGCAAAGCGCGTGCTTTCCCATGTCCATTCACAAGAATGAGTACCTCTTTGGCGTCCATAATCGTCCCCACGCCCACCGTCAGCGCGGTCTTCGGCACTTTGTTGACGTCGTTGTCGAAGAAGCGCGAGTTGGCGATAATCGTGTCTAAAGTCAAGGTTTTCATCCGGGTGCGCGAGGTCAGCGAAGACGCCGGTTCGTTGAAAGCGATATGCCCGTCCGGCCCGATGCCGCCCATAAAGAGCTGTATCCCGCCCAACGATTTGATCTTGGCTTCGTAGGCTGCGCATTCCGCCGCCGGATCCGGAGCGTTCCCGTTCAGGATGTTGACATTCTCCGGTTTGATGTCCACTTGGTTGAAAAAGTTGGTCCACATAAACGTGTAGTAGCTCTGCGGATGCTCCTTCGGGATGCCGCAATACTCGTCCATGTTGAAAGTCACCACGTTGGCGAACGATACTTTTCCAGCTTTGTTGAGGGCGATCAGCTCCTTGTAGGTTCCCAGCGGGGTCGATCCGGTGGGCAGCCCCAGCACGAACGGCTTTTCGGGCGTAGGCCCGAAAGTGCTGATTTTACGGGCGATGTAATTCGCGGCCCATTTCGAGATGTGGGCGTAGTCGGGTTCGATGATCAGTCGCATATCTTTTTGTAGGATTAATTTACGGTGTTGTCGTACAAATATAGGCCATCGGCCGTTATTTTCCAAGGATGCGTATCCGCCCCGGCACGTCGTCCCGCCCGAAGATCGAAGGGTCGATCCGCATACGTAGCTCCTCGTTGCCTGAATCGGGTAGGATGACCCGATATTCGCCCGCCGGGGGAAGCAGTTTGGTCGGGTCGTGCGGCGGCGCGGTCAGGATCAGGTACGGGCCGCCCAGCATATAGGCCGCGGTCTCCATGTCTCCCGCCTCGATCGCCGCCCGTATGGAAGTCGAACTGATATTCTCGTACCGCCCCAGATAGCCGGTGTGTATCCCGTCCCGCTCCAGCATCTCGGCCGACCCGGAGCGGTTGTGCCCGAAATGGTGTCCCTCGCCGGAAAGCACGGTTTCGGCTTTAAGGAGTCCTTTGAGGTAATCGCGGGTGAATGTTTCGCTGCCGATGCGGCTGAACTCCGGTGTGAAATGCACGACCACAACATGATCCACGCCCGTTTCGCCGAGCAGCTCGAGTTTCTCCGGCAAGGTGCTGAGCAGCCTGTTCTCCCCCCGCAGCACGAAGCGCGGGTGCGGGTCGAACGTCACGACGACCGATTCGCCGTCCGTCCCCATAAGGTCGTGCGCCATGGCGTTCAGCCGGCCGATCAGCAGCCGGTGGCCCCGGTGCACGCCGTCAAACGACCCCACGGCGACCGCTGTCCGCCGGAAATCGGGCAAATCGTCGAATCCGTAATGTACCTGCATGGAATGAGCCGGATGGTTTATTCGCCTGCCGTCACGGAAGGCAATGGGCCGCCCTTGGAAAAATAGGCTACCTTTTCCAGAAGGGTGATGATGTCGTAATCCTCGACGTAAATATCCGCGGGGAAATTGAGCGGCGTAGAGGTGAAGTTGAGCACCCCGCGCACCCCCGCCTGCGTAATGGGTTCGACCATCCCGGCTGCCACCGACGACGGCGAAGTCAGGATAATGACCCGTATATCGTGTTTATGTGCCGTCTCGGTGAAGGTATCCATATGGTAACACGGCACTCCCGCCACCGTCCTGCCCACCTTTTCCGGGTCGATGTCGAAAGCCGCGGTGATCCGCAGTTTAGAACGTTTTCCGTTGAAATAGTGCGTCACCGCCTGCGCCAGGTTCCCCATCCCGATGATCCCCACATTGAGCCCCGCCGGAGAGTCCAGTATCGTCCCGATGAAGTCGATCAGCACCTCCACGTCGTACCCTTTCTTGGTGTCGCTGCTGAAGCCGATCAGCATCAGGTCGCGACGCACCTGCACCGCCGTGATGCCGTGCATCGAGGCCAGCTCGTGGGAGTAGATGTGGGTGCGTCCCTGTCCCAGGCACTCCAGTAACATGCGCCGGTACTCGCTCAGGCGTTCGATAGTCCGTTCGGGAAGTCTTTTCGCGGCTGTGTGTGCGGCGTCGGTGGTCATGGGGCAGTGGGGTGTGTTCGGTAGTGGTTAAGTGTGTGTGATGCGGTTAACAGTAGGCAAATATAATACTTTTTCACGACTCTGTTCCCCCTTTTACATGGCGTGTTTCACGCCGGTCAGGATCAGCCAACGATTGACCGGGAACGACACGGCCAGCCCGGCGAACATGGCCAGCTGCATCATGAACCAGAAAGTCCACGTGTCCCGTCCCAAGCCGCCGGGGAAAAAGACGAACAGGGTCAGCGCCATCCAACCGTACATCCCGGCCTGCCAGGCGGTCAGCGAAAGGAAGTCGGCTTTCAGCGCCCGCTTGACGGTCGCGCCCACGGGGCCGCGCCGCATCTGCTGCATGGCGGCATACTGGAACCAGACCCCGAAAATCAGGGCCAGGATATACTCCATGGTCCAAAGGCCGGCTATGGCGCTCCCCGCTAGGGTGACGGGGGCGTAAATGAAAAATATCTCGCACAGGAGGTCGGCCAGCGCACACCCGGCGCCGCAATGGAGGGCCGAAAGCAATACCCCGCGCCATTGCATGGCGGGCGTGCCCGTCATTTCCGGCATGCCTTTCATATCGCCCATGGCAGGCATTTCTTTTGGGGGAATGGGGTCGGCGGTCGACGGACGCATATCCATGTTCATCAGTTCGTCGGTAACGGATTCGCGGTACTGGCGGCCGAAACGGAAGTAGGCGAGCACGCCGATCCAGCTGCCCCAAAGGGCGGTCAGCGGCCAGACTACCTCCATAATGGGCATCTTCTGGCGGTGGCCGTTGCGGATGTCGGCGATCACGATCATTGCGCCGACGATACCCAGCACGACGAATATGGCGGCGATGACGGCAAGAAGTTCTTTCATGGCAGTCCGTGTTAGAACCGGATAAAACGCAAAAAACGTACCATCCGGCACGCAGTTCCACTTGAGCCGGTCGACTTCCTGACACGGGCAATGCCCGGACGGAGTGCCCGCGGCACCTCCCCCTTCCGTATCCCCGTCACAGCGTTTTTAGCTCGCCTCATGCCGACAGGGCTTTCCTCCGCCCGAAGGCTATTTCCCGACAGGAAAATAATGGCCCGCGTAACGTAACACCCGTTGGTCATGTGTAGCCTTTTGTTTTTAGGCATTTCCTTGTGGATTGACAGCTCCCGCGCCAGCGGGCAGGCCGGAGCCACCCCCGGCGTAGGCCTGCACATCGCTTCGCTTGTTTTGGCCACGCTGGCTCCGGCCTGAACCGGGTAACGGCAGGCCAGCAAGACAGCCAACGGCTGCGCGAAATAGAAACCGGAGAGGTTCGCCGGAGATAAAAATCCGCTTCCCCGTCGGTGCGAGGAAGCGGAATACAAATAATACTAACTGAAAAGGTTAGAGCAGCCCTTTGATATCGCCGATAATCCGGTTGGCTAAAGCCTCGGCGGCTGCTTTGTCCTTGCTTTCGGCGTAGATGCGGATGATCGGCTCGGTGTTCGATTTGCGCAGGTGAACCCACTCCGTAGGGAAGTCGATCTTCACCCCGTCGATGTCGTTCACCTTTTCCGAGGCGTACTTCGCCTTCATCTTCGCGAGGATGCCGTCCACATCCGTGCCCGGCACCAGGTCGATGCGGTTCTTGGAGATATAGTAGGCCGGATAGGTCGCCTTGAGTTCCGACAGTTTCTTGCCTGTCTTGGCCAGATAGGTCAGCAGCAGGGCAACCCCCACCAAGGCGTCGCGGCCGCTGTGCAGGGCCGGGTAGATAACGCCCCCGTTCCCCTCGCCGCCGATCACGGCGTTCGTTTCCCTCATTTTGGTCACCACGTTCACCTCGCCTACCGCCGCCGCCGAATAAGAGCCGCCGTGCTTGGCCGTAATATCGGCCAACGCCCGCGATGAGCTGAGGTTCGAAACCGTGTTGCCCGGCGTCTGCGACAGCACGTAGTCCGCCACGGCCACCAACGTGTACTCTTCGCCGAACATCGTCCCGTCCTCGTTGACCAGCGCCAGCCGGTCTACGTCCGGATCCACCACGATTCCCATGTCGGCTTTCGACGCCGGTACCAAGGCCGAAATCTCGGTCAGGTGTTCCGGTATCGGCTCCGGATTGTGCGCGAAACGACCGTCCGGCGTGCAGTTCAGCTCGATAACCTCGACGCCCATAGCTTTCAGTAACGCTGGGATAACGATCCCTCCGACCGAGTTCACCGCATCCACGACCACTTTAAACTTCGCAGCCCGTACTGCCGCAACGTCCACCAGCGGCAGTGCCAGCACGGCGTCGATATGCTTCCGGTCGTACGATTCCCGGACGATCACCGACCCGATCCCGTCGATGTCCGGGAATGTGTAGGCTTCGGTATCCGCGATTTCGAGAACCCGCGCGCCTTCGGCCGCGTTGAGGAATTCGCCGTTGCGGTTGAGCAGTTTCAGGGCGTTCCATTGTTTCGGGTTGTGGCTGGCCGTGAGGATGATCCCCCCGTCGGCCTCGTAGCCCGTGACGGCCATTTCGGTGGTGGGAGTGGTAGCCAGCCCGATGGCGATCACGTCCACGCCGCTGGCCATCAGGGTGCCTTCGACGATGTCCGACACCATCTGCCCCGACAGACGCGCGTCGCGGCCCACCACTACGCGGAGCTTCCGGCCGCCCGCTGCGGAGTTCTCTTTGAGCCACTGGCTGTACGAAGCCGTGAATTTCACCAGGTCGATCGGCGTCAGCGCGTCGCCCGGCGTTCCCCCGATGGTACCCCGGATTCCCGAAATAGATTTGATCAGAGTCATGGTAGTTAGTAGGTTTTTATTTTTGAATTAGACGGCAAGTTACTAATTTAGCCGGAGTATTATCTCGTTTTTAATGAAATTCGGCACATTTTTCCGTGAAAACATACGGCTCTCCTTCGCTTCGATCGTGAGCAACCGCCTCAGGTCGGTACTGACCATGGCCATTATCGCCATCGGCATTATGTCGCTGGTGGGCATCGTGACGGCCATCGAGTCGATCAAGGCGAGCATCACCGAGTCCTTCACCTCGCTGGGGGCGGGCGGCTTCTCGATCCAGAGCCAGCGCCTGACGGGCATGGGCTGGGGCCGAAACCGCAACGACAATTACATCGGCTACGACCAGGCGCGGGAGTTCCGGGACCGGTTCTCCATCCCCTCATCGGTGGCGCTGACCATGAACATCAGCGGCGGGGTGACGGCCAAGTACCAGTCCGAGAAGAGCAATCCCAACCTGTGGCTGTGGGGCATGGACGAGAACGGCTTGCGGAACAGCAGCCTGGAGATCGCTTCGGGGCGCAATTTTTCGCGGCACGAGGTGGAGACGGCTCGGAGCGTGGTGGTCATCGGCAGCGGGGTGGCCGATCTGCTGTTCCCTTCGGGGGAGTCGCCGCTGGGCAAGCCGATCAATATCGCCGGGGGACAGTATGAAGTGGTGGGGGTGTTGGCGTCGAAAGGGAGCGGCATGGGGATGGGGCGCAACGACGACCTGCGGCTGATTATCCCGATCACTACGGCGCGTGCGGCGTTCCCGTATATGCGGGTCAGTACGGTGATTTCGGTGATCCCGGACGATCCCCGGCTGCTGGATGTGGCCGCAAGCGAGGCGGAGGGGCTGTTCCGGACTATTCGCAGGCTGTCGGCCGCGGACGAGTCGGATTTCGCCGTCGAGCGGAGCGATTCGCTGGCCCGGATGTTGGCCGAGAATATGGCGACGGTCACGATGGTGGCTTCGCTGGTGGGCTTGATTACGTTGCTGGGGGCGGCTGTCGGGTTGATGAATATCATGCTGGTGTCGGTGAACGAGCGCACGCGGGAGATCGGGACGCGAATGGCGCTGGGGGCCAAGCCGGGCATGATCCGCGAGCAGTTCCTGTTCGAGTCGATCATTATCAGCCAGATGGGGGGCCTCTGCGGGATCGTGCTGGGGATCGTGTGCGGCAACCTGATCTCGGTGCTGACCGGCGGGGTGTTCGTGGTGCCGTGGATGTGGATTCTGATCGGGGTGGCGCTTTGTCTGGTGGTGGGCGTCGGCTCCGGCTACCTGCCCGCGCGCAAAGCGGCTTCACTGGATCCGGTGGAGGCGTTGAGGTATGAATAAAGGTATGAACGGTCGGATGAAGATATTGCGCCGCTTGTGTCTGGCGCTGCTGCTCACTGCGGTATGCGTAGGCGCGTGGGCTGAGAAACTCTCTGCGGACGGCCTTTATATCCGTTACCTGCCTGACGGGACGGCGCAGGTGATCCGGGTGACCGTGGATGGCGGCATCGGGAAGGAGGAGTACGATGCGCTGCCGGAAGATTTCGATTTCCGGGTGGTGAGCCACGATGGGAAATACGGGTTCGACGTGGGCCTGCATCCGTTCGTCCGTCCGGCGTGGAAAGAGGCTATGCCGAAAAAGATGTTCGTGATGTCCGATCCGCACGGAGATTTGGACTGTGTCGTCAGCTTGCTGCAGGCGAACGGGGTAGTCGGTAGAAAGCTGGAGTGGAGGTACGGGAAAAACCGGTTGGTGGTAATCGGGGATGTTTTCGACCGGGGGCCGGACGTGACGCAGATCTTCTGGCTGCTCTATAAATTGGAGGCGGAGGCGGAAAAGGCGGGCGGAAAGGTCGATTTCCTGCTGGGCAACCACGAGCCGATGGTGCTGTCGAATGACCTGAGATATACGGATACCAAATACAAGAGGCTGGCGGATTCGCTGGGCGTGGAGTATGCCTCGCTGTTCGGGGCGGATACGGAGTTGGGCCGCTGGCTGGGAACGCGCAACACGATACAGATTGTCGGGCCGTACCTGTTCGTTCACGCCGGGCTGGGGAAAGTGTTTTACGACCTGAACCCGGATATTCCTTTCGTGAACCGCGAGATGAGCCGGGTGCTGTTCCTGAAGAATCGGGTGCGAAAAGCCTTTTCGCCGCTGCATGCTTTCCTTTACGGCAGCGAGGGGCCGGTGTGGTACCGGGGCTTGGTGCGGACGGATGCCAAGTACAGGCCGTGCGCGGCCGATACGCTGCAAATGATCCTCGACCGGTACAGAGTCGAGCGGATAATCGTCGGGCATACGATCTTCGAAGATATTTCCACGTTCTACGACGGTCGAGTGATCGGGGTGAACGTGGCTAATCGAAAAAACAAACAGGAGTGCCGGGGTCGCGCCATAGTGATCGAGAAAGGCGCCTGTTATGTGGCCGGGGATAAAGGCCGGATACGCAGGCTGTTTTAGGGGCTGTTGATTTCCGGCGGATCGTTCGTAACCGCAGACCGTTCGGTGTTGCTTTTCGTCTCCCCCTTCCGTATCCCCGTCACTCCCGTACGCAGCGAACGGGATAGCCGCGGGCGCGATAGGTGGAACCGATGTTCGAAGGATCGGTCATATAATTCGTAAAAAACAACAGAAACGCCTGTTCGCCTGTGTAGGTGGCCGTCCAGTAAGCCCCGTCCTTGCCTACGTTGATAATGGTGCCTATTTCGGGCCTGCGCCACCCTGCCGCCGCATACCATGCCGATCCGCCGTAAACGTTGGGGACGCTCCACTTCCGGCCTCCGGTGCTCTGAGTTCCCTCCCACGGCCCGTTTTCTGCATTAAAAGCGTTCCAGGGACTGCGTCCGCTGGCTTTGTCGCCGCTTCGCGGCACCCGCCACCCCGCCGGGCAGGGGTCGAAAAGGGTCTTGACCGCATCCTGCCAAAGCGCGTCGTTGTGCGGCATCGTCCAGTCGGCGTTCTTTCCGGCCGCGAAATAGTAGCCGGAGAGGTTGCGGTTATATCTCGCCCATTTTCCGGAGCTCGTCCTCGCAAGCCTCCATCTCGCGGTAGAACGCCTCGCCGAAGCGGCGGATAATAGGCTCCCGCAGGGTCTTGTAGAGCGGTTCGCCTTTCCGGGCGCCCAGGATCTCCGCCGCCCGGCACACCTCCCAGCGGTGGTATTGCAGGCCGGTCATCCCGTTCGAGAGTTTGACCAGCCGGATGGGGTAGAGGTGGCAGGAGATGGGTTTGCGGAACGGCGTTTTCCCTTCGCTCCACGCTTTTTCGATGGCGCACCACGTAACGCCGTTCTCCCGGATCGTGTAGGCGCACTCGGCCCCGTCGACCAGCGGGGTGGTCAGGTCGCCGTCTTCGTCGATCACCGCAACGCCCTGTTCTTCAACAGCCTGTTTACCCTCCGGTGTCATATAGGGGGCGTAGCTGTCCCATTCGCCCTCCAACATGGCGATCTCTTCCTCATCGAGCGGTGCGCCGGCGTTGCCCTCCACGCAGCATTCGCCGCGGCACGCCTTCAGGTCGCACGAGAAACGGGCGGTGAACAGCTCCAGGCTGATGATCTTGTCGTCTATCTGTATCATGGCGGAAAGGGTTGAGCGGCAAAGGTAATATTTTTCTATCTTTGCATTCGTCGAACCAATCAACGAAAGAGTTATGCTGCAACGGATACAGACCGTCCACCTGCTGATCGTCGTCGCCCTGACGGCGGTGATGTTTTTCCCGAATTATGCCACCGTAAAGCTGGGGGCGATCATGCCTGCGGGCACGGTGCAGTCGGTCAGCGCCGACAGTACCATCACGCGCGTAACGGTGCCCGTGGGGGCGGAGGAGGAGGTCACGTTCAACCTCTGGGGCATCTTCCAGAACGGCCACAAGGCGGTGCCGACCACGTATATGTCGGTGCTGGTGATTCTGACGCTGGCGGTGGCGTTCGTGACCATTTTCCTCTACCGCAAGCGGTGGTTGCAGGTGCGGCTCTGTTTTGCGCTGGCCATCATGCTGCTGGGGATCGAGGCGTTCATTATCCTCTATATCTATAAGCTGAAAGACGCGCTGGACGCCATGCAGTCCTATGCGATCAAGTATTCGGTCGCGGACGTGCTGCCGGTCGTGGCCCTGATCTTCGTCTATTTCGCGTTCCGGGGAATCTCGAAGGACATCGCACTGCTCAGGTCGTTGGACAGGATTCGTTAAATTGTTTGAAAGAGAATTAGGACTACCTGTATGAATCGGCTCCTGAGCGGACGAGCTGCGGAGGCCGATGATGCTGATAGTGGCGGCGCAAAAACGGTAAAATGACAGATCATTATTCCCTATTCGCTGCGTTTACAGGTTTTTGTCTGGTTCTTTCCGGCGGGTGCACGTCTGTGACGGTGTCCGGAACGGGTGCGGAGAACCCGGATCGGGATTCTGTCTGGGTATCCAAGCTGGATTCTTTGTATTGTTATATGGAGCCGTGGGAGGATGACTCTAAGTTCCGCATTGAAGGGCAGGCGCCTTTTTACGAATTTTATGATCGGGATACCGCCGGCGAATTGAAATTGACTCTCTATTATGATGAAGAACAGCGGAGCGGGCGGGGTATTTGCAGTAACCTATTCGATAAATACGATTTTAAGATCGGCTTTGTAATTGCCGATTACCGGGAGGAAGAGTGGCGCAAGCCGATTTTGTCGACTTGGGACGGTGCTCCGGGGGAAAGGTATACCGATTTTCCGATGAAAAACAGGAGGGAGGAATTTAAAAAGGATGTTTCCGGACGGCTTATCCGTTACAGTTGCACCGGCGATACGGACGAGCGGGATTCGGAAGGCAATATTCGGCAAGTCTTCGTTACCATCGACTACGCTTATGACACAGACGGTAGGCTTTTGTGGAAAAAGGGTTGTTTTGATGCGCGGGCGATGGCCCCTTACGGCAATAAAACGAGTTATTTCGACGGATTCGGGCGCGAGATTTTTTCGTCCGAATATATAACCCATGGGTCGGTGCTGAAATTCTATATATATAGAAGTTGTTTTTTCAAGCCGGCCTATTGCTTTGTGTACGACCCGCACGGAGCGGTTGCCGATATGATCAGGTATCGGTAATAAGGGAGACCGCTGCGAAAATAAATAAAAACAGGCTGCGGATCCCGCAGCCTGTTTTGTCAGTCGTTGTTGTAGCCGAACTGCTTAAGCGCCCTGTCGTTGTTGCGCCAGTCGTCCGCCACCTTGACGAAAATCTCCAGAAAGACCTTTTTGTCCAAAAACGCCTCCAAGTCTTTCCGCGCCTCGGTCCCCACCTTTTTCAGCTTGGAGCCCTGGTGCCCGATAATGATCCCCTTCTGCGACTGCCGCGCCACGTAGATCACCGCACCGATCCGGTCCAGCGTCGGCGACTCCTCGTAAGACTCGATTGCCACCTCCGTGGAGTAAGGTATCTCCTTGTCGTAGTTGAGCAGGATCTTCTCGCGGATGATCTCGCTGGCGAAAAAGCGCAGGCTCTTGTCCGTCAGGGTGTCCTTCGGGTAGTAGGCCGGCCCTTCCGGCAGCAGGGCCACGATCCGCTTGATGACCGGATCGACGTTGAAGCCCTCCTTAGCCGAAACGGGTATGATCTCCGCCGTGGGCAGCTCCTTGTGCCACCATTCCACCAGCTCTTCGAGTTTGTCCGGCGTGGTCAGGTCTATTTTGTTGATAACCACGATCACCGGCGTGCCGTTCTCGGTGGCCATTGCCTGCACTTTGGACAGGAAATCGTTGTTCTTGTCGGGCTGTTCCACCGTGTCCGTCACGTAGACCAGCACGTCGGCATCCCCCAAGGCGCTGTTGGAGAATTCCAGCATCGACTCCTGCAATTTATATTTCGGCTTCAGGACTCCCGGCGTGTCCGAATAGACGATCTGGAAATCCGGGCCGCTGACGATCCCCATAATGCGGTGGCGCGTGGTCTGGGCCTTCGAGGTGATGATCGACAGCCGCTCGCCCACCAGACGGTTCATCAGGGTCGATTTGCCCACGTTCGGGTTGCCGATGATATTCACGAAGCCCGCCTTGTGGGGCATGTCCGGGGCGAGTATGGTTTGTGTAGGTTCGGTCATAATAGTTGTTTATTCCGCGTTCGGTGCAAATAGCATGCCCCTGGCATTACTCGTTCGAGGCCGTTTCGGAGAAATAGCGGTAGAACAGCGGGATGGTTTCGATCCCCTGGTAGAAGTTCTCCAGCGGATAGTTCTCGTTCGGGGAGTGGATCGCGTCCGTGTCCAGCCCGAAGCCCATCAGGATCGATTTGGTGCCCAGTACGCGTTCGAACGTGCTGATCATCGGGATGCTCCCCCCGCTGTAAAACGGTACGGGACGTTTGCCGAAAGTCTCCTCCATCGCCCGCGCAGCCGCCCGGTAGGCCGCCGAGTCGGTCGGGGCCACATACGGGTAACCGCCGTGCAAGGGCGTGCATTTCACTGTCACCCCGTATTCGGGAGCGATCTTTTCGATATGTGTGATAAACTGTTCCGTCACCTTCTTGAAATCCTGCCCGGCGACCAGCCGCATCGAAACTTTGGCGTGCGCCGTCGAAGGGATGATGGTCTTCGCCCCCTCGCCCGTGTATCCGCCCCAGATGCCGCAAACGTCAAGCGTCGGCCGGATCCCCTTGCGTTCCAGGGTCGTGTAGCCTTTCTCCCCGCGCGGCGTTTCCACGCCGATCGCCGCCGCAAAAGAGGCTTCGTCGAACGGCGCCGCATTGATCTCCTCCCGTTCCGCCGCGCTGAACTCGTGTACGTCGTCGTAAAATCCCGGCAAGGTGATCCTGCCCGTGGCGTCGTCCGTCAGCGAGGCGATCATTTTGCAGAGGGCATTGACCGGATTGACCACCGCCCCGCCGTAGAGGCCCGAATGCAGGTCGCGGTTCGGCCCCGTGGCTTCGATCTCGACGAAGGCCAACCCCCGCAGCCCGCAGGTGATCGACGGGGTGTCCATGCCCATCAGCGAGGTGTCCGACACTAATATAATATCTGCCGCCAGCATCTCCTTATGTTCCGCGCACCACGCGGTGAGCGACCCGGAGCCGATCTCCTCTTCGCCCTCGAACATGAATTTGACGTTGCAGCCGAGATTTCCTGTCGCCGAAAGGGCCTCGAACGCCTTGACGTGCATGAAACCCTGCCCCTTGTCATCGTCGGCCCCGCGGCCCCAGATCTTTCCGTCCCGGACGACCGGCTCGAATGGCTCGGTATTCCATAATTCGACCGGGTCGACCGGCATCACGTCGTAATGGCCGTAAACCAGCACGGTAGGCGCATCCGGTGAAACGATCTTTTCTCCGTACACGATCGGATTCCCGGCCGTCGGGAAGATTTCGGCCTTGTCGGCCCCCGCCTTGAGCAGCGCGCTTTTGAGCCATTCCGCGCAGCGTTCCATGTCCGGTTTGTGTTCCGATTCGGAGCTGACGGAGGGAATGCGCAGATATTCGAAAAGTTCGTCGAGGAACCGCTCGCGGTTTTGTTCCAAATATGAAGTCAGTGCTTTCATAATGTCAGTATAAATTTCGTAAAGCCTTAAAATTCAAAGATACAAAAAAATATGGCCTCGCAAAACGCTCCTTTAGGGGGAGGGTATTTGGAATTTAAGGCTGTTTCATTATGTTTGTAATATAAAAAAGCGTATTTTAGACGCTAAAAGTTATTTCTTTTATTGTCATAACGGAATATAAACAAAATTTACTAACATGCGCCTGCGGGCGGATTCCTAAATTATTATTTAAAAAATAATTAAAGATGATGCAATTATTTCTATCTCAGTGGATTTGGATGGTGATGGTCGTACCTCTGTTTTGGGCCTGTTCTTCCCGTCCTGTCAAAACGATCGAAAACCTGAAGAATGTCGTGGTCAGCGAGCAAAACTCGGCGATCCGGTATGGGGCCTTCTCGCAGAGGGCCAAAGAAGAGGGGTTCCGGAATATAGCCAACCTGCTGGAGGCGATCTCCCGTTCGGAGGAGATCCATGCCGAACGCCAACGGAAGTTTCTGAAAAAGATCGGAGAGCAGGTCGGCGAAGCGACCGATTCGATTCCGAAAGTAGGAACGACGCTCGAAAACCTGAGGCAGACCGTCCGCGTCGAGATGTACGAGTCCCAAACCGTGTTCCCGATCTTTGTGGCGGCCGCCGCTTCGGAAGGGATGACCGAAGCCGAGCAGTTTTTCGAGTGGCTCGGCGAGATCGCGCTGCGGCAGGCAGACTGTTGCCGCAAAGCGTTGGAGAGGCTGGAAAAGGAGGGGACGGACTGGAATGTGGTCAATTCGTGGTCGGTGTGTCCCGGATGCGGCTGTCCGTACAAGACCGCCAGTCTGGATGAAGTTTGCGATATGTGCGCGGCGCCGGCCAGCTCGTTCATTTTATTTCAGTAAAAAGTTACATTCTGCGGGAAATCGAGTATCTTTAGCGGTAAGAAAATCAATTTAATACCATGTTTTTTATGAAAAGATTTTTTCAATGGGCGGCCGTTCTCTGTCTGGGGTTGGCTGTGGTGCCGGCGTCGGCGCAGGACGACGGGGCTAAGGCGGTGATCGACCGGTACGAGCAGGTTACGGGCCTGGACAAGCTTACTCCGGCCGAGATGACCAGTGTGATGATGGAGGTGGCTACCGAAGTGCAGGGCATGTCGATACCGATGAAGATGGTGCTCCAGGAGCCGGGAAAACTGAATGTGGACATGGAGATGGGGGGCCAGAAGATGAAGATGGTGTCCGACGGCAGCCAAGGCTGGATCAGCGTGCCGGGGCAGGGCGTGATGCCGATGCCCAAGGAGGCGATGGACCAGATGAAGGAGCAGACCAATATCAGCCAGAACTACCGCTGGAACATGAAAGACTATACCTATAAGATGGCGGGCGAGGTGAAGGAGGGAGACCGTACTTTTATAGGGGTGTCGATGACGGCGAAGAAGCCGCAGCCGCAGATCAGCAACATGATCGTCTATTTCGACAAGGCTACGGGCCTGGTGGCTTATTCGACGATGGATGTTTCGCAGGGCGGCCAGGTCACTCCCGCACGCATGGATTTCAGCGACTATAAGACTTTCGGCAAACTCAAGCTGCCTTCGAAATACCGGATGCTGGTGGACGGCACGGAGATGATGACCATGGAGATCAAAGTGCTCGAATACAACTATCCGACCACGGACGCCATGTTCGCCAAGCCCGAATAGAGAACTTCGGATAGGTTCATACCTCTATTATCCTGATCCCTTTGCGAAGTTTACTCCCCTGCATCCGTTGCACGATGCAGGGTTTTTTATCTGTTTCCGCGGCGGGTGGAACGATATTTGCCGTTAAACGGTTCAAAATTAAAATGACGATGCTATGAAAGCAAAGGAACTGACCAAAACCGAATTTCTGAAAGAGGTGGTCAACTACGAGGAGAACCCCTCGGAATGGAAATACCTGGGCGACAAGCCCTGCCTGGTGGATTTTTACGCCGCCTGGTGCGGGCCGTGCCGGATGGTGGCGCCGATACTGGAGGAATTGGCCGGAGAGTATGAAGGCAAGGTCGATATCTTCAAAGTGGATACGGAGAAAGAGCAGGAGTTGGCGGCGGCATTCGGGATACGCAGTATTCCCTCGTTGTTGTTTTGCCCCAAGACCGGAAGGCCCCAGATGGTGCAGGGGGCCATGTCGAAGACTGACCTGAAAAAGATGATCGACGAGGTGCTGTTGGCCAAGTAGGATCGTTTTAAGAAAAAGGGGCCGGGAACTGTAAAGTTCCCGGCCCCTTTCGTTTAACGCTTGCGTCCGATGTAGAAGACGTAGCCGTAGTAATCGTTGTACCGGTCGTAGAGGGCGGCCTCTTCGCGCAGTCGTTCAACGAATAAGGTGGCTGCCGGATTGCGGCCGCGGTCGTCGAGGAACGGTTCGATCACACCGTCCATAGGCTTGTAATATTCGGTTTTCCAACAGTCTGCCGGCAGGATGAAATGTGCCTGCGGCAAATAACCGGCCCGGTCCATATGCAGGATGTTTTCTTCGATGGTTCCCGGTGCGATGCCGTTGTCGGCCGCGTATTTATCGACCGCTGCGGGACGTTCCGGTGTCAGCCAGGTGAATTCGGAAACGGCGATATGGCCGCCGGGTTTCAGGAAACGGTTCCATTCCCGCATTCCGCGCTCGAAACCGATATGGGTGATAGCACCTTCTGACCAGAGCAGGTCGAAGCTCTCCGGTGCAAAAGGAAGCGCTTCCATGGAGGCTTCGACAGCGGCTACCCGGTCTGCGATCCCCTCCTGCCGGGCGTGTTCGTTCAGTTTGGCCACGAACTCCGGCAGGATGTCGACAGCCGTGATCCGGGCGTCGGTGCTCCGGGCCAGGGTAAAGGTTTGGCGACCGGTGCCGCAGCCGATATCTGCGATCCATGCGTCGCCGGGTAGTGAGCCGATATGTCGCAGGGCCAGTCGGGTAGCGTCGTCGCTGCCGGGCCCCTGCCGGGGCAGGCGGTCGAAAAAGTCGGCGATGAGTGTCATATCGAATTCGGTAATAGGTACGTGGTTTTGTTCCATGGTAAATGATATGGTTGTTCGGAAACGTCCGGCGTGCGGTGTTTCCTGTTTGTTGTCGAATGTATATGAAAATCGGTTCCGGGAGATGTCCCGGAAATCAGGGGCGGTCCTGCGTCATGCAAGACCGTTAAGCAAGGAGCTGCTGTGCGGAAAGTGTTTTCATCCGGTGCAAAGATGGCATGTTTTTCGGTGACTGCCAAATTCTCGGAAAATGGGAGGGACGTTTTGAACGGGAAAACCGTATATTTGTGAAAACAAATTCGATAATGCCAATGGAATAAGACCAATACTTTCCACACATATTTGATAAAGCGTTAGCTTTTATTCTTGCTATTGAAATCTGGAAAATTTTAAAGCGAACAAGGGTAAAGTTTAATGCTCACGCGAATGCGTGGGCTTTACTTATTTGTTCGCACGGTTTTTCCAGAACCTCAATAGCAAATACAGTTTAGTCCACGTTTTTGTTTTTCTAATTTTTAGACTGAAATGCCATGTTAAAGAAATGTTCAGTATGCCATTTGTCAATCGACAGCGAAGTCGTATTCTGTCCTTATTGCGGGTCATCCACAAAACACAAAAAATCGGGCAATCCGTGTATCTTCTTAGGTTATACATTCATTATTGCCAGTTTGATGCTATTCCCTCCGTTTTTTATGGTCGGAGGAATTGTTTGCGGCATATACAATATGACAAAGGCTGAACCCGTGCATGGGGTTGTGCAAATAGTATTGGCGCTCATCTGCGGTGTGATCGGTATGGTGCTTGGAGAAATAGTGGCTGCCATTATCATCAATTAACGCTACGTCAAACCACGTTCAAAATATTTGTACTATGAAAAACAAAGGTTTACTAGTCACAATCGGAGTAATTCTTATTTTAGTAGTATTAAACCATCTACCCGATGAAAATAAGCGCGTTAGCTCCACACCACCTGTTTCGACAACACAAAAGTCTTCCTACATCACAGTAGCACAGCTTAATGAGATTCGGCGGGCAGAAATAACTGCCGATGCCAACAATAATTTGATACTACTCGGTTTCAGATTGAAAATGAGCCCGACTGAATATCGAACAAGAAAACGAGCGCTCGTACGATCAGGACAATTACAACCATGGGATGAACAAAATTATTATGTAAGTCTTTTTTCTGTGGACGAAATGATTCAAGACAAACACTTCGGGCAGTATACTATCCCCAATTATGCTCGCGTCGAATTAAGACATGAACCCGTATTCATTGATGGTAAATTAGTCTCGTGGGAGCTACCCGTATGGTTTGATTTGGCAGACGATAGCCCGAACAGTCGTTCATCGAATAATTTGAAAAATATCGTTGACTATTTGTCCAACCTGTACGGCGATCCATTACAGCAAGATGACTCGCGTTACTATTGGATAAATGGGAATTTAGAGATTGTAGTTTCTATCAAGACAGTGCCCAAACCGCCCTATGGATCAGAGGCGATACCGGTAATCTTCTACCGAGATAATTCTTACTACTTAAATAAATAAGATTCATTATGTTCTGGTTTATTGTCATTTTGGTGGGTATCGGTTTTGTCGTTTACACGTACATTGGACACCTAAACGCTCAGGAACAATCTCAAGCTATGCTTACGTCATACAATAATATATCTGATTTCCAGCCAACAAGAACTATTTATGGCTTCAATAACGGATTTATATTTGCAGTCGATGAAGAGCGGATGAAGTTTCTTTTTATAGACAAAGAGGGAGTGGTATTTCAATTTTATTATGATGAGCTGATCGATTGCGATTTAATAGAAAAGTGTGAGGCTGTTTAGTATCGCTTACCCTATCTTGGAGGCTCTGGAATGCCTGTTATCTTAGAGTAAGCGTAAACAGCCCACGCCCATATCAGATACGAAATAATCCACAGACAAGAGTATGTCTGTGGCTGATCGCAATAGATACAAGACGTGAGCGTTTACGCGCACCCTCCGAGATAACTTTGAATTTTCCAGATTCCAAGACGGAGGACGTTAATAAAACGCTTTCGTTCGTATGTCGGCTCAAAGATAGGGAAATATCCTTTAGCAACATCTGATAAAAGCGTTTTATGTGGGCGTGGAACAAAAGTGCAGATATAGAAAAAGCCACCCCGATGTGGAGTGGCTTCGGCTGAAAAACTGCAACTATTTAGTAGTTGTCAGAATCATTTCGACCTGTTCCATATCTCGTTCGATTGAGCTATTCAGTATCTTGGCATAGTGTTGAGTCATTTTGATATTGCTATGTCCGAGCATTTTGGAGACGTTTTCGATGGTTACGTTGTTGGCCAACGTAACCGTTGTAGCGAACGTATGCCGGGTACAGTGAGTGGTCAGATTTTTGTCGATTCCGCAAATGGCTGCAATCTCCTTCAGATAGGCATTCATCTTCTGATTGGATAAAACGGGCAATAGACGGACTTGGGCCAATCGGGGAATGCTGATTTGCTTAGTAGTAAGTCTCTCCAACTCTGCTTGTGTTAAGAAAATCCTTTTCTACATCATCCAGTTTTAAGGTGATTTGCTCCATCGGGGATTGACGAATGATACCTTCCATAACTGCCATATGTAAAACTTTTCCGAGATTTCGCAGGTACTTTACGACCGTATTGTTACAAGCATGGCGCACGGTGGTCAGATAGTGGCGATAAGCTTCCTGTACGGGGAGATTGACTTCCTTAACTAACATATCGTTACGTCTATACCGATGTTGTAAGAATGCTTGAAAAAGTTAGAGTGAAGTACAATGACGGGTGTAAGTCGCTTGGGCGACTGTTTTGCCAACCAATTCGCATAATTGTTGATTGTGCCGGTTGTAAAGTTCTACAAGAGTCTTTCGCTGATTGTCATCGCCTCGGTAGCGTCGTGCTATCTCTGGTGCTGTGAGTGGTTTGCCTTCGTCTACGAACTCTTTTTGCAGGTTGTAAAGCAAGTATTCTTGCTGATCAAGGAATGCGTTTAGCTGTTTGTTCATTGCCGAGCATGGCCGGGCGCGCCCTTTCGAGATGACCCATTGCTCGGGCATAATGCTGCGTCCGAGGGATATTTCCGCACGTTGCTTGTCTGTGGTGATGCGAAGAAAGATCGGAGCTTGCCCGTTCTTGAGCCGTTTCGTCCGTTTGACGAAGAAGAGAATAGATACCATAGCATTGAAAAGTTTTAATTAAATTTTTTAATGCAAAGGTACTGATAGTCAGGCTTGTGTTTGGTTGTAAATGGTTGAAAAATAACGAATTAGAGTACATGCAGGTGGAGTGGTCAGAGCCGTTTCAACAATCTCCACCGCTATCTCCACCACATGAATTACTTCCGCTTTCTTAAAAGTTCAAACATTTGCAAATAAAAAATCCTGCAATTCAATTAGTTGCAGGATTCTTCTTTCTTTTACACGGCTGGTTTGTGGAGCTGGAGGGAATCGAACCCTCGTCCAAACGAGGAACCCCGAAGCTTTCTACATGCTTAGTTTCCGCTTGATTGTCGGGAGGCGGCCAGGAGGGAAACACCCGAGCCGGATCCTTAGTCCGTAAAAGTTCGCCCCGCAGGCCGGACACCCGTGAAGCTATCTCTTAATTGATTGATACCCATTGCCGAAACAGGCTAAAAGCGGTCCCATTCCGACGGGTACTCGTCGGCCCGGTACCTGGACCGGGCGGATTAAGGTAATTTTACTTGGTAAAATTACGCAGCGAGTGCGTAGCTATTATTGCCATTTGTAGTTTGAAAGTTCCGATTAACGAGGCCCCTTACAACCCTCGGCATGCTTACCTCAAGACTCTAAACCCGCTGTCAAAACCGGTCAGCCCCAAGTGTAGTTATAACGGTGTGCAGTAATGGCAAATTGCGCACCGCACCGGAAAAGTCCGGCTGACAAAGATAGTAAATATTTTCCGGGAAATCAGAGCTGCTCCGGATCGAGTTCCGTCACGTACCCTTCCTCCAGCAGCCACGTCCGGCCCGGATACTGCCGGATATTGGCGATGTTGTGCGTCGAGATGATCACCGTCCGCCCCTCGTCGGCGATGCTCCGGAACAGTTCCATCACCTCGGTTGTGGCATTCGGGTCCAGGTTGGCCGTCGGTTCGTCCGCCAGCACGATCTGCGGGTTGTTCAGCAAAGCCCGCGCTATTCCCGCCCGCTGGCGTTCGCCGCCCGATAGTTGGTAGGGGTAGGAGTGCGCTTTGTGGCTCATATAAGTCAGGCTCAGTACCGCCTCGATCCGGTTGTTGATCGCCCCGGCGTCCCGCCAGTCCGTGGCCCGCAGGACGAATTCGAGATTCTGGTACACCGTGCAGTCGTCCAGCAGGGTCGCTTCCTGGAATACGATGCCCAGTTGCCTGCGCAGGTACGGCACCTGCTTGCGGGCCAGTGAGTGCAGCGCGAAACCGGCGATCTGTCCGCGCCCGACCAGTAAGGGCAGCTCACCGTAGAGCGTCTTCAGGAGGCTGCTTTTGCCGCTCCCTACGCGCCCGACCAGGTAGATCAGCTCGCCGGGATAGGCGTAAAGGCTGACATCCCGCAGCACTTCCCGGCGGGAGTCTTTTTGAAATATCACGGCGTCCGTGAGCTGTAGCGAAGGTCTCTCCTGCATGGTCATTCTGTCGGCAAATATACGCTTTTTCAGGAACGGGCGGTATAATCTTTAGCCAGCCCTCCCTCCGCCGTCTCCTTGTAGAGGCTCGGCAGGTCGTGGCCCGTCTGGCGCATCACCTCCACCACCTGGTCGAAGCTCACGCGGTGTTTGCCGTCCGAGTAGGTCGCGTAGATATTGGAGTCCAACGCCCGCGCGGCGGCGTAGGCGTTGCGTTCGATGCAGGGGATCTGCACCAGCCCGCAGATCGGGTCGCAGGTCAGCCCCAAGTGGTGTTCGAGCCCCATCTCCGCCGCATATTCGATCTGTGCCGGCGTGCCGCCGAACAACTGGCACGAAGCCGCCGCAGCCATCGCGCACGCCACCCCCACTTCGCCTTGGCAGCCGACCTCCGCGCCCGACACCGACGCATTGTGCTTGACCACGTTGCCGAACAGTCCTGCCGTCGCCAGCGCCCGCAGCATCCGGGGTTTGATAAAGTCCCGCGTCTGTTGCAAATGAAATAAGACCGCCGGCATCACGCCCGACGAACCGCAGGTCGGCGCCGTGACGATCTCGCCGCCGGCGGCGTTCTCCTCCGAGGTCGCCAAGGCATAGGCGTAGACCAGCCCCCGGCTGCGCATCGCTTCCGAATATCCTTTGGAGCGGATATAGTAATCCCCCGCCTTTCTCCGCACACCAAGGCCACCCGGCAGCACGCCTTCGGTCTCCAACCCGCGCCGGATACCCTCCTGCATCACGGCCCACACCCGGTCAAGGTAGTCCCAAATCTCCGGCCCCTCGCACTGCTCGACATATTCCCAGTAAGAGCATCCCGTTTTTTCGCACCACGCCTGAATTTCGGCGATGGTGCTCATCCGGTAGATCATCACCGGCGGTTCGGCGGCCGTCTCTTCGTTGGCCAGCGACCCGCCACCGATGCTGTAGATTCGCCAGCTTTCGCGCGGCTTCCCGGCATCTCCGTAATAGCTGTCGAACTGCATGCCGTTGGGGTGGAACGGCAGGAAAACGTCCGGTTTCCAGTGGATCAGGGTCGGCGCTTCGGGTTCCAGCACGTCGAGGATGGCTTTGTCCGTAAAGTGCCCTTTCCCGGTGGCGGCGAGGCTGCCGAACAGCGTCACTTCATAACGCGAAGCGCCGGGATTGCGTTCGAGAAACTCCAGGGCCGCCTTGCGCGGGGCCATCGTGTGGCTGCTGGAGGGGCCGTTCCCGATGCGGTAGATGCCTTTGATCGATTCCATGGATGTTTTTGCGTTGGGTTCCCAAAGATACGCTTTTTCCGTTTGCGGGTTCTGAAAAAGAGTATATCTTTGTCGCTGGCAATGGTTCGCCGATGGCATCCTTTAATGCGAGGGTGCGGGCGATCAAAAGGGAACCGGGTGCAAGTCCCGGACAGTCCCGCTGCTGTGAGCCCCATCCGGCCGGAAAGCCGGATAGCGGGTGCAGGACAATCTAAGCTCTATGCCACTGTTCGTGGACCGCCTTTTTCAGGAATGCGCGGTGCGGAAGAATGGGAAGGCGGCGTCCAGTGCACTCCGGGGTAAGTCAGAAGACCTGCCTTGCCGTTATTGTTGTCCGCTTTCGGGGATTTGGAGCCGGAGAACGCCTGTATGGAATTCTTATGTAATTAGGGATTTTTTCCGCCTGTGCGACGGGAAAATGCTTTACGTCGGGAAACGGCACGTCGTGTCGCGTACCGGGAATTTGTACCGGAGGAGGGTTCCCGCTGCGGTTCCGCCCCTCATGTATGGGCAAGCAAAGGAAACGATTAACCAAATAATTATAAGGAAAGAAAGATGAAAAAGATCAACCTGTTGCTGGCCGCATCGGCCGCTCTGTTGCTGTTCGGCTGTAATGACAAAGGCGGCGGCGTGGACATTCCGGGCCCGAAGACCCAGGGTTTCTACATTCTCGGTGAAGGCTCCTTCGGCTCCGATAATTCGACGCTCTACTATTATGACCTGAACACGAATGCGTTGACAGACCGCTTTACGACGGCGAATCCGGGCGCTGTGCTGGGAAATACGGCCATCGACATGAAGGTTTACGGTTCGAAACTCTATGTGGCTGTAGACGTAACCAATAAGGTGCTGGTGATGGACGCCGCTTCGGGCCGCATTCTGGAGGATATCGACATGGGGCAGGCGGATAACAAAGATCGGGAACCGCGCGGGCTCGCCTGCGCTGCGGGCAAAGTGTTCGTGTCGCTTTACAGCGGCGAAGTGGCCCGGATCGACACGCTCAACTACGCGGTGGATTACACGCCGTACAGCGCGTTCAAATACAGCGAAGGAATCGTCCAAGTGGGCGAACAGAAGCTGTGCGTAGCCAATTCGGGTTACGGTAGCGGCAGTACGGTGACCGTGATCGACATTCCGAGCTTTACGGTAACCGGCGAGATAACCGTTCCGGCCAATCCGAACGAACTGGCGGTTGCCGGCGACAATACGGTCTATCTGGCTACCTGGACCGATTATGCTACGGGGGCGCCGGCCGCTTTGCACAAGCTCGACCTCACGGCCAAAACCTATACGACCATTCCGAATGTCGAAGTGCAGCGGATCGCTATTTACGGGCAGAAATTGTACGGTACCAATCTGGTTTACGGAGGTGCGCCGGATTATGCCCCGACCTCCTCGATGGTAAAAGTGAATCTCGGTGACGGTTCGGTCGAGACGATGATCCAGCCGAAAAGCGGGTCTTCGTTCAATGGGGTGAATGTCAATCCGCTGAACGGTTATGTGTATGTGATGGATGGCAATTCGGTGCTGCGTTTCGATGAAAAGGGCACCGAACTTTCGCCGATCGCGAACGCGGGCAACCGCCTCAATACGGTAGCATTCGTCAATAAAGTGACTAAATAAAAACTTTGTAGTGTAAGGTTTTTATTCGTGATGCGGTTTCCCTGCCGGGTGGCTGCGAGGGCACGGGGTGGTGGTTCTCCCCGTGCTTTTTTTGTGTCCGGGGGCGAAAGGGGCGGGGCCGTGGTAGCCGGTGCCGGCGATTTTCACTACATTTGTGCTGCTACTAACCCAATTCTTACTTTTCAATGGCAAAACAGACCATTCTGCTTCCGGCGTTAGCCGCTTTGTGCCTGGCGGGAAGCGCCGCGGCGCAGGGTTTCGACAAAGCCGGAAAACCGGTGATCCGTTCGGAATACCGGCCCAAAGGCGAAATCTACCGCGACGGCTGGATCGACTTCAACAAGAACGGCAAAAAAGACGTCTTCGAAGACCCCTCGCAACCTGTGGATAAGCGGATCGAAGACCTGCTTTCGCAGATGAACCTCGACGAAAAGACCGCCCAGATGGCTACCCTGTACGGTTACGGGCGCGTGCTGACCGACGACCTGCCCAAACCGGAGTGGAAGACCGACCGTATCTGGAAGGACGGCATCGGGGCGATCGACGAGCACCTGAACGGCTATCCGCCGGGGCGCAGGAACCGCAGCAACCCTTATGTGTGGCCGGCGTCGAACCATGCGTGGGCGATCAACGAGGTGCAGCGGTTCTTCGTCGAAGAGACGCGGCTGGGGATCCCGGTCGATTTCACGAATGAGGGGCTGCGGGGCGTGGAGAGCTTCAAGGCGACCAATTTCCCGACCCAGTTAGGGGTGGGGCATACGTGGAACCGCGGTTTGGTCTACAAGATGGGCGAGATCGAGGGGCGCGAGGCAAAGGCTTTGGGGTACACCAATATCTATTCGCCGATCCTCGACGTGGGGCGCGACCAGCGGTGGGGGCGCTACGAGGAGGTCTACGGCGAGTCGCCCTATCTGGTGGCCGAGCTGGGCATCCAGATGGTGCGCGGGATTCAGGACCAGGGGGTGGCGGCCACGGCCAAGCATTTCGTGGGGTACAGTAACGGCAAGGGCGCGCGCGAAGGGATGGCGCGCAACAATCCGCAGATGTCGCTGCGCGAAATGGAGCAGATCCATGTCTATCCGTTCGGGCGGGTCATCCGCGAGGCCGGTTTGCTGGGTATTATGAGCTCTTACAATGATTTCGACGGCGAACCGATACAGGGGAGCTA
>CANQXP010000012.1 GCA_947627885.1 uncultured Rikenella sp.
CGAGCTGGTGCGGCTCCGGAACGAGAAGATCGGCTTCGTGTTCCAGTTCCACCACCTGCTGCCGGAGTTCACGGCTTTGGAGAACGTGATGATCCCGGCCTTGATCGGGCGCAAGTCCCGTTCCGCGGCGGAGCGGCGGGCCGCGGAGTTGTTGGAACTGCTGGGAGTGGGGCAGCGGGCGACCCACAAACCGGCGGAATTGTCGGGGGGCGAGCAACAACGTGTTGCGGTGGCGCGGGCTTTGATTAACGATCCTGCCGTCGTGTTTGCCGACGAGCCGTCGGGAAACCTGGACTCCGTGAACCGGGAGGGGTTGCACCGTCTTTTTTTCGAACTCCGGGATCGGTTCGGCTATACCTTTGTGATCGTCACGCATGACAATGACCTGGCGGCGATGTCCGACCGGCGGATATTTATGAAAGACGGGTTGGTCGCCGGCGAGGGGCTATGACGCGGGAGGAGATCAAAGAGTATATGGACGGCTTGTGCGTCCGGTACAACCGGGTCACTTTCGTGCCTGACGACCCGGTCAGCGTGCCGCACCGTTTCGAGCGTCCCGAAGATATCGAGATTGCCGGCTTTCTGGCTGCTACCATCGCGTGGGGCCAGCGGCCTACGATCGTGAAGAACGGTCGTCGGATGATGGAATTGATGGACGACGCGCCGTACCAGTTCGTCACCCAGTCGCAGGAGGCGGACTGGGAAACGTTGCTGCCGTTCGTGCACCGCACTTTCAACGGGGAGGATTTCGTCTATTTCGTCCGGGCTTTGCAGCATATTTACCGGAAGCATGGCGGTCTGGGCGGCGTTTTCCGGGAGGCTTACCGGCGGCACGGCGATCTCAAACCGGTTTTGTCCGAGTTCCGCGGGCTGTTTTTCTCGCCGGAGCTGGCGCCGCTGCCTCGGCATGGCCGCCACCTCTCGTCGGTGGACAAGGGGGCGGCGTGCAAACGGCTCAATATGTTCCTCAAGTGGATGGTGCGCAGCGACGACAACGGGGTGGACTTCGGCCTGTGGAGCGACACGATCCCTCCGTCGGCGCTGTACCTGCCGCTGGATGTCCACACGGCGAACACTTCGCGGACGCTGGGCCTGCTCACGCGCAAACAAAATGACTGGAAGGCTGTCGAGGAGGTGACCGGGGTGCTCCGGGGCTTCGACCCGGCCGACCCGGTCAGGTATGACTATGCGCTCTTCTGCGCCGGGATCTATAAAGAGTTGTCCGTTTAATCTGTACTTTTTCTTTGGGTCCGCTGCGCTACTCCTTAGGCTCCGCAATCATCCGCTTTGGGTTGCAAAGGCCGGAGCCAGCGGTGCCGCCGGGCACTCCAGCCGGGGTGTAACTACCCTATATTGCAGGCCTGCGCCTGGGGTGGGTTGCCGTTCCGGCTTCCTCCTTGCGCCTCGGCCATTTAGGCAAGCCTAATGGCCACTCGGCTGCAGCGTCGGTTCGGCCTGTGCGGTTCGCTACGCTCACCGCCGAAACGGGGTAGTAATAGCCCGGAATCACGACAGGCCTGCTTTTTTGAACCGAGCAGCGTGCCGAAACCAAAGGCCGCTTGCGGCCTTTGGTGAGGTAGCGCGAGGAAAACGAAGTTAAAAAGCGGCAGTTCTCTCCAACTCAAAAAAGGGTAAAGATTAACAGGCCAAATAATCAGATACGTCCCCGGTAGATGATCCCCATTTCGCACTCCGCGCAGTGGAACGCCAGTTCCAGCCTGACGCCGTTATTCTCCAGAAAGAGCTTCTCGCTCCGGAGTTCCGGATGCTCCTTCAGGCACGTTCCCATCTCGCGTCGGATACAGTACGGCGTGCGCATCACCTCCCGCCCGAAAAAGTCCGGATCGTCCTGCACCTCCAAAGCCTTCTCAATTAGTTCGACTCCCGCCTCGCGGTAGAACCGTTCCGCCAGAGAATTGGCCGCGTTGGCCCGGAAATCCCTTTCGATCCCCGGCGGCAAAACAGGCATGGTCGCCGGGCGCACAAATGGCGCCGGTCGGCGGTAAGCCGCCAGCCGGTTTTTCAGCAACTCCGCCAGCACCTCCCGCCGCAGCGCGTTCAGTTCCGACGCCGGAATGAACGGCAACGGCCCCGCCGAAACTTCAGGTACCCGAACCTCCGTTACTTCGAAAATCGTCCCGCCGCTCTTCGAGAAAGCGTTGCGGATATTGCGTTCCGCCAATTCCCGGTTCGAGGCCGGGTCATAGCCCTCCGGTAACGCGATGGTCGCCGAAACGCCCGTTTCGTCCGTCGCCGTGACAAGCGGCGGCGAGAACCGGATCGTTGCCGCGATATGCCGCGTGGCCGACGGCCTGAACGAGCGGTCCAGGTTGCGGAAAACCTCCGTCCCGACCGGTATGTCTGCCGTTCGGTTCAGGAACAGCCGGTTCCCCTCCGCGCGGTTCACGGAGCAGCCCTCCAGTTTTCCAGAATGGGTCAGGAAACAGATCCCGTCCCCGTTATTCATGACGATCCCCGGCCGTAATTTCAGCGTCAGCACCGTGCCTTCGCAGCCGCACACCGTACCGATCGACTCCCCGACCGACTTCGCCTCCGGAGCCAGCACGCCCGGCCGTTTTCCCTCCCAAAAATAGGTGGTGAAACCCCGCGAAAAACTTTTCGACGGGTTCGGCGTGAAATCGCACGCCACCGTACCGGCCGATGTGCGCGGCACGCCCAGAGCGTTGAGCCGTTGGTGGTAGTAGGCCGTGTTGTTGACCACATAGCCCTCCTCTTTCAACCGGCCCTCGATCTTCAGCGAGCAGACCCCGGCCCCGATCAATTCCCCCAGCCGATCACTTAAGTTCAGGTCGCGCACCGACAGCAAGTGTTTGTCCCGCACCAGTAGTTGGCCCCGGTCGTTGTAGAGGTTGTACTGCGATCGGCAGGGCTGGGCGCAGCCGCCCCGGTTGCCGCCCCGCCCGCACAAGGCGTGGCCCAGGTAGCACTGCCCGCTGTACGAGACGCAGATCGCCCCGTGCACGAACGCCTCCAGTTCGATATGCTCCGGCAGCGCCGCGCGGATAGCACGGATTTGCCCTACAGAGGCACCTCGTTCCAGTACGATGCGCGAAAAGCCCGCCGCCGCGAGAAACGCGGCCCGTTCCGGCGTGAGGTTGAACGTCTGCGTCGAGGCGTGCAAAGCCAACGGCGGCAATGCCATCCGCGTGAAAGCCATGTCCTGTACGATCAGCGCATCCACGCCCGCTTCATATGCCGCCCACGCCGTCTTTTCGGCCGCCGCCAGCTCGTCCTCGAACAGCAGCGTGTTCATCGTCAGGTAGACCTGCGTCCCGAATCCATGCGCATACTCCGCCAAGGCGGCAATGTCGCTCATGGCGTTTCCCGCCGCTTCGCGGGCACCGAACCGCTCGGCGCCGATATACACCGCGTCGGCCCCGGCGTCGATAGCCGCCCGCCCGATCTCCGCATTTCCCGCCGGGGCCAGTAATTCTGTCTTAGTCATCTGACTCGTAGGCTTCTTAGTTGTTAGTTGTGGCGGCGAGCGGAGCGAACCCCGTCAGTCCGGAGCCAGTGGTGGGCGCTACCAAACGAAGCGCAGGTGGCAGCCCTCCACCTGGGGTGGCTCCGGGCTGTGCGACCTAAAGGTCGCAATAAATTATGGTACAAGCCTCCCGAAAGGGAGACGTCCGGATCGAAAGCATGCGGTTCATTGGGATTGCTGCCGCTGATTTCCCGATCGTGTTACTCGTCAGCCTCCTCCGGCAGCTGCACCACCGTGCAGACATTGCGCTGTCCGAACGCTTCCGCCGCCGTGGCGCGTATCGTTTCCGGCGTCAGGGCCTGCACCGCTGCCTCGTAGCCCGAGTACCGGTCGTTGTCGTTCAGGTACCAGCTGGTCAAGTAGCCCAGCCACGTACCGTTGTGGATCAGGCCGTCGCGGTACTGTTTCAGGAAGAACTCCTTAGTCTTGGTCAGCTCCTCGTCCGTCGCGCCGCCCGCCGACAGGGCTTCGATCTCCTGTGCCACCAGCGGCAGCAACTCGCCGATTTTGGCCGTGTCCGTCTCGAAGAATATCTGGAAAGCGAACCGCGGCAGCGGCACCTTTTGGTAGGTCATCGACACGCCGACGCCGTAAGTCCCGCCCTTCTCCTCGCGGATCGACTTCGTGTAGCGCATTTCGAGGATATAACGGATCGCCTCCAGGTTGACATTGCGCGACAGGGTGTAAGGCAACTCGCCCGTGTAGAGCTCGATGGCCGTCACCTTCGGGGTCTGGAGCGGCGTCTTATACATATTCTGCACGATGCCCGGCAGCGGCAGGACGATGTAATCGCCCCACTGCGGGGCTTTCCCCTTTTTCGAGGGCAGCGATCCGAGGTATTTCTCGGCCAGCGGCCGCAGCGAGTCCACGGAGATATTTCCCACGAAGACGAAAGTCATGCCGTTGGCGTCCGAGAAGAACTGCCGGTAGAGCTGTTCGGTACGCTCCAGGGAAATCGTGTCCAGCACCTTTCGGCTGAGCTGCATGAATACGCGCGGGCTGTGCCCGTAAACCGTCTGCAACAGGCTGTCCTGCAGGATATAATTGGGGTTTTTCACCACGTTCGGCAGCAGCGAGCGGAACTGGTTCATCAGCACGTTCCAGTCGCCGCGGTCGAAACGCGGGGCGGTGTAGTACAGGTAGGTGAGCTGCATCAGCGTCTCGATGTCCTTGGGCGAGCAGCTGCCGTTGAACCCCTCCGACAGCGAGCCGATGTTCGGCGTAACGCCCGCGATCTTGCCCGTCAGCAGCTTATTCAGCTCCGTGCGCGAGAAATCGCCCACCCCCGCCATGCCCAGGTAGGCCGGCAGCACGCTGAGGTTGTACAGGTCGGTTATGCTTTCGACCGTGGACATGCCCCCCTTCAGGAATGCGCTCATCTGCACCTCGTCCGCTTTCAGCTCCGTCGGCTTGACGATCACCCGCACGCCGTTTTTCAAGGTCAGCACCGTGGAACCGTATTTCCCCTCCGCCGTCCCGGTCACCGGCGACCCCGCGAGCCCCGCAGCGTCCATCAGGGCCGTGGCCTGCGCGCCGTCTTTATAGGCTTCGATCTCGGCTGTTTTCACCTTCTCAATAACGGCGAGTATCTCCGCTTCGGAAGGCATCGCCACGCCCGCTTTTTCGGGCAGCGAGATAAGGATAGCGCTGTTGCGGTCGTGCACCCATTGCGCCGCCTCGGCATTCACGTCCGCCAGCGTGATGGCGTCCAGCATCCGGCGGGTGATCTCCAGATCCTGTTCCGGCGTCAGGTAAGGGGTACCGTCCTCGAAATGATCCATGTATTTTTGGGCGAATTCGCCGTTCTTGCGGTCGTTGCGGTTTTCGAAGTAGCTTTCGGTGCCGCGCATGATCTCCGTCTTGGCCCGGTCGAGCTCCGACTGCGTGAAGCCGCTGCGCTGCATCCGGTAGATCTCGGTATAGAGCGCCTCCAGCGTCCGGAGTGCCTCGCCCTCGTGCGCGGTGCCGCTCACGAAGAAAGCGTCGAACGGTTTGACGACCGAACTGTAGCCGCCCCCGGCCCCCAGGAACGGCGCGTCCTCTTTCCGCGAGATTTCGCTGAACCGTTCGTTCAGCATCCGCCCGGCCAGCGAATTGACGTATTCGTGCCAGATCCGCTCCATCCCGTCATAGCGTTCGGTAAGGGGTTTTTCGCGGAAGAGCACCTCGACCGAGGTGGCGGTCAGCTCCGGGTCGGAGGTCACCGAGACCAGCGGCTGTTCGTTGTCCTCCACGGTGACCGCGGCCTTCGGCGTCCGCACTTTGGGCGCGCCGATGTCGGCCATGGTCTGTCGCAGCTTTTGCTCCATGCTGTCCACGTCGAAGTCGCCGACGATCACGAAAGCCTGCATGTCGGGCCGGTACCAGCGGTGGTAAAAGTCGCGAAGCTCCTGGTATTTGAAGGTTTTGAGCACTTCCTGGTTGCCGATCACGTTGCGCCGGGCGTAAAGCGAGTTGTTGAAGAGCACCGGTGCCTGTTTTTCGAAGATGCGCCGCTGGGCGTTGTTCCCCTGCCGCCACTCCTCGATAATCACGCCGCGCTCTTTGTCGATGTCGGCGGTGTCGAGGGTGATATGGCCGGCCCAGTCGTGCAGGATCAGCAGTGCCGAGTCGACGATCCCGGCCCGCGTGAGGGGCACGTTGAGGATCATGTAGGTGGTCTGCTCCTGCCCCGTGGCGGCGTTGAGGTTCTCGCCGAAACGCACGCCGACGGTCGAGAGCCAGTCGATCATCGTGTTCTCCGGGAAGTGCTGCGAGCCGTTGAAGGCCATGTGTTCGAGGAAGTGGGCCAGTCCGTTCTGCGAATCCTCCTCCTGGATCGCCCCGACTTTATAGTAGATGTGGAAGTCGGCCCGGTCGGCAGGCTTGGCGTTGTGTTTGAGGTAGTAGGTGATGCCGCTGGGCAGCACGCCGACGCGCACGCTGCTGTCCACCGGGACGGCTTCGCCGGCGGCGGGTTTCTGGGCGCTGAGGGGACGGATGGCGGTGACGGCGGCGGCCAGCAGCAGGGCGGCGCGCAGCAGGAAGGTCCGGGAACAGGGTTTCATAGTCTTTGGTTTCGAAGGTCCTATTTTATGGCTTTTTGTCGTAAAATTGTGATAAAGTTACTTTTTTTTCTAATTTTACGCTCAATATAAGTATCATAATTCGCTCTTTGCGGGATTCGGCGGATGTCGTCGGGATTTTCTTCTTTTCTTTCTTGCTAAAGGGATCCCGGAAAGAGGGGTTGAAACACTTTCGTACCATGAACGAGGAAAAAGTATTGGCGCTTCTCAAGGCGCAGGGTGTGCCGATGAAGTCTGCCGAGGTGGCCGAAGCCACGGGACTGCCGAAATCGGAGGTCGATAAAGCGATCAAGAATCTGGTCAAGGAGGGCAAAGCGGAATCCCCCAAACGCTGCTTCTATTCGGCAGTCAAATAAAATCTAGGGTTATATACCGTCCCGCAGCCAGCGGAGGCAAAAACGAGCGTTGCGAGTCTTTCAGCCCTCCGCCGGGGGTGGCTGCGGGCTGACCGCTGACGCGGAAATTTAATTTTAACCCTACGATTTATTTTGCATTGGAGGCAACTGCCGCTATTGAAAAAAGCGGGCCCAATGGTTTTCCCGGCTGTAACTACCCTTTTCTGCGGTGAGCATAGCGAGCCGCGCAGGCCGGAGCCACCACCGGCGTAGGCCTGCAACATCGCTTCGCTCGTTTAGGCCTCGCTGGCTCCGGCCCTACATAATTAAGCTTTGCGGAGCCAAAGGAGTGCCGCAACGAGCTCAAAGTCCCTTTCTTGAAAGAAAAGAAAGGGATGGTTGTCTTCAAACTCAATGTAAAAACATACGATAAATTTTCCGAGGAGCCGTACGGTCCCCTTTTCCGTCGAACCAACGAAACCGAAACCACATGCCGAACGTCAAGATAGAGCCCACGTGGCAGGAACTCCTCACAGGTGAGTTTGAGAAACCCTATTTCAGCCAGTTGACCGCCTTCGTGCGCGAGCAGTACATGACCCACGTGGTCTATCCGCCCGCCGCCAATATTTTCCGGGCCTTCAACTGCTGTCCCGTCGACCGGCTCAAAGTCGTCATCATCGGGCAAGACCCCTACCATAACGAAGGGCAGGCCAACGGGCTGTGCTTTTCCGTCGCTCCGGGGACGCAATTTCCTCCGTCGCTGCAAAACATCCTCAAGGAGGTGAGCGACGATACCGGCGCGCCATACCCCCAGACCGGGGAACTCGACCGCTGGGCGCAGCAGGGCGTGCTGATGCTCAACGCCGTGCTCACCGTGCAGGCCCACAGCCCCGCATCGCACGCCAACCGCGGCTGGGAAACCTTTACCGACGCTGTGGTGCGGGCCGTCGCGCAGCGGAAGAAAAACGTCGTCTATATGCTGTGGGGCTCCTATGCCCAGCGGAAAGCCGCCGTGGTGAACCCGGCCGAGAACTGCATCCTGACCGCTCCGCACCCGTCGCCCCTCTCCGCCTTCCGGGGATTCTTCGGCTGCAAGCACTTCAGCAAGGCCAACGAATACCTCGTTTCGACCGGACAGGAGCCGATCGTCTGGTAAATCCTTATTTTTGCGGCTACAATATCCGGAACCGGCTGCCCGTTCGCTTTCCAGAGCCTACGGGCCACTCTTTCCGTTATTCCGAGTGAGACTTTATGCAATCCGACCATACACAGACCGATTACCTCCAAGGGCTGAACGGCCCCCAGCGCAGCGCCGTCGAGAACTACGCCGGGCCGTCGCTCATTATCGCCGGCGCAGGATCCGGCAAGACCCGCGTGCTCACCATGCGTATCGCCCACATGCTCCAGCAGGGCATCTCGCCCCGCAACATCATGGCCCTGACCTTTACCAACAAAGCGGCGCGCGAGATGCGCGACCGCGTGACCAAGATATTGCCTTACGAAGCCGTGCGCGGGCTGTGGATGGGAACCTTTCACTCCCTGTTCAGCCGCATCCTGCGGGCCGAGGCCCAGTTGCTGGGCTTCCCGGAGGCCTTTACCATCTACGACACCGCAGACAGCCGGAACGTCGTCAAAGCCATCGTGCGGCAGCTCGAACTGCCGGACGAGCAGTACAAGCCGAACGAAATCTATTCGCGTATTTCGCTGGCCAAGAACAACCTGGTGCTGCCCGAAGCCTATGCCGCCAACGCGACGCTGACCGACGAGGATGCGCGGGCCAAGCGGCCGAGGCTGGCGGAGATCTATGCCCTCTATATGCGCCAGTGCCGCCAGAACGGGGCGATGGACTTCGACGACCTGCTGCTCTACATGAACATCCTGCTGCGCGACCATCCGGAAATTGCGCAGAAATACGGCGACCAGTTCCGGTACATACTGGTGGACGAGTATCAGGACACCAACTATTCGCAATACCTGATCGTCAAGAAACTGGCCGATATACAACGGAATATCTGCGTGGTGGGCGACGACTCCCAGAGCATCTACTCGTTCCGCGGGGCGCGGATCGAGAACATCCTCCGTTTCCAGCAGGACTATCCGGAGGCGAAGATCTTCAAACTGGAGCAGAACTACCGCTCGACCCGGACCATCGTCGAGGCCGCCAACAGCGTGATCGAAAAGAACAGCCGCAAGCTGCCCAAACACCTCTTTTCGGAGAACGAGCAGGGGGAGCCGATCAAAGTGATCTGCACCCTCAGCGACAAAGAGGAGGCGCAGCGGGTGTCGGCGGACATCCACACCACCCTGTACGGCGAGCAGGCCTCGCCGGACGAGTTCGCGGTGCTCTACCGTACCAACGCCCAGTCGCGCGTGATCGAGGAGTACCTGCGGGGGAACAATATTCCGTACCGGATCTATGGGGGCCAGTCGTTCTACCAGCGGGCCGAGATCAAGGACGCCATCGCTTACCTGCGGCTGGCGATCAACCCGAAGGATGACGAGTCGCTCAAGCGGATCATCAATTTCCCGGCCCGCGGGATCGGCGAAACCTCGGTGGGAAAGATCGTCGCGGCCGGACAGGCCAAGGGCGTTTCGATGTGGGAAGTGCTGCTCACACACACGCCGGAGGAGCTGGGCATCCGCGGCGGGGCGGTCAAGGGCCTGACGGCGTTCGTCAAGAACTTCACCGATCTGTTCCGGCGGTCGGGAGAGATGGACGCCTACGAACTGGCGATGGAGGTGATGGCTCGGTCGGGGTTGGTGGCGCATTACAAGGACAGCCCGTCGATCGAGGACGAATCGCGGTTGCAGAACGTGGAGGAGCTGATAAACTCCGTGAAAGTGTTCGTCGACGAACAGAACGAGGCAGCGGCTTCGGGCGAGGGTGCGGAAACTGTCGCACCGGATGCCGATGCGCCGCAGGAGGGCGTCGTGCGCGGGCCGGTGACGCTGGACCAGTGGTTGCAGAACATCGCGCTGCTAACCGACATGGACAACAGCAAGGACGACGACACCCCGCGGGTGACGCTGCTGACCGTCCACGCCTCCAAGGGGTTGGAATTCAAGTACACCTATATCGTGGGATTGGAGGAGAACCTCTTTCCGAGCCAGCACGGCAGCTCGTCGGCCGAGGACATCGAGGAGGAGCGGCGGCTCTTCTATGTGGCGCTGACGCGGGCCGAGAAGCGGGCCACGCTGAGTTTCGCGCTGTCGCGGTTCAAGTGGGGCAGCGTGGTGCCGTCGCAGGCGAGCCGCTTTATCAAGGAGATCGACCCGAAGTACCTCGACATGCCGACTCTGCCTGAGACGGACACGTTCGGCGAGGATGGCAATGCGGGGCTGCGGAACCGGTGGAACGCTTCGGGCGGGGCGAAGGTGCCGGGCGATCCCAGGCCTGCTTTCCAGCGGTACCAGCGGAAAACGGCTGCGCCGGTAGCTGCTGAGGGAAACTCCGCTCCGGCGGGATTCAGGAAGGTGGAGTCGCGCCCTTCGCCGGTGCCGGAAGGCAGACCGCTGGACTCGGCGGGAGATTTGACGGTAGGCGCGCGCGTGGCGCACGACCGGTTCGGGATCGGCACGGTGACGGCGTTCGAACAGACGGCGACGGACACGAAAGTGACGGTGCGTTTCGAGGCGGCGGGGGCCAAGACGCTGCTGCTGAAATTCGCCAAGCTGCGACTTATTTGACAAGGCATTTCCCATGCCAATGGCGGCCTTAGCGCCGGGCGACCGCAGGTCGCCGGGGGGGCGGCGCAAGGCCGAACCCGAGGAGTTAATGGATTCTTTCCCGATAATTTTGCCCGGTATGCGGAAAGCGTGCCGGGCTTTTTATTTGTCCGGGAACGAAATTCTTTTATTTTTGTAGAATATTCCGATGAATAATTACTAACCCAAACCTATTTCCAGAATGAATCCGGTGAAATTTTACAGCGGGGAGAACGTCCCTTTGGAGTTGCATAAAGTGCGGGTGGTGCAGAAGCTCCACCTGGTGCCGATCGAGCGGCGGCTCGACGCCATCAAGGAGGCGGGGTTCAACACTTTCCGCCTTTCGACGATGGACGTGTTCCTCGACATGCTGACCGACAGCGGCACCAATGCCATGAGCGACAACCAGATCGCGGCCATGTTCCGCGCCGACGACGCCTATGCGGGTTCGCAGTCCTTCGCGCGGCTGCAAAAGGCGGTCGAGGATGTGCTGGGCAAGAAATACCTGCTGCCGGTGCACCAGGGCAGGGCCGCCGAAAATATTATCTGCCGCCGGTATGTTAAACCGGGGCATATCGTGCCGATGAACTACCACTTCACCACCGCATTGGCCCACATCACCGAGAACGGCGGCAAGGTGGCCGAGCTGCTGCACGACGAGGCTTTGGAGCTGAAGTCCGAGAATCCGTTCAAGGGGAACATCGACATCGACAAGCTGGTGCGGTGCATCGAGGAGAACGGTGTGGAGAATATCCCGTTCATCCGCATGGAGGCTTCGACCAACCTGATCGGGGGGCAGCCTTTTTCGATCGCCAACCTGATGGACGTGCGCCGCGTGGCCGACAAATACGGCCTGATGCTGGTGCTGGACGCGTCGCTGCTGGGTGAGAACGCTTACCTTGTGAAGCAGCGCGAAGCGGAATGGAAAGAGAATTCGATGGCGGACATTATCAAGATGATGACCGGGCTGGCGGACTTGGTCTATTTCTCGGCGCGCAAGCTCAGCTCGTCGCGCGGGGGCGGTATCTGCACCAACCGGCAGGAGCTGTTCAAGGAGATGGAGGCGCTGATCCCGCTCTATGAAGGCTTTTTGACCTACGGCGGTATCTCCGTGCGGGAGATCGAGGCGATGGCGGTGGGGCTTTACGAAACGCTGGACGAGACGATGATCTCGCAAAGTCCGACGTTCATCGCCTATCTGGTGCGCGAGATGGAGAAGCGAGGCATTCCGGTGGTGACGCCTCCGGGGGTGCTGGGGGCGCACGTGGATGCGATGAAATTCTGCGAGCATATCCCGCAGACGGAGTATCCGGCGGGGGCGCTGGCGGCGGCGTTCTACCTGATATCGGGCATCCGGGGCATGGAGCGCGGGACGATCTCCAGCGTGCGCGACGAGAACGGGGTCGAGATTCTGGCGGACGTGGAGCTGTTGCGGTTGGCGGTGCCGCGGCGCGTGTTCACGCTGTCGCAGGTCAAGTATGTGATCGACCGCATGCAGTGGCTCTACGACAACCGCGAGATGATCGGAGGGCTGCGGTTTACGTATGAGCCGCCGGTGCTGCGCTTCTTTATGGGCGGGCTGGAGCCGACCAGCGACTGGCCGGCCAAGCTGGTGGACAAGTTCCGCAAGGACTTCGGGGACAGCTTGTAGCGGTCCCGTTCGGTCTTGCATAGCAAGGGCGGCCCCATCAGGGCCGCCCTTTGTCGTGATGTCAGAAGCGGTATTTCACTTTGATGTCGAGGCCGATGAATGTCCCGTCGCCGGTAAATTTGTCGTCGCTCCACTTCACCAATACCGGGTTGACATGGAATGCCGGCTCCAGGATCAGCCCTTTGCAGAGCCTGAAGTCTTTACTGACCGAGAAACAGAACCCGAACCGATTGTTGAACAGAAATTCGTCATACAATACCTTGTCCGGCGAAATATCCCAATTCATCCCGGCTGTAAAATTTACGATGTCCGACCAGAATTTATAACTCAGCCGTAAGGATGCGTAGTGCAAGGTCGGTTTCCGGCCGTTGTTCGGGTTGTCCGGGAATATCGACACGAACGTCACCGTTTGGGGCCTGTCGAAAATCCCCAGTTCAATGCCGCTGTGGCGGGAGAACTGGCCTTCGACGGTCAATCCGAAAGAGGGAATGAAGCCGGGGTCTTTGGCGGCATTGGGCTGCCATTCCGGTGAAAAACTCAGCCCGACGGCGATCCTCGGTTTAAAGGATTCGCCTGCGGGACGGTTTTGCGCAGCCAGCGGCAGGGCGATCAGTCCTGCGGCTACGGCGATTGCGGTTTGCCTGAGCGTGTTCATAAGGCTTGGTGTTAGTGTCAATAAATGTAATGATAAAAAACAACATAAAAAATACATAACGGTGTAATGTTATGGATTCGGACATAAAAAAGATTGATCGGCGGAGGTTTGAAATCTATTTATTATATTTATAGGCAAAATCCGGGTCGGATTTTTAGGAACTAACCCTCTAAAACCCGTTCGTTATGAAAAAATACCCCACCAACGAGATCAAGAACATCGTCCTGCTGGGAGCTTCCGGGGCAGGCAAGACCACCCTCGCCGAAGCCATGGCCTATGAAGGCAAAGTCATAGAGCGCCGCGGCTCCGTCGAGGGGGAAAACACGCTTTCGGACTACACCGACATCGAGCACCAGAACCGGCGGTCGATTTTCTCAACGGTTCTTTACACGGAATTCAACGGGTACAAGCTGAATATCCTCGACACCCCTGGTGCCGACGATTTCTGCGGCGCCCTTTTTTCATCCTTCAAGGTGGCCGACGTGGGGGTGATGCTGCTCAACGCCCAGAACGGGTTCGAGGTGGGGACCGAGATACAGGCGAGGTACGCGCGGCGGCACGAAAAACCGGTGATCGCGGCGGTGAACCAGCTGGACGCCGAAAAGGCCAATTGGGAACAGACGATCGAGGAGCTGCGGGCCAACTCCGAAGCGCCGATCGTCGTGGTGCAGTATCCGGTCAATCCGGGGCCAGGGTTCGACAGCTTCATCGACGTGCTGATGATGAAGATGTACAAATTCAAAGGCGATACGGGCGAACGGGAAGAGCTTCCTATTCCGGAGGCGGAGATGGAACGGGCCAAAGAACTGAACAAGGCGCTGGTCGAGGCGGCGGCCGAGAACGATGAGGCGCTCATGGAGCTCTATTTCGAGAAAGGGACGCTGACGCAGGACGAGATGCGTTCGGGGATCAAGCTGGGGCTGGCCAAACGCGACCTGGTGCCGGTCTTCTGTCTCTCCACGAAGAAAGACATAGGCATCAAGCGGTTGATGGAATTTATTATCAACGTGGCTCCTGGGCCGCTCAAGGCGCCGAATTTCAGGACGATCGGCGGCGGCGACGTACAGGCGGATTCGGCGGGGCCGGTGTCGATATTCGTATTCAAGACGGCCGTGGAGCCGCATTTGGGCGAAGTGGCCTTTTTCCGCGTCATCAGCGGGACGCTGACCGAGGGGATGGAGCTGACCAACATGGCCACGGGGAACAAGGAGAAGATCGGGCAGATCTTCGTCAGCGCCGGGCGTAACCGGGTGAAGGTGACGGAACTTTGTGCGGGGGATATCGGATGCACGGTGAAACTTAAGGCGACGCGGGTGAACCACACGCTGAACGGGCCGGGGGCGGAGTGGCAGATCAACCTGATCGGCTTCCCGCAGCCGAGGTTCCGCACGGCGGTCAAGGCGAAGAACAGCGCCGACGACGAAAAGCTGGGCGAACTGCTGACGCGGGCTACTTACGAGGATCCGTCGATCGGGGTCGAGTATTCCAAGGAGCTGAAGCAGACCATCCTTTCGGGGCAGGGCGAGCATCACCTCAATATCCTCAAAACGCAGCTGGCGGGCACGCACAAGATCGAGGTGGATTTCTTCCCGCCGAAGGTGCCGTATCGCGAGACGATCACGAAGATGGCCGCGGCCAATTACCGGCACAAGAAGCAGTCGGGCGGGGCGGGGCAGTTCGGCGAAGTTTCGCTGGTGATCGAGCCTTATGTCGAAGGGATGCCGGCGCCGTCGAAATACAAGATCGAAGGGCGCGAGCAGGTGATGAACATCAAATCCACGGAGGAGGTCGAGCTGGACTGGGGCGGCAAGCTGGTATTTTGCAGCGCCATCGTGGGCGGGGCGATCGACGCTCGGTTCCTGCCGGCCATCATGAAGGGGATCATGGAGAAGATGGAGGAGGGGCCGCTGACCGGCTCGTATGCGCGGGACATCCGCGTGATCGTCTATGACGGCAAGATGCACCCGGTGGACTCGAACGAAATTTCGTTCAAGTTGGCGGGGCGCAACGCTTTCAAGGAGGCTTTCCGCAATGCGGGGGCCAAGATCATGGAGCCGATCTACCAGATCGAAGTGCTGGCGCCGAGCGACAAGCTGGGCGACGTGATGAGCGACCTGCAGAACCGCCGCGCGATCATCGAAGGGATGACCAGCGAAAAAGGGTTCGAGATGCTGGCCGCGCGGGTGCCGCTGGCCGAGATGAACCGCTATTCCACTTCGCTCAGCTCGCTGACGGGCGGGCGGGCGACCTATACCATGAAGTTCGCGGGTTACGAACAGGTGCCGGCCGAAGTGCAGGACAAGCTGCTCAAAGCCTACTCCGATACGGATAAGGACGAATAGTCCGCGTATCGCAAGCGCATGAAAAAGAAGCGCCTCTCCCTTTTCGGCCAGCGGTCGAGAAGGGAGAGGCGCTTCTTTTTCTGCATTCGTCGCAAAAAAAGTGCTGGAGCTGCCCGCAGGGCAGCGCGGCGCTATTTTACAACGGCAGCCGAATCGCAGACAGCGGTGGTGTCGCAAGCGGCGGTAGTATCCACAGCTACGGTGTCCACAACGACGGTTTCGGTCATTTCTACGACAGCGGTAGAGTCAGCGTTTTCAGTGTTGGCTGCGCTGTTGCCGCAAGCTACGAAACCGGCAGCGATAGCTGCAACACAAGCAAATTGGAAAAGTTTTTTCATAGTGGTATGAATTGAATGTTGTTAAAACCGCTGCAAAGATATACCTTTTTCGACAAAATGATGCTTTATAATAAAAAATTTTATTAAAGTTTAACTTTTTGATATCCAGCCGGTAATTCAGGATTAATACTGACAGGAAGGAATGCCTGCCGCCGGTGCGCCGCAAAAATGTTGCAAAAGGGGCCCCGGTTTCGGGCTGCGGGGAATAAAATGTATCTTTGCGGCGTTAAATTCCGAAACGAAAAGGCAGGGCTATGGGCAATCCGAAATTCAATCTTGCGGTGCAGCAGGGGCAGGGTAAATTCTACATCGAGACCTACGGGTGCCAGATGAACCGGAACGACAGCGAAGTGGTGGTGGCGGTGATGCAGCAGGGCGGTTTCGAATATACCGACTCGCTGGACGAGGCCGACGTGGTGCTGGTCAACACCTGCGCCATCCGCGACAACGCCGAGCAGCGCGTCTGGGGGCGGCTGGCTGAGTTCCGGGGCCTCAAGAAGCGGCGGCCGTGGCTGCTGGTGGGGATCATCGGCTGCATGGCCGAGCGGCTCAAAGACCGCCTGATCGAACAGGAGAAGACCGTGGACATCGTGGTCGGGCCGGACGGATACCGGTCGCTGCCGGAGCTGGTGCGGCAGGCCGCCGGGGGTGCCAAGGCGGTGAATGTGCTCTTGTCGCGCGAGGAAACCTACGCGGAAATCAGCCCCGTGCGGCTCGACAAAAACGGGGTGACCGCCTTCGTCAGCATTATGCGCGGTTGCAACAACATGTGCGCCTACTGCGTGGTGCCCTATACCCGCGGCGTGGAGCGGAGCCGCGATGCGGAGACCATCCTGGCCGAGGTGCGCGACCTCTTCGCGCGCGGCTACCGCGAGGTGACGCTGTTGGGACAGAACGTCAATTCCTATCGGTACGGCGACGTCAGTTTCGCCAAACTGCTGGCGCGCGTGGCCGGAGTGTCGCCGCTGCTCCGGGTGCGTTTCGCCACCTCGCATCCCAAAGACCTTTCGGACGAGCTGATCGAGACCATCGCGGCGTGGCCGAACATCTGCCGGGCCATCCACCTGCCCGCGCAGTCCGGCTCGTCGCGGATACTGGAGCTGATGAACCGCAAATACACGCGGGAATGGTATCTGGATCGCATCGCTGCGATCCGGCGGTTGCTGCCCGACTGCTCGCTCTCCACCGACCTGATCGCCGGATTCTGCACCGAAACCGAGGAAGACCACGCCCGGACACTTTCGCTGATGCGCGAAGTGGGCTACGAATTCTCCTATATGTTCAAATACTCCGAGCGGCCCAATACCAAGGCGCAGCGCACCCTGGCGGACGATGTGCCGGAGGAGGTCAAGACGGCCCGCCTCACGGAGATCATCAACCTCCAGAACCAGTTGTCGCTGGAGTCCAACCGGCGGGACGTGGGGCGCCATTTCGAAGTGTTGGTCGAGGGGACTTCGAAACGTTCCGCGGACGAGGTCTACGGCCGCACGTCGCAGAACAAGGTGGTGATCCTGCCCCGGATGAACTACCTGCCGGGGGATTATGTCCACGTGCTGATTACGGACTGCTCGTCGGCGACCCTGATCGGGACCCCGCTCTGCTGATCCGCGACCTGGACAGGCGTTGCCGGAAGAAGGGGCGGAAAAGGCAGGGAAATTGCTTAACTTTGCCTTATTAAGGCAAATACCCCATGAACAGGCAGACTTTCCGCCAATGGCTGTACGTCGTGGTCGGCGCGGCATTGCTGGCCACCGCTTTCGTGCTCTTCATCACCCCATATCGCATCGTGCCCGGAGGCGTGTACGGCATGGGCGTGGTGCTCAATTACCTGTTCCCGAAGATCCAGGTCGGAACCTACGGCCTGTCGATGGACATTCCGCTGCTCATTATCGCTTTCCGCATCTTTGGCGCCCGGTTCGGCACCAAGACCATCGTCGCGGCGGTGCTTACGCCGCTTATCATGGACATCATGACCCTCCTTATCGGTTCCGACCCGGCGACGATGCTCGGCGGCAAGATCGACCTCTCGAACGACGTGCTCCTGAGCTGCATCTTCGGGGGGACGTTGATGGGAGCCGGGGTGGGCCTGATCCTCAAGACCCACGCCACGTCGGGCGGCACCGACATCGTGGCCATGATCGTCTCCAAATACCTCCATATGCCCATCAGCCGCGCCGTTCTGTATGTGGACTCGCTGGTCGTCCTGTTCGGTCTCGTCGTGCTGGGCGACTGGAAACTGCCGCTCTATTCGCTGGTGACCATCTTCGTCTCCTCGCGCGTGATCGACTACATCGTGGACGGCGGGTCGGGCGACAAGCTGCTCTTCATCCTCTCGGAAAAACACGACCGGATACGCGATTACATCCTCGACGGTCTGGAACGCGGCGGGACTTATATCAAGGCCAGCGGAATGTATACCGGCGCCGACAAGGAGATGATCTTCGTGGTCGTTTCGCGGCGCGAAGTGTCGCTGATGCGCGACCGCATCCGGGAGGTCGATCCGGAAGCCTTTATGATCGTGGTCGACGCCCACGAGACCCTCGGCGAGGGTTTTAAAACCTTTGAGAAACCATGATACGGAAAATCGCTTTGCTGGCGGGGCTTTCGCTGCTCATCACCCTTATGATGCCCCGGCGGGCGGCCCTAAACTTTAACTTCGCCCCCGGCGAGGTGTGGGAGTCGGAAACGCTCACCGCGCCGTTCGACATTCCGGTCTATAAAAGCGCCGAACAGCTGTCGGCGGAGCGGAAAGCCCTGTTGGAGGGGTTCCAGCCCGTTTTTCGGCTGGACACGCTGGTAGCGGCGGCGCAGCTGCGTTCGCTGGCTTCCGACCTGAAGGCTAATCCGGGCCTGACCGACGAGGAGCGCGTCCACGCGCTCGAAGCGTTCCGGCATATCTACGGGAAAGGCATCGTCAGCGATGCCGACCGGGCGGCTTACGCCGACCGGATGGTGCGCATCGACAGCGCGCACATGCTGCAAGCCCGTTTCGCCACCGACCTTTTCACTCCCTCCTCGGCGCAGTCCTACCTGAAAGCGCAGGGGTTCGACCCCGAACAGGGGTTCCGCTACCTGACCCCGTCGCTGACTTACGACCAGTCGCTGAACGCCCGGCTGCGCGAACAGCTCCTTTCGCGGCTGTCGCGCACCGAAGGGATCGTGCGCGCCGGCGAAGTGATCGTCTCGAATGGCCAGATGATCGACCGCCATATCGCCACCCTGCTGACCTCCTACCGCCGCGAGTACGAGAACCGGCTGGGGCAGGGGGTGAGCGGACTGGTGTTATTCCTGGGCAAGCTGATGATCGTCGGGGCCCTGCTGACGCTGAGTTACGTCTTTTTCCGCTTCTTCTCGCAGAAGCATTTCGCCGGTTGGCGGCCGCTGCTTTTCGTCTTCGTGCTCTACACCGTGATGGCTGCGCTGATGGCTTTCGTGGTGCGGACGCAGTTCCTCAGCCCTTATATGGTGCCGCTGCCGGTGGTGGCGATCCTGCTGCTGGCCTTTTTCGACACGCGGGTGGCCATTTTCGGGAACATATCGGTGATGTTGCTCGCCTCGCTGTTCGTGCGGTTCAGCTTCGAGTTTTTCACCGTCAATTTCCTGGCGGGGATGGTGGCGATTTTCGTGGTGCGCCACTACTACCAGCGGCACAGCGTCTTCAAGGCCGTCGGGGCGGTGTTCCTGGCCGAGTCGGCGGCCTACGTCGCCTTCATGTGGATGACGCAGGGGACGCTGGATGTGGACTACATGGGCGTGCTCTGGTTCGTGGTGAGCGCGTTCCTGATGCTGGCGTTCTACCAGCTGGTCTATATCTTCGAGCGGCTGTTCGGCTTCGTGTCGGACATCACGCTGCTGGAGCTGTCGGACACCAACCAGCCGCTGCTGCTGCAACTGGCCGAAAAGGCTCCGGGCACTTTCCAGCATTCGGTGCAGGTGGCGTCGCTGGCCGAGAGCGCGGCCAAGGAGATCGGTGCCAACCCCCTGCTGGCGCGGGCCGGGGCGCTCTACCACGACATCGGCAAGATGGAGAACCCGTTCTATTTCGTGGAGAACCAGACCGGGAATTTCAACCCCCACTCGATGCTGAGCCCGGCGCAGAGCGCGGCCATCGTCCGCTCGCACGTGACCGAGGGGATCATGCTGGCCCGCAAGCACCGCTTGCCGGCGGTCATCCAGGAGTTTATATCGGGGCATCACGGCACTTCGAAGATCTACTATTTCTATGCCGAGGAGATGGAGAAGCACGGCACGGTGGAGCATCCCGACGAGTTCATGTATCCGGGGCCGAAGCCCGCGCGGCGCGAGGTGGCGATCTGCATGATGGCCGACGCTGTGGAGGCGGCTTCGCGCTCGCTGCCCGGCTACGACCGCGAGTCGATCGACGCGCTGGTGGAGAAGATCGTCGACCGGCAGGTGGCCGAGCACCAGTACAGCCATGCCGACCTGTCGTTCGCCGAGGTGACGCGGATCAAGGAGCTGTTCAAGGCCAAGCTGAACAACATTTACCACGGCCGGGTCTCCTATCCGGCCACGGCCTGACGCATTTCCGGGGAGCGGGCCGTGCAAAAGCGGGGAAATTGATTAATTTTGCGGGGCTGCCGGATCCACTTCCGGGTTTCGGCGCCTTATGGCCACCCGCAAATCGCGGCTTTGGGAATGTTTCGGGAACCATACGGATGTACCGAGGTACGCGGGACGACTCTCCTGCGAATTAACCGTACAGTTAATGATTCAGGTTCCGCGCCAGCGGGCGGGCCGCAGCCTCCCGCAGCGGAGGCCCGCAACTCAGGTTGCGAACCTTTCCGCAGGCTGCGACCTGAAGGATTGTATATAAAACCCTACGGTTTTTATCCTGGCCTGGAGCCTGCGCGGGCAAGACCGTTAGGTTGCAGCCCTGCGCCGGGGGAGGCTCCGGGCTGACCGCTTCGCGGAATACTTACGTAAACCCTACGGATATTTTTAAATCTTTCCGCAGCCGGCCGGACAGATAATAAAGAACCGCAATAACATACACCGAACGAATAAAACGAACATATGGAAACAGTAGTCAGCGGCATCCGCTCGACAGGCAATCTACATTTGGGGAACTACTTCGGCGCCCTGCGCAACTTCATCAAGATGCAGGACGCGGCGAACTGCTACTTCTTCATCGCGGATTACCACTCCCTCACCACCCATCCCGATCCGGCGGCGCTGCACGGCAACGTGCGCGACATCCTCGCCGAATACCTCGCCGCCGGGCTCGACCCGGAGAAATCGGCCATTTTCGTGCAGAGCGACCAGCCGCAGGTGGCCGAACTCTACCTGCTGCTGAACATGCACGCCTACGTCGGCGAGCTGGAGCGCACCGCGTCGTTCAAGGAGAAGATGCGCAAGCACTCCGATAACGTCAATGCGGGGCTGCTCACCTATCCCACCTTAATGGCTGCGGATATTCTGATCCACAAGGCCCATAAGGTGCCCGTGGGGAAAGACCAGGAGCAGCACCTCGAGATGACCCGCAAATTCGCCCGCCGGTTCAATACCAAGTACGGGGTCGAATATTTTCCGGAGCCTGAGCCGTACAACTTCGGTTCCGAGCTGGTGAAGGTGCCGGGGCTCGACGGCAGCGGCAAGATGGGCAAGAGCGAGGGGAACGGTATTTACCTGGTCGACAGCGACGCCGACATCCGCAAGAAGGTGATGAAAGCCGTGACCGACAGCGGCCCCACGGTTCCGAACTCCGAGATGCCGGAGGTGATCCGCAACATCTTCACCCTGCTGGAGATCGTTTCCACACCGGATACGGTGCAGTATTTCAAGGACAAGTATGCTGACTGTTCGATCCGCTACGGCGACCTCAAGAAACAGCTGGCCGAGGACATTATCGCCACCGTGGCACCGATCCGGGAACGGATTCTGGCTATTCAGGCGGATGATGCCTATCTTTCGAAAGTGGCCCGCATGGGTGCCGAGAAAGCGCAGGAGAGCGCGGCGCGGACAGTGGCCGAGGTGCGCGAGATTATGGGGATCAAACGGTTCTGAGACTCCCCGTTTCGGATAGAATCAGGGCGGGCGCTATCACAGATAGCGCCCGCCTTTTTGGTGAACAAGATTGACTTCGTTTTACTCGCCGACAGCCTTTAGCAGTGCCGCAGAGACCTCGTCCGCCCCGTGACCCATATAGTGCGGATCGACCACTCGCCCGTCCGCTCCCACGATCATGTAGTGCGGAATACCATTGATCTTATATTTTGCGGCCAGAATATTCCACTCGTCCGGCGTCAGGCGAATTTGCCGCCCCGTGATCTTGTTCTGTTCGATAAACTCCGCCGCTATATCTTCCGGCGACTGGTCCGTGGAGGTGATGTAGACGAAATCCACCGGCTTGCCCGCCAGCTTCTCCTTGAGCGCCCGGCTCTGTATCATCCCCTGCCGGCAAGGACCGCACCCCGTACTCCAGAAATCCACATAGACTACCCGTCCCCTGTGCTGGCGCAGCAGGCTGTCCAGCAACCGTTCGCCCCGGTCGGAAGGCACATACGGCCCCGCAGCCACCGCCACAGGTGCCGGACGCAGCGCATCGTTGGCGTCCAGCACCGTCGCGATCATATAGGGCGAGGTGAACTGCCCCAGAATCATCGCCAGCCAGCAGTTCGGGATATTCCGGTCTGCCCGTTGCAGGGAACTGTGGAGCCATCGCGCGGCGATCAGGTCGTTGAGGAAAGGCATCGGCCGCCCCCAGTACGCGTCGCCCTTCGAGTAAATTTGACGATTGTCCTGTACCGCATTGTGAACCGGGAAGAACATTCCGTATAGTTCGAACAGCTTTTCGTTCGTTCTTTGGAGTATCGCGGCCGTTGCCGCACTGTCTCCCGGTACGGCCAGCAGTCCTTGGGTGAGACTGTCGATCAGGGGTAAATCTTCCGACGCGATCGGGAAACCGGCACTTACCAAATCACTGTACCGCAATGGAGCCGGGTTTTGTTCCCGGTAAACGGGACAAAACTCCAGCCGATTAAGCAGGAAACGGTGATCGTAAATTCCCAGCATCCGCGGATCGTCCATCGGCATCTGCCGGTAAAAGTTGAAGAACGCTGTGTCGGTCTCTATTTTCTTTATTTCCCGGTACAGGGCAAAGAACCCCAGCTTTTCGCCTCCCGTCACATAAGGCGCCCATCGGGCCAGAAAAGCTCCCTTGCGGCTGATTCCATTGGACGCGATATATTTGGCCGTCGCCGCCGAATCGCGGGCCACGCGCCCGTCGATCCATGCGCGGACGCTGTCCGGCGTAGTCACCATCAGGAATGTTTGATCTTCCTGGCTGAACGGCAGGTAGAGCCGCCGCAGGTCATTCATCTCGCGGTTCACACGCCCGCTGCGGCCCATATAGCGCGACGACGACGTCCCTTTCCGGTTCTCCAGATTACAATAGAGCGTCAGCGTGTCGCCCGGCTCGATGTAAACATTCTCGTAGAAAGTGCCCGTCAGTACGATCTGGGTCGTGATCGGGTGTCCCAACGGGACTGACATTTCGAACGTACCGTCGGCCGAAATATCCGCGACGGCCGGCACATCCTGTACCGTCACGGTGTTGAAACCGTACAGTTTGATCGTTCCGGCCATCGCCTCCGGCGAGTAGCCGTCCAGGTAGCCGCGCAGCAGCGCGGTGCCCTCCCGGAATATGGAGTCTCCGGCCGGATAATCGGGATCCTGGGCCGCCGGAATCCGGTACGAGGGGTTAGCGATCGGTTTGCGGCTGTAAGGGGTGAGGCTTTTCGGCGAAAGGCCGATCCGGGCCACGCTGTCCCGAACGTCCCAGTGGGCGTATAGGGTCGCGGTGCGGTCGCCGCCGCGCTCCCGCAGCTGAATGGTAGTCACCGAACCTTTATCGGCGATGCCGGCATAGTCCCAAAAGACGTTCTGCCAGATAGCCAGATGGGGGTAAAAGCCGTAAGTCCACTGCCGGCCGCCGTCGGTGGTGCTCCAGTTGCCTTGTAATGTCGCGGGAAGTCGCTGCGGGGCGGAAGCGCTCCGGGCTGTGACGGATAAAAAGGCTGCCAGACAGCCCAGAAAGATATGTTTCATTGCCTTTGAGAATTTGGAATATTCCAAAGGTAATGATTATTTTTGAATAACTAAATATATAGTTACGATTTCGGTCGTTTCAGGAACAGGTAGGTCTTATTCTCCGTCCCCTCGCGCAGCCTTTTGATGTTTTTGCGATGCGTGATGACCAGCACCACGGCCACCAGCACCCCGAACGCGATCTTGTAGGGCGAGTGGAAGCCGTTGACGATGATGATATAGACCGGGAACAGCACGCCTCCGGTCATCGACCCCAGCGAAACGTAGTGTGTCGCGGCCAGCACGATAATGAACGTTACCAGCCCCATCAGCATCGGCACCGGAGCGATGGCCAGCATACAGCCCGCCATGGTGGCGACCCCTTTGCCACCCTTGAAGCCGGCGAAGATCGGGAAGATATGCCCCAGTATCGCCGCCGCGGTCAGGCCGATCTTCAGGAAGAAGAACGAGTCCCCCTCCAAATCGGTCAGGTGGGCCAACATGACCGCCCCGTAGCCCTTGGCCGCGTCGATGATGAACACCGGCAGCGCCGCCCGCCGGCCCAGCACCCGCAGGGTGTTGGTCGCCCCGGCGTTGTGGCTGCCGTGCTCGCGGACGTCCGTTCCGTAAAACCATTTGCCGATCCACACCGCGCTGGGTATCGAACCCAACAAATAACCGGCTACGATCAAGAGGCTAATTTCAAGTATCATGCTTCTCGCGTTTTCATAACAGTTCGTTTATTCGGTTTGTGTCCGCACCGCATCGCCGTAGTGGGGTTTTTGCAGGCTGTAACAACTTTAAGTCCCCGCGACAGCGGTGGCCCGCGCCTCCCCACGCGCGGGACAAGCCCGCACAGGCGCTTCCCACCGAAAATCAAATGGGATCACAAACCTGACGGCTCCGGATTCGCCTGTTGCACTGAAGAAAATAATAAAACGGCGGTCCGGACGACACCAATGCCGAATAAATGAACGGTTAATAAGTACAAAATTAGGAAAAGAGGGGCGAATCGCAAAAATTACTTAAATTTGACAGCCGCCCGCCGCGGCCGCCGCTTATGTTCAAAAAACTGATCTTCACCCTCGGGCAAATATACCAAAGCTGGCTGATGGCTGTCGAAAGCGTGGTTATCAACAAGCTCCGCACGGCCCTCTCGCTGTCGGGAATCACCATCGGCATCTTCGCCATCATCACCGTATTCACCCTCGTCGATTCGATGGAGATCAAGATCCGCGAGGATGTCAACTCGCTGGGGAGCAATACCCTCTATGTCGGAAAATGGCCCTGGGATGGCGGCGGCGAGTGGTGGAAATACTACAACCGGCCGCAGGTGAGCCTCACCGAATTCAACGAGATGCGGGCGCTGCTTCCGCAGGTGCAGGCCATCGCCTTCACGACCTCTTTCTCGCGGACGGTCAAGAACGGCAGCAACTATGTGGACAACACCTCGGTGATCGGGGCCACATACGACTATAACCAGATGCGCAAGAGCGACATCGGGCGGGGACGTTATTTCACCCCCTATGAGTCGGAGCACGGTGCGCGGGTGGCGGTCATCGGGAGCACGGTGGCCGAAAAGCTCTTTCCGGGCGAGGATCCGGTGGGGCGGGACATGCGCATCGGGGGCACCAGGCTGACGGTGATCGGCGTGTTCGCCAAATCCGGGGACGACATGATGGGGATGAGCATGGACGAGAATGTGCTGATCCCGCTGGCGCTGGCCCGCAACTTCGTGAACCTGCACTGGGCGGGCACCGAAATGGTCATCAAGGGGCCTGACGGCGGCGACGCGCAGGAGCTCAAGGCCGAGGTCGGCTCGATCATGCGGCGGCTGAGGCGGCTCAGTCCGCAGACGGAGGACAATTTCGCGGTCAACGAGATGAGCATCCTGAGCAACCAGCTGGACAATATGTTCCGGCAGATCAACTTCGCGGGGGGGATTATCGGGATTTTTTCGATCCTGGTGGGGGGCTTCGGCGTGGCGAACATCATGTTCGTATCGGTCAAGGAGCGGACGGCGCAGATCGGGATCCAGAAAGCGTTGGGGGCGAGGCCCTATTTTATCCTGTTCCAGTTCGTTTTCGAGGCGGTGATCCTTTCGGTGGTGGGCGGTGCGATCGGACTGCTGCTGATCTTCTTCGGGGTGCTGATCGTCAATAGTTTCAGTGATTTCACCATCGTACTGACGCTCGGTAATATTATCCTGGGGCTGGTGATCTCCTCGGTCGTGGGGGCCGTGGCGGGTTTCTTCCCGGCGTGGAGCGCGGCGCGGATGGAGCCGGTCAAGGCGATTTACCACAGTTGATCCGGCGGTCGATAAGTGGTGTTCTGGGCGAGGTCGAAGTTTCGGGTATTGTTCGAGGGGCTATATCCCGTACCCGCTGTCAGGCCGAACTAAGTCTCCGCGCCAGCAAGCAGCCCGAAGCCACCCCCGGCGAAGGGCTGCAACCGACGCTGCCAGTGAGAGGCAAGCGAAAACTTTCGCTTGGCCGAACGGCGAGGAGGAAAACAAGCGTAGTGCAGTTAACTCGCGATGCTCCTTTGGCCTCCGCTGGCTTGGGGCTTGCGCGACCCTGGCGGGTCTCCGAAAACGAAAGAGTGAAAAGCCGGGATTTCCGCGCCAGCGGTGTCCGGTCGCGGGGACGCGTTGCGTCTTTTACTGGCATTTGCATTGCAATTAGCATTGTAAGGGCGCGCGGGGGGACGCGCGCCGAGACAAATAAGGCCATAGATTACTCCCCGCGCCAGCGGGCGGCGACCGCCTCCCCCGGCGGGAAGCCGCAATACTGCGCTCACGCTTCGTATGCGTCAGACCCGCAGGCGGCCGCCTAAACGTAAAAAGGCCCCATGCCTTTTCCGGAGATTATTTGCCGTTCGACCAGACGGCTGTACAGTTACGGGATGCCAACATTGGGTAGTTACAGCCCGGCTGGAGTGCCCAGCGGCACCAAATAAAAAAAGCATGAGGCCAAATCTTCTCCCTTTCGTAGGCTTAGGACGGCCCGACACTGAAAGAAGCTGACCCCATGCCGTTGTAAACAGCATGGAAATCACACTTCAATCTCAGTGTCTGTAAGGTCCTAATTTACGAAAGAGATCAAAAGTATGTCAACATTATGCGCCGCCCGCCTGTAAGGCCGGGCAAAGCCCGACAAAAGCCCCAATAGAGCCGGACGGCAAGACAAATATAGATAAAAATTTTATCTTTGCAAGGGCACGCTTCGGACAGCGGCCCGACCCCTGATCCGACCTTAACCCGACCGACTATGAAAATCCCCTATATCCTCCCCCTCGCATTTGCGGCGTCATTCTTTGCCGTCTCCTGCGGCGGCAGCGGCCCGAAAGGAGACGACCTGGCATCCCTGGTCAATCCCCTGATCGGCACCGACGGGCCCGGCAACGTCTATCCCGGCGTCAGCGCCCCGTTCGGCATGGTGCAGCTCTCGCCCGACAACGGCACCAGCGGCTGGGACCGCATCGCCGGCTACTTCTGGCCCGACACCACCATCGCCGGATTTTCGCATACTCACCTCGACGGCACCGGCGCGGGCGACCTGTACGACATCAGCTACATGCCCGCCGTGCCGCCGTTCAAGGTCGGCAAGGGCGAGCTGGGAGTCTATTCCACCTTCAGCCACGATGACGAAACGGCACAGGCAGGGTATTACAGCGTCTTACTGAAAGACTACGATACGAAAGTAGAACTTGTGGCGACCGAGCGGTGCGGCATGCAGCGGTACGCCTTTCCGGAAACCGGGGAGGCCACCGTGTTCCTGAACCTCGCCAAGCATATGAACTGGGACTATACGATGGGCTCTTCCATCAGGGTGGTGGACGACCGGACGATCGAGGGGTACCGGCTTTCGGAAGGGTGGGCGCCCGACCAACGGGTCTATTTCGTGGCTCAGTTCTCGCAGCCGTTCACCTCGTATGTCATCGACACCGTGACTTCGGTGCACCGCGACAGCGTCTACAATGGGATAAAGAGCCATATCGGGCGTTTCGTTTTCGATACGCGTGGCGGCGACCGGGTGCTGGTGCGGACGGCCATTTCGGCGGTGAATATTGCCGGGGCGCGGAAAAACCTCGCCCAAGAGATGCCGACGTTCGACTTCGACAGCGTTCGGACGGCGCAGCGGGCGGCGTGGAACGCCGAACTCTCTAAAATCCGGGTCAAAGGCGGCACGCGGGACGAACGGGTGTCGTTCTATACGGCCTTGTACCGGACGATGCTGGCCCCGACGCTGTTCGACGACGTGGACGGCCGCTATTTCGGGCCGGACAAACGGATACACCCCGGCACGCCGGGATCGCGGAACTATTCCACCTTCTCGCTGTGGGACACCTACCGGGCGGCGCATCCGCTCTACACCTTCATGCACCCGGAGCGGGTGCGGGAGATGGCCGTTTCGATGTTGAACTTCTACGACCAGCACGGGATGCTGCCGGTGTGGCCGCTGTGGGGCAACGAGACGGACATGATGATCGGTTACCACTCGGTGCCGGTGCTGGCCGAGGCGGCTTTGAAGGGGTTGTTGCCGGATTCGATGCTCAACCGCGTGCTGGCGGCCTGCGAGGGGACGGCCAACCGGGACGACTACCGCTCCATCGGGCTGTACAAACAGATGGGCTATGTCCCGGCGGATATGGACAAGGAGTCTTTGTCCAAGACGCTGGAGTACGCCTACGACGATTACTGCATCGCGCAGCTGGCGCGGCGGATGGGGCGCGATTCGGTCTATAACGAGTTTATGCTGCGCTCGAAGAATTATATGAATGTTTTCCAGCCGGCGTCGGGCTTTATGCAGCCGCGGCTGGCCAGTGGCGAGTGGGTGCCGGGCTTCGACCCGAAGGAGTACACGGAGCATATCACCGAGAGCAACGGCTGGCAGTACCTCTGGGCGGTGCCGCAGGATGTGGAGGGGCTGATCCGCCTGATGCGCGGCCCGGCGCAGTTCGAAAAGCGGTTGGACGAGATGTTCACTTTAAGTCCGGAGGCGACCGATTCGTTGCCGATTTTCTCGACCGGGATGATCGGCCAGTACGCGCACGGCAACGAGCCGTCGCACCATGTGGCGTACCTCTACAACTATGTCGGCAAGCCGGAGAAGACGCAGAAATACGTTTCCGAAATCCTGCGCACGCAGTATGCCAACACGCCGGAGGGGCTGTGCGGCAACGAGGACTGCGGCCAGATGTCGGCTTGGTATGTGTTTAGCGCGATGGGCTTCTATCCGGTCGATCCGGTGAGCCTGAACTATGCGGTCGGCACGCCGTTGTTCGAGGAGTCGGTCATCCGGCTGCCGAACGGCAAGAGGTTCACGGTGCGGGCGCCGGGGGTGTCGGCGGAGCATTACCTGATCGAGAAGATGACGCTGAACGGGCAGCCGCTGGGCGCGCCGTTCATCACTTGGGACGATATTATAAAGGGCGGAGTGCTGGAGCTGACGATCAAACAATAGAAAAAGGCCCTGCCATGCAGGGCCTTTTTCATACCGTTTGTCAGGGCTTATGCCTTGAGCGTCTCGACCAGCCGGGGCATCATGGTCCAGATGCTGTTTTCGTCCTGGGCCGTGAAGAAATTGCCGTCCACCACCGATTTCTCGTCCGTGACCGTCCCGTTACGGATGGCGGCTTTGGCCAGCGGGTGCACGGCCAGCCGTTTACCGGCCGTCACCCCCGCGAAGTCGAACATCATCCCCGCGGCGCAGTGGCCGATCATCAGTTTACCTTTTTCGCCGAACGCCTTCAGCACCTCCATCAGGTCGAGGTTCCAGGGCTCCCCGGCATGCTGTTGGAACACCGGCACGGCGTCGCCGCAGGAGAAGACCACCGCATCGTATTCGTCTTCGTGCCCTTTCAGGTTGGCGACCACGTCGTTCACCGTCAGCCCCATGCCCGAATTGGTCTGGATCTCCTTGCTCCCCGCCACGGCGAAAACCGTGAACGGGATTTTGTTCTCGTAGAAGGCTTCGAGGTATTGGAATAACCCCATCCCGTTGACCGGATCGACTGCCAGAACAGCTACTTTTTTTGCCATGATCGTAATTTTTTAAGTGAAACGATAGTTCTTTTTCGTAAGTCGGTTACTTTTGTGATGTAAAGGTATGCCTCCTTTTCGGCGGAAACAAGAGGGCACGCCCCGATAACGAACTTACGCAGAGGTAACTATCGCTGAAAAACAATACGATGGAGGCAGCAAAAAAAGTGCAAAATTTCCGTCCGTCGGAAAATTGTCCGATCCGCGCCGTGCTGGCCCGCCTCGGCGACAAATGGTCGATGCTGGTGCTGGTGACGCTGGATGCCAACGGCACTATGCGGTTCGGCGAGCTGCGCAAAGCGATCGAAGATATTTCGCAGCGGATGCTGACCGTGACGCTCCGCACGCTGGAGGCCGACGGGCTGGTGGAGCGCAAGGTCTATCCCGAAGTGCCGCCGCGGGTGGAGTACAGCCTCACGGCGACGGGCCGCAGCCTGATGCCCCACGTGGAGGCCCTGGTAGGCTGGGCGCTGGAACACCTGCCCGCCATACTGGCCAGCCGCAGCGGAGGACATGCGGAAAATAAGGATTGAAATACCTATCTTTGCCTCATTACTATCACCAACTCAAGCAGGAAACCTCTTAAAACTATGTTCAGAAACACACTTTGCGTCGCTTTGGGCGCCGCTGCGCTGGCGGTTGCCGTCACCTCGTGCACTTCGTCAAAGGGCGAAGGGCGGGATCTCGCCCGTTTTGTCGATCCCACGATCGGCTCCGGCGGCCACGGCCATGTTTTCGTCGGCGCCAACGTCCCGTTCGGGGGCGTGCAGCTTGGGCCGACCAATATCTCCGAAGGCTGGGACTGGTGCTCAGGCTACCATGCCAGCGACACCACGGTGATCGGCTTCGCGCATACCCACCTGAGCGGCACCGGGATCGGCGACAAGGGGGATATCCTCCTGATGCCGCTGACGGGCGCTGTGGCCCTGCCGGTCAAGGCGCAGACATACCTGTCGCCCTATTCGCACGCCAACGAGGATGCGCAGGCGGGGTATTATAAGACCCGGCTGGACCGTTACGGGATCGATGCCGAGCTGACCGCCACGCCGCGAACAGGTTTCCACCGATATACTTTCCCGGCCACCGATTCGGCCAGGGTGCTGGTCAACCTGTTCGACGGCATCGGCTGGGATGCGGCCAGGGAGTTGAGGATGGTCGCCGTGAACGACTCGACCGTCGAGGGTTATCGTCTGTCGAGGGGCTGGGCGCCGGACGACCGGGTCTATTTCGTGGCCGAATTCTCGAAGCCTTTCAAAAGCCTGACCGTTTATGCCGATACGACGGTCGTTCCGGCTAAAGACGGGCGGCCGGAACGGACGCTCGTCATGCCGAACGCATACGGGGTGCTCGATTTCGGGCCGATGCCGGAGGGCGGCCGGATCGAGGCCCGCGTAGGGATATCGGGCGTGGGGGTTGCCGGGGCGAAGGTGAACCTGGCAGCGGAGGCCAAAGGCCGTTCGTTCGACGAAACCCGTGCGGCGGCGCGCAAGGCATGGAACGACCTATTGGGGCACATGAGCGTGGAAACCAAGGATACGGCCCGCCTGAGGACTTTCTATACTGCGGTTTACCATGCTTCGTTCTTCCCGGCGATCTTCAACGACGTGACGGGCGAGTACCGCGGGGCGAACGGTTTCACGTACCAGGATACGACCGATGTCTACACGATCTTCTCGCTGTGGGACACCTACCGGGCGGCGAATCCGCTCTATACGATCACGGCGCCGGAACGGGTGGGCGATTTCGTGAACACGTTCATTCACATATTCGAGCAGCAGGGCAAGGTGCCGGTCTGGCACCTGGCGGGGAACGAAACGGACTGCATGGTGGGCTTCCCTTCGGTGCAGGTCATCGCGGACGCTATCCTGAAGGATATTCCGGGCTTCGATGTGGAAAAGGCTTACGGGGCGATCGTGATGTATTCGAGGCTGAACGAGCGCGGCCTGAAACAGGTACGCGAGCGGGGCTATATCCCGGCTGACGAGGAGGGGGAATCGGTGGCCAAGGCACTGGAGTACTGCATCAGCGACTGGAGCATCGCGCAGGTGGCCAAAAAGCTGGGCAAGCAGGAGGATTACGACTATTTTATCGAGCGTTCGAAGAATTACAAGAATTATTTCGATACGACGGACTGCTTTATGAAGGGCAAGCTGGCGGACGGTAGTTGGCGCACGCCTTTCAACCCGCTCTATTCGACGCACCGGGAGGACGATTACTGTGAGGGGAATGCCTGGCAGTATATCTGGTTGGTGCCGCACGATTTCGAGGGGCTGATCGGTCTGTTCCCCAGCCCGGAAGCGGCGGAGGCCAAGCTGGACAGCACGTTCACGGTGCCGTACGACGGCGGCCCGAACGCTTCGCCGGACATTTCGGGGATGATCGGCCAGTATGCGCAGGGCAATGAACCGGGCCACTCGACGATCTACGCTTATGCCTACCTGGGCAAGCAATGGAAAACGGCCAAGCTGGCGCGGCAGATCATGGACGAGTTTTTCACGGACGAAGTGGACGGCTTGTGCGGAAACGAGGATGCGGGCCAGATGTCGGCGTGGTATGTGTTCAACGCGCTGGGCTTCTACCCGGCGAACCCGGCCAACGGGGCGTTCGTGCTGGGCAGTCCGGTGTTCGACAAGGTGACGTTCCCGGTGTCGGGCGGCAAGACGTTCACGGTGGTGGCGGAGAATAACGGGCCGGAGAATATCTATATCCAGTCGGCGACGCTGAACGGCCATCCGTACCCGAAGGCGTATATCACGTACCGGGATATTATGGACGGTGGGGAGCTGAAGCTGGTGATGGGGCCGCAGCCGAACGAGGAGTTCGGCGCGGCGCCGGAAAACCGCCCTCGATCCGTGATGCAGTAATTTAACCGTCCGTTTTTTTCACTACCTTACTGTACGGAACCGTTCTCTTTGTGAACAAAGAGAACCAGAAAAACTTTCTGAGATGCTTGCGCATCTCTGGGGCCTGCCGGGTACCCGGTTGTAATGATAGGAATAGGGCCGCTAAGGTAATCAATACCTTAGCGGCCCTATTCCTATCATTACATTAAGGCTTGCGGAGCCTGAGGAGTAGCGTAGCTATCTCAAAAGTTCTTTGGTTCTTTCTTTCAAGAAAGAACAGTCACACACAGTTAGGTTGTAAAAAACCGGAGGGTTATTTGCGGAATCGGAGGAAGACACCGAGCGGGAGGCGTTTGCCGAAAGAGTCCGGGACGAACAATTCGCCCTGTTCCGCATCCGCGTCAGTCAGTTGGGGGAACGACGCCTGCGCCAGCGTTCGCGCCAGCAGCGCCGACAGCCCCATCGAATAGAGGTTCAGCACCACGAAGCAGCCCGTATTTTCGAGCAGCTCCGCGCACAGCGACAGCATCTCGCCGATATGCTCCTCCAGCACCCACTTCTCCCCTTCCGCGCCCCGTCCGTACGACGGCGGGTCGAGGATGATCCCGTTGTACCTGCGGCCCCGCCGCACCTCGCGCCGCACGAACTTCAGCGCATCCTCCACCACCCAGCGTATCCCGTCCAGCCCCGAAGCCTCCATATTCTCCCGCGACCAACTTACCGTTTGTTTGACCGAGTCCACATGCGTCACCTCCGCCCCCGCCGCGCAGGCCGCCAGCGAAGCACCCCCCGTGTAGGCGAACAGGTTCAGCACCGCCGGACGCTCCACACCCGCGTCCCGCAAGCCGCGAACCGTGTCGAAAATATAGTCCCAGTTGGCCGCCTGTTCCGGGAAGATCCCCACATGCTTGAACGAAGTCAGCCCCAGCCGCATCTTCAAGTTCAATCCCGCCGGATTGCGGTAATCGACGAACCATTGCTGCGGCGTTCCTCGTTTCAGGAGCCATTCGCCCTTGTCCTCGCTCCCCTTGTTTTTACGGAAAACCGCCCGCGCGCGCGCCTCCCATTCCGCTTCCGGCAAGGCCGGCGGCCACAGCGCCTGCGGTTCCGGACGGGCCACGACCACCCCGCCGAAACGCTCCAGCTTCCGGCCTCCCCCGCTGTCCAGCAATTCGTAATCGTTCCAGTGTGCGGGCGTCAGCAATGACAATTCCATACTAAATTCAGTCTTCTGTTAGTTTAAAATATAAAAGTAGGATTAAAATTCAATATATTTGTCCTGAACTGACCTGAACCGTATGAAAAAACTCCTGTTGATCGCCGCGTCGGCGATTCTTTTGGCTGCGTGCGGCCGCCGCTCCCCCGCCTCATATGTCGATCCGTTTATCGGGACAGATGCCCACGGGCATACTTTTCCCGGGGCCACTACGCCTTTCGGGCTGGTGCAGTTGTCGCCCGACACCGATACCGAAGGCTGGGACTGGTGTTCCGGCTACCATGCCAGCGATTCCAGCGTCATCGGTTTTTCGCATACCCACCTGAGCGGCACCGGCGGCGCCGACCTGGGGGACATCCTGTTCATGCCTGCGACCGGGCCCGTCAAATTCGAGCCCGGCACCAAGGCCGATCCCGACGCGGGCTACCGCTCGCGGTTCAGCCACAAGAGCGAAAAGGCGCGGGCCGGCTATTACAGCGTCTACCTCGAAGACCCGCGCGTTAAGGCGGAGCTGACGGCGACCCCGCGTACCGGCGTGCACCGCTATACGTTCGGCAGCACCACCAACCAGCATATTATCATCGACCTGCGGCACGGGATTCAGGACAATGTCCACAGCGCCGCTTTCCGCCAGGTGGACGACCATACCATCGAAGGGTGGCGTCGATCCAACGGCTGGGCAGCGGACCACACGATCTTTTTCCGGGCCGAGTTTTCGGAGCCGATCCGAGAGATCCGGGCCCGCATCGACGGCGCCGATACCGCAAAGGTTAAATCCGGTGAGGGGGAACGGGTCGTGCTGGCCGTTTTTCCGGCGGGCCATTCCAAGGATATGGAGGTGAGGGTCGGCATCTCGCCCGTCAGCCTCGAAGGGGCGGCGGCGAATTTGAAGGCGGAGGCTTCGGGCCGCAAATTCGACAAGTTGGCCGACGCGGCGGAGGAGAGCTGGAACCGGGAATTGAGGCGGGTCGAGGTCGGCGGCGGCAGCGACGAGGATAAAACCGTCTTCTATACCGCCATGTACCACGCATTTACCGCCCCGTACCTCTTTTCGGACGTGGACGGCAACTACCGCGGTGCGGACGGACAAGTGCATGTGCCGGCGGGGGAGGACGCGTTGCCCAACTATGCCTTGTACTCCACGTGGGATACCTTCCGGGCGCTGCACCCGCTGCTGACTATCGTGCAGCCGGTGGTCAACGAAGCCGTGGTGCGGTCGATGCTCCGCTATTACGAACAGACCGGGAGGCTGCCGGTGTGGGATCTCCATATGAACGAGAATAACTGCATGATCGGCTACCATGCGGTGCCGATCATCACCGACGCGTACCTCAAAGGGCAGCTTCCGGACTCGCTCGGCCGGTTGGCGCTGGAGGCCATGGTGCACAGCGCCATGCAGGAGGGCTACGGCGGCCTGCCTTATTACCGGCAGCTGGGCTACCTGCCTTCGGACAAGGAGAACAACTCGGTGTCGAAGGCGGTGGAGTATGCCTACGACGACTGGTGCATCGCGCAGATGGCCAAGGCTTTGGGGAACGACAGCCTGTACGGCGTCTTTATCCGGCGGGCGCAGTCTTACAAGAACCATTTCGACCCGGAGGACGGCTTCTTCAAAGGCCGGGCTTCGACGGGCCGGTTCCATGCGCCGTTTGACCCGACTGAAATATCCATCCTTGGCCAGGGCGATTTCACGGAGGGAAACGCCTGGCACTACCGCTTCTTTGTGCCGCAGGACGTGACCACCCATATCGCGATGCTGGGCGGCGACAGCGCTTATGTGGCGGCCATCGACGCCATGTTCGACGCTCCTTCCACCGAGGCAGACCACTCGCCGGACGTGTCGGGGCTGATCGGGCAGTATGCGCACGGCAACGAACCGTCGCACCAGGTGGCATACCTGTACTCTTATGCCGGAGCGCCGTGGCGCACGCAGGAGCGGGTGAACGAGATCAAGCGGACGATGTACACCGCCGCGCGGGACGGCCTGTGCGGGAACGAGGACTGCGGCCAGATGTCGGCCTGGTATGTGTTGAGCGCGATGGGTTTCTACCCGGTGACTCCAGGGTCGGGCGTGTACGTGCTGGGAACGCCGACGTTCCCCAAAACGGTGATTCGCCTGCCGCATGGTAAGAAATTCACCATCGAGGCGAAAGGGTTGTCGTCGGACGGGAAAAATTTCTACATCCAGTCGGCGGAGTTCGACGGGGAATCCTATACGAAATCGTATATCACGCATGGGATGATCGAGCGGGGCGGTAAACTGGTGCTGCACATGGGCGACCGTCCGAACCCGGAGTTCGGCGCGGCGCCGGAGGATCGGCCTGTGGCGGTCATTCCGGCGGCGGATGCCGTGACTGCGGAGCAGATGCTCGGTGGCGTGGTGTTCGAACCCTATTTGGAGGACAGTTTGCAGGTGTTCAGCCCGACGGTGACGCTCTACCCGAAGCTCTTTTCGGCGGCGCCGGGGACGCGCATCGTCTATACCACGGACGGCAGCGAACCGAAGGTTTCGTCGGCCGAGGCCGGGGCGCAGCGGGGCATCGTGCTGTCGGGGGATACCGATCTGAAACTGCGGGCCGTGGCCCCGGACGGGCGGATGAGTCATGTCAAGGAGTACCGTTTCTATAAGAGCGTGCTGGGCGGCGCGAAGGTCACGCTGGAGAAGGAGCCTTCGGCGCCGTATGCCAACGGCGGCGCGGCGGCGCTGGTGGATTACGCCATGGGCGGCAACAGCTATATCCGGCCGCAATGGGTGGGTTTCAACGGCAACAACCTGGCGGGGGTGATCGACATGGGGCGTGTCCGTTCGCTGGGCCACGTCGGTTTCAATGCGGCGAACGAGCCGGGCTCGTGGATCGTGCTGCCGCGGGACGCGATCTTCGAATTCTCGAAGGACGGGGTTCATTACGGGCATCCGGTCGCAGTCACAACGAAAGACAGCCGCACGGCGGGAAGCGGGGCGCACTATTTCGGGACTTCGATCCCGCATGGGGTGCAGGCCCGCTATATCCGGTTCGTCATCCGCAACGGGGAGCTGCCGGATTGGCATATCGGCAAGGGCAATCCGTCGTGGATGTTCGTGGACGAGATTACGGCATATTAAGCAGCTGTGGAAGGGGATTGATTTCGCCGGTTTTGCCGCCGGAGCCAGCGGTGCCGCTGGGCACTCCAGCCGGGCTGTAACTACCCTATGTTGCAGGCCTACGCCCGGGGTGGGTTGCCTGCGGCTTTCTTCTGGTGCCTCGGCCAATCAGGCTTGCCTGATGGCTCTCGGCTACTGCGGCGGTTCGGCCTGGCCGCTGACGCGGGAACAGAAGGCAAAATCCTGATGACGTATATGTTTAATGCAGGTTGCATTTATGATTTTCTCATCGCTATTTTAAATCGAGCAAATACATAATATTTTATGCGTAAACTGATACTTACCGGCTTTATCGCAATGGTTGCGGCTGCGTGCTCTCCGGCTCCGGATGCGACGGAGATCGCCGTTATCCCGCAGCCCTCCCGGATCATCGAGGGGCAGGGGGCCGTGCAGATCGGGCCGGACAACGTGAAGACCGCCGTCGACTCTTCGATCGCCAACCCCGAAGGCTACCGGCTGATGGCCCGCAACGGCATCGTGGAGATCGTGGGGGGCAGCGATGCCGGAGTGTTCTACGGCTTGCAGACCCTGGAGCAACTGAAAGATTCGGCCGGGTACGTGCCCGTGGTGACCATCGAGGACGCGCCCCGTTTCCGGTGGCGCGGGATGCACCTCGACGTGAGTCGCCATTTCTTTCCGAAAGAGTTCGTCAAGAAGTACCTCGACATATTGGCCTACCATAAGATCAACACGTTCCATTGGCACCTGACCGACGGGATCGGGTGGCGGTTGCAGATTGACAAGTACCCGCTCCTGACCGAGAAAGCGGCCTGGCGCAAGGTCAAGGATGAGAAAGCGCCGTGGATCGGTCTCGAACTCAGCGACGAGTCGCGCAAGGACAGCGCGGATACCTACGGCGGCTATTATACGAAGGAGGATGTGCGCGAGATCGTAGCCTATGCCAAAGAACGGCATATCACGGTGATCCCGGAGATCGAGATGCCGGGCCATTCGGAGGCGGCGACCTTCGCCTATCCGGAGTACGCCTGCCCGACGGCACGGCCGGGAAGCGGCATTTACTGTCCGGGCAGGGAGGAGGCATTCGGCTATCTGGAGGATATTATCGATGAAGTGGTCGAACTGTTCCCGGACTCGCCCTATATCCACATCGGCGGCGACGAGGTGGGCAAGGAGCAGTGGAGCAAGTGCCCGTTGTGCCAGAAACGCAAGCGGGAGGAGGGCCTCAAAGACGAGCATGAGTTGCAGAGCTATTTCGTGCACCGCATGGAGGAGTATATCAACTCGAAGGGCAAAGCGATGATCGGTTACGACGAGATTCTCGAAGGGGGTTTGGCGCCCAATGCCACGGTGATGTCGTGGACGGGTTTCGAAGGGGGGATCAAGGCGGCCAATGCCGGGCATGACGTGGTGATGGTGCCGCTGGACTATGTCTATTTCGACCATTACCAGAGTCAAAACCCCTGCGAACCTCAGGCGTGGGGCGGTTATAACAATGTGAAGCGTGTCTATTCGTTCGACCCCGTCCCGGCGGACATTGCGCCGGAGAATGCGCGCTATGTGCTGGGCGGGCAGGCCAATATCTGGACCGAGAACATCCGGACCCCGGAGCATGTGGAATATATGCTTTTGCCGCGTCTGGCGGCACTCTCCGAAACCCTGTGGAGCGATACGACGCAGAAAGATTGGCGCCGTTTCGAACGCAAGCTGGAGCGGCAGTACGACCGCTACGCGGCGAAAGGGTGGAACTATGCCGAAAGCGCGTTCACTCCGTATATAGCGGAACAGCATTTCAATCCCGACGGGTCGCTGACCCTGCGGCTGGCTACGGAGCTGGACGGCTATCCGGTGCATTACACGCTGGACGGGTCGGTTCCGGCCAGGGATTCGGACTTGTACGCCGATTCGATCGTAATGACCGCTCCGGGAACGCTCACTGCCGTGACGTTCCGGAACGGAAAACCGGCGGGGTGCGTCTTGTCGGTGCCGAACCTGCTGAACAAGGCGACGCGGGCGAAAGTCTCTTACGCTGCGCCGTACAGTCCGGCTTACACGGGGGGCGGGGATACGGCTCTGGTGGACAACCGCTATGCTTTCAAGCGGGGAGACGACAAGGCCTGGCAGGGCTTCGAGCGGACGGATATGGACGTGACGTTGGACTTGGGTTCGGTGCAGCCGGTCGAGGGGGTGGCGCTCCGCTTTTTGCAGCATATCGCTTCGACGTCTGTGATGCTGCCGACCCGCCTGACGGTGTGGATTTCGGCGGACGGCGGGGACTATACGCTGGCGGCGGATATGCCGGTGGCGCCCGACAACGATTCTGAGGTGGTAATCCGGCCGTTCGACATTCGTCTGCCGGCCCCGGTGCCGGCCCGATATGTGCGGGTACGGGCGGAGAACATGGGGACTTTGCCGAAGGAGCACCCGCGCGGGGGCGGTTCGGCGTGGATCTTCACGGACGAGATCGCAGTTTATTAATAGATCGAAAATTAGGGCAGGGTGTCCTGATTCCGGAGTGTCCGTGGCGTCCCCGCGGCGTTGCGGGCAGAGTGAACGATAAATTCAGCGGCCCACTGATCCGGCCTGGGGCCGGAATAGTTATTCGGAACGCTATCCGGCAGCGTGAACAGCCGCCGCCGGATGCAGAAAAGCGGCCGCTCATGCTTTTACGGTGAGCGCGGCGCCCGCCCCGGGCTACCGCGACTTCGGCCGGGCAGGCTATGAGGGCGTGGCTCGTGAAACCGGCAACAACGGGTATAGCTGGTCGTCATCGGTCAGTGGAACCAACGGGTTCTTCTTGAATTTCAACTCGACGAACCTCAATCCCAGCAACGCGAACAACCGCGGCCACGGCTTTCAGGTGCGGTGCCTCCAGCATTTATCGGGGTTCCCTGTCCTTGATATCGGCAGTGTTCCGCGTTACCGTAATTGTGCTGCGGGCGCGCTGACGGGCGTCGGCAATTACGGGTCGGTCTGGTCGGCCTCCGTAGCCGGTGCTTACGGCCTTGAGTCGATGTTCTTCGCGGCGGTACTCTCCCCGGAGCATGGGACGCATCGAAGCCACGCCCTCCAGGTGCGGTGCCTCCAGCATTTATCGGGACTCCTGCTCTTTCTGTATTCGGTAATGGCAGGCGGGGTGTCCTGTTCCGGAATGCCGGTGCGCAGGCGCGTGCCGGCAGAGCGACAGGGTAAATTCAGCAGGCCACAGGCACAGCCAGTTATCCGGGAGCCGGCGTTATCTAATTATTACGGTACCGCCGATCGATCAGTGACAGCCCATACCGCTGGGGCCCGGAAGAGGCGCCTTACCGCCTTGGGCATCCGCCGCCACGCGTCGGGCGCTTTAGTGAACGTCGGCCACGAGGGATCCCTTTGGTCGGCTTCGGCAGCGGGAGCTGCAGTGACGGATCTTTACTCAATATCGGTAACCTCGATCCGTCCAACGTGCTTAGGTTAGAAGCGGCTAACACAAACCCCAACGGGTTTGCCTCCAAGTATTTACCTGAGCCCCGCTTTTTTATAACCTTGAACCGAACCGCCTATGTCCGATCTTTCCTCCCGGCCCCAGGCTCCGCGCCTGGACTCCCTCGACGCCCTGCGCGGCTTCGATATGGTCGTGCTCGTGCTGCTCAACCCGTTTATCCTCGCCCTGGCCACAGCTATGCCCGGCTGCCCGTTCATGCGGTTTTTAGGTGAACAGTCCACCCATGTGGCATGGGAAGGGTTTGCGTTCCAGGATTTGATCATGCCCCTGTTTATGTTCGTCGCCGGGGTGGCTATTCCCTTCTCTTTCGCCAAATACCTGGCAGGCGGCGCTTCCAGTTTCGACCGGCGGAGGATATACGGCCGTATGGCCCGGCGTGTGGTGCTTTTGTGGCTGCTCGGCATGGTGATGCAAGGCAACCTGCTGGGTTTCGACTCCCGGCGGATTTACCTGTTCAGCAATACTTTGCAGGCGATTGCGGTGGGGTATCTTTTTGCTTCGCTCTTCTATCTCAGTTTTTCATGGAAAGTGCAGGCCGGGATCGCCGCAGGGCTGATGGTCGCATACTGGGCCGTAATGACCTTTTGTTCGGGCCAAGGGTGGGGTGCCGTTTTCGGCGACGGCAGCTATGCCCCTTCGTCCAATATGGCCGAATATATCGACCGGATCGTGCTCGGCCGGTTCCGCGACGGGGTTACGTGGAACGGCGAGGCGTGGAGTTTCGCGCCGGGATACGACTATACGTGGGTACTCAGCTCGCTGACATTTGTCGTCATCGTGATGATAGGCATGTTCGCCGGGGAGATACTCCTGCCGAGCCGCAATTCGAGGGGCGCACTGTTGCGGCTGGTCGTCTTCGGCGCGGCGATGCTGGTAGGCGCCTGGCTGCTGGCATGGGCCGGGATTCCGGTGATTAAACGGATATGGACGCCGTCGATGGTTCTGCTGTCGGGCGGATGGTCGGTATTGTTGCTGGCCCTGCTCTATTATATAATGGATAT
>CANQXP010000013.1 GCA_947627885.1 uncultured Rikenella sp.
GCCCCGGAGGGGGGCCGGGGCGCCCGAATCGGGTAGTTACAGCCATTAAAACAGGCAACGCCTGCGCGTCAGCGGTGAACCGCGCCAAACCGTATGGGGTAGTTACAGCCTTACCGGAGTGCCCGCAGGCACCGCGGCTCAAACCCCAAAGAGCGAGAGTTCCCGCGTGAGCGGTCGGCCCGCAGCCCCCGGCAGCGGAGGGCCGAACCGACGCTGCCGGTGAGTGCCGTCAGGCTGGCCTGGATGGCCGAACGGCAAGGAGGAAAACAAGCGTTGCGCAGTTAAAACTCGCGAAGCTCGTTTTCGCCTCCGCAGGCTGCGGGACGGACGACACGGACGAATAGCCGAAGCTCAGGGCCAGCGGGCGATATGTTTTCGGGCCGCAGACGAGTGAGAAAAGTCCCCGCGTCAGCGGTGAGCCGCGCCCAAGCGGCTTCGACGCTTGGGCGGAGGTAGCGCAAGGCCGAACCTGAAAGAGCGGATAGCTGAGCCCTTTTGTGCAATCCGCAGGATTGCCGGGCCTGCCGGCAAGCGGTACATGGGGTAGTTACAGCCCTGCCGGAGTGCCCGCGGCACCGGCGGCCCGAAAAGCGTAGTTACGGCTAATAAAACAGCCAGCGGCGGCCCGCCGAAAACGAGAGAGCGAACAGCGGACTCGCCAGAGTCGCCGGGCCTGCCGTCAGCGCCTCGGCGCCCCGGAAGCAGTAAGAAAGGAAAGAAAAGACAGACCATGAACACCGGATACACCCGTGAAAAGATACTCCAGCTCAGCCTGCTCGTCGTGGTGCTCGTGATTATCGGGCGCCTCTTCTGGTTGCAGGTCATCGACAGCGACTACAAAGACTCCGCCCGCAACAACGCCATGCGGTACATGGTGCAGTACCCCCCGCGCGGAGAAGTATACGACCGCAACGGCGAATTCCTCGTCCAGAGCACCGAATCCTACGACCTGATGGTTATCCCCCGCGACGTCGAACCCTTCGACACCGCATACCTCGCCTCCACCCTCGGCGTCACCGTGCCCGACATCCGCAAAGCGCTCGACAAAGCCGAAAAATACTCCAAGCGGCGGCCCTCCATGATCTTCAAGCAGCTGCCCAAAGAGGTCAAACTCAAACTCGACGAACGGCACCTGGTCGGGTTCTACACCCAGTACCGCACCTCCCGCACCTATCCCCGCAAGATCGCCGGGAACCTCCTGGGGTATATCAATGAAGTCGACGAAGCCACCATCAAACGCGACCCGTACTACCGCATGGGCGACTACATCGGCAAGAGCGGCATCGAGAAATCCTACGAAGAGTACCTGCGCGGCACCAAAGGCGTGAAAGTCGAGCTCGTCGACGTCCACGGCATGCCGCAGGGCTCCTATGCCGAGGGACGGTACGATACATTGCCTGTGCCCGGTCAGGCCATCACCTGCACCATCGACGCCGGTTTGCAGCAGCTCGCCGAAGAGCTGCTCGAAGGCAAAGTCGGTTCCGTGGTGGCCATTGAGCCCGCCACCGGCGAGATCCTCGTGATGGCCAGCTCCCCCAGTTATGATCCCGACAAACTCGTCGGACGGGACCTGGGGAACAACTACATGGAGCTGCTGCGGAATCCCCGGCATCCGTTATTTAACCGCGCCGTGATGTCCCGTTATCCCCCCGGATCGACCTTCAAAGTCGTCAACGGACTGATCGGGCTTCAGGAAGGAGTCGCCAAGCCCTCCGACCTGCACCCCTGCCACGGCGGGTACACCATCGGTCGCGGCGTCAAGTGCCACAACCACTTCTCGCCCCTGAACCTCATCCAGGCCACCGCCAACTCCTGCAACGCCTACTTCTGCTACGTGTTCCGCGACATCGTCGATAACCGCGCCTACGGCGGCATCACCAAAGGCGGCTTCGACAAATGGTACGAATACGTGCGCAGCTTCGGTTTCGGGCGCAAACTGGAGTCCGACTTCTGGGACGAGCTTTCCGGCTACGTGCCCACCTCCGAATACTACAACCGCCGTTACCGCGGCAGCTGGAACTCCCTGACCGTCCTCTCGCTGGCCATCGGGCAGGGCGAATTGGGTGTGACCCCGTTGCAGGTGGCCAACCTCGGGGCCACCATCGCCAACCGGGGATACTACTACATCCCCCACGTGGTCAAGAAGATCGCCGGCCGCGACTCCATCGACGCCCGGTTCTACGAGAAACACTACACCCAAGTCGACCCCAAACATTTCGACCCTATCGTCGAAGGGATGTATGAAGCCGTGAACGTGGCCGGTACCGCGACCCGTTTCGCCGTGCCCGGCCTCGACATCTGCGGCAAGACCGGCACCGCCCAGAACCCCTCCGGGGCCGACCACTCCACCTTCCTCTGCTTCGCGCCGCGCAACAATCCCAAGATCGTCGTTTCGGTCTACGTCGAGCATGGCCGCTGGGGGGCCACCGCCGCCGCGCCCATCGCCAGCCTGCTGGTGGAACAATACCTGACCGACACCATCCGGCGGCCCGACATGGTGCGCCAGATCAAAGAGATGACCATAGCCTATCCGATGTATGACAAACGAGGCAAATAAACTCGCCGCAGGCGCGGGCGCCGGGGGGCGCCTGTTCGCCTCCGACATAGACTGGTGGACCGTCGGGATCTACGTCCTGATGGTCTTTTTCGGGTGGATGAACATCTACGCCGCCGTCTTCAACGAAGAGCAGGCCGGCATCTTCGACCTGAGCCAGCGCTACGGCATGCAGATGCTCTGGATCGGCATCAGCTTCTTCATCGCCGTGTCGATCCTGCTGATCGACGGGAAATACTGGCACATGCTCGCCTATCCCTTCTACTTCGCGATGCTCGCCGTGATGCTCTTCGTGCTGCTCTTCGGGCAGGAAGTCAACGGCGCTCGCGCGTGGCTCGTCTTCGGGCCCGTCAAGATACAGCCCGCCGAGTTCATGAAATTCGTCACCGCGCTGGCCCTGGCCCGGTATATGAGCGCCTACAACTTCAACCTCAGGTCGGGGAAAGCGCTCTATTATATCGGCCTGATCATCGGCATTCCCGTGCTGTTGATCCTCGCCCAGAACGACACCGGTTCCGCCATGGTCTTCGCCGCCTTCTTCCTGATGCTCTACCGCGAAGGGTTCGGCTCCGCCTTGTACGTGGTGGCGCTGATGCTGATCTTCCTGTTCATCATCTCCTTTTTGCTCGAACCCCTGCCCATCCTGTTCATCGTCCTGCTGCTGTGCCTGCTGGCGCAGGGGCTCGCCAACCGGAACTGGCGCGACACCGGGCGCTACCTGGCCCTGGTGCTGTTGCTGGGGATCGCCGTTTTCGTGCTGCTCCCGTTGGTCGGGGTGCGCGTAAACTTATACCACGCCATGCTGGCCGGGGTGGCGTTGTCAGTGCCGTGGCTGGTGCGGTACGCCGTGCGGCGGCATCTGCCCAACCTGTGGCAGTTCGCCCTGCTGTTCGCCGGGGCCGTCCTGTTCACCGGCGTGGTCGATTACGTCTTCGACAACGTGCTCCAGATCCACCAGCAGAAACGCATCCTCGACCTGCTGGGCATCGAGAACGACCCCCACGGGTGGAGCTACAACGTCATCCAGTCCAAGATCGCCATCGGCTCCGGCGGTTTCCTCGGCAAAGGGTTCCTCGGCGGCACCCAGACCCGTTTCAGCTTCGTGCCCGAGCAGAGCACCGACTTCATTTTCTGCACCGTGGGCGAGGAGTGGGGCTTTGTCGGGACGCTGGGCGTGGTGCTGCTGTTCCTGTTCCTGATCCTGCGGCTGATGCGGATGGGCGAGCGGCAGAAAGAGCCGTTCGGGCGGATCTACTGCTACAGCGTGGCCGCCATCTTCTTTATGCACTTCGCCATCAATATCGGGATGACCATCGGGCTTTTCCCCGTTGTCGGGATCCCGCTGCCCTTCTTCAGCTACGGCGGTTCCAGTTTGATGGCCTTTACGATTTTGCTGTTCGTTGCCGTGCGGCTCGACGCCTCGCAGTACGACGAGAGCGCCCGGAAACTGCTTTGACGGGGCGGGGCAGTGGCGGCTTCACCTGCGCCGCTCCTACGGTAACTGAGTTCCCGCGTGCTCGTTGTGTCTTTACAGGCAACGGCCCTTTAGGATAGTTACAGCCGGCAAGACAGGCAACGCCCACGTACCAGCGGCCGGGCGATATATGCTCGGTCGCAGCCTGCGCGGCCGTTGGCCGTTCTGCTGGCCTGCCGACCGAGATATGCTATGCCTTATTGCGGGCCTCCGCGGTGGGAGGCTGCGGCCCGCGCGACCCTGCGGTCGCTGAGAACGACAGAAAGAATAATCCTATTCCCGGTCAGCGGCCAGCTTTCGTTATCGGGAGCTGGCTGTGGCTGTACGTCCCGGATGAGCCGCTAAAGCTAGAGTCACTTTCCGGTGTCCCCGGTATTATATAAGCTGCCGGGTGAGCCGAGGGTACCCCAAAGTCCGTAATTACCCGTTTGCCGCCCTGCGGCTTGTGACTGGGTAAACACCGGATCGGGTGTCGCCCGGCACCCGATCCGGGCTGCGCGGCCTTCGGTCGCAGTCATATATCGCGCCCGAATCCGCCCCAACCGCCGAAAAAGTATTATCTTTACCTCTGATAAACGTCAGAGATGTCACAACCCCGGATCCATAAAGACTCCATTTGCGCCGTCGTCGGGTACGGCAGCTGGGCCACCGCCATCGTCAAGATACTTTTGGAAAACGGCTCCGCCGTGCGCTGGCACGTGCGCAACCCGGATGTGAAGGCACACCTGTCCTTGCACCGCACCAATCCCAAATACCTCAGCCAGGTACACTTCTTCACCGACCGGCTCACCGTCACCGACGACATACGCTCCGCGGTGCGGGATTCCGACGTAATTATCTTCGCCGTGCCTTCCGCATTCCTCGGACTTACTTTGGAACCCCTCGATAAACGTGCGCTGGACGGGAAATTCATCGTTTCCGCCATCAAAGGGATCGTTCCCGACGGATATTTGACCGTCGCCGAGTGGTTCAACCGGCGGTACGGCGTGCCCTTCGACCGCATCGGGATCGTCACCGGGCCTTGCCATGCCGAGGAGGTGGCCCTCGAACGCCTGTCGTATCTGACCATGGTGTGCAAAGATCCAGGGATCGCGGAACAGCTCGGCGCTAAATTTGCCAACGACTACATCCGCGTTACTACCTCAGCCGATATATACGGTGCCGAGTACGCCGCCGTACTGAAGAATATCTACGCCATCGCCGTGGGGATCGCCCACGGGATCGGGTACGGGGACAACTTCCTCGCCGTGCTGATCTCCAACGCCGCGCTGGAGATGGAACGCTTCCTGGCCGCTACTTTCGCGGCGGAGCGGAACGTCTGCAACTCCGCTTACCTGGGGGACTTGCTTGTCACCTGTTATTCGCAGTTCAGCCGCAACCGCACCTTCGGGGTGATGATCGGGAAAGGGTATTCGGTCAGGAACGCCCAGATGGAGATGAACATGGTCGCCGAGGGCTATTATGCCGCCGACTGCATCCACCGGCTGCGCTCGCGGTTCGGGATCGGGATGCCGATTGCCGAGGCAGTGTACCGGATACTCTACGAGCGGAAAAGCCCCGCGGTGGAGTTGAAAAGCATATTGGATCAACTGAAATAAAAGGGGATTTAGACTGTAAATTTCCGCGCCAGCGGCCAGGCCGGAGCCACCCCCGGCGGAGGCCTGCATAATGCACCGTATATCTCGGTCGGCAGGCCAACAAAACACCCAACGGGTGCGCTGGCTCCGGCCCGAAAAACGAATTGCCCCCAAGCAGAAAAAGATAAACACAAAATATTAAGCCTTATGAAAAGTGTAAACGTACGGATCGACAAGATCTTCGCCCCCGCCTCGGCGGTGACCGCCGCCGACATCGACGCGCTCAGGCCTGAGATCGAGCAGGCCAATGAAATGCTTCATTCCGGCAAAGGGAAAGGGAACGACTTCCTTGGATGGGTCGGTTTGCCCTCCTCCATTACCGAAGCGCAATTGGGTGACATTCAGGCTGCCGCAGAGGTGCTTCGCGGACAAGCCGACATCATTATCGCCATCGGCATCGGCGGTTCCTACCTGGGTGCCAAGGCCGTGCTGGAGGCCCTCAGCGGGTCGTTCGACAGCCTCACTGTGCCTCAAAAAGGGGTGAACCCCCGCGTGGTCTTCGCCGGGCAGAATATCAGCGAGGACTATACGTGGGAGCTGATGGAGGCCGTGAAAAACTACGACATCGCCACCATCGTCATCTCCAAGTCCGGGACTACGACCGAGCCGGCCATCGCGTTCCGGATTATCCGCGACCAGATCGAGAAACGGTACGGTAAGGAAGGGGCCGCGCGGCGTATCGTGGCCGTGACCGACGAGTCCAAAGGGGCACTGCGGAAACTGGCCGATACCGAAGGGTACAAGACCTTCGTCATTCCGGATAACGTCGGCGGGCGGTACTCCGTGCTGACGCCGGTGGGCTTGCTGCCGCTGGCTGTGGCCGGGGTGGACATCCGCGCGCTGGTGGCCGGGGCCGCAGAGATGGAGAAACTGACCGCAGATGCGGCGTTTGCGGAGAATCCGGCGATGCTGTACGCTGCGGCACGGACAGCGCTGTACCGTGCAGGCAAGAAGGTCGAGATTTTGGCATCGTATGAGCCGAAATTGCAGAATATCGGCGAGTGGTGGAAACAGCTCTACGGCGAGAGCGAAGGCAAGGAGGGCAAGGGGATCTTCCCGGCATCCGTTACCCTGACCGCCGACCTGCACTCGATGGGGCAGTACATCCAGGAGGGGGAGCGGACGCTGTTCGAGACGGTGATCCGCGTGGCGGAACCCGCCCACACCTTTAAGATCGAGGCCGACAAGGAGAACCTCGACGGGCTGAATTTCCTGGCCGGGAAGCGCATCGGCGAAGTGAACAAAATGGCCATCCTCGGAACCATGCTGGCCCATGTGGACGGCGGGGTGCCGAACATCGCCGTCGAACTCCCGAAGATCGATGCGCATACGATCGGCGCGCTGCTCTATATGTTCGAGAAAGCATGCGGGATCAGCGGTTATGCGCTGGGTGTCAATCCGTTCGACCAACCGGGGGTTGAGGCCTACAAAAAGAATATGTTCGCCCTGCTTGGCAAGCCGGGTTATGAGAAAGAGGGCGAGGCGTTGCGGGCGAGGCTGTAAGGCGTTCGCGGTTTTCGGTGCGTGCCGGAAGGGAAACGTTTCCCTTCCGGCACGCGCATTTTTCCGCTGACGCCTTTCTGCATTCGGGATGCCCGTGCCTGCTGCGGTCTCAGCGCCGAACGGCTTTCAATTGTCGGGGGACGGCGCAAGGCCGAACCCGAAAAAGCGAGTAGCCTGTTTTCCGCGTCAGCGGCGGCTTCTGCGCCCAGTGGCGAAGCCGCTCTGGGGAATGGGCTCCGGGCCGAACCCGAAAGAGCGAATAGGCCCAAACTAATAGGGAGCGAAAAGCCGGATTCCCACGCCAGCGGTGAGCCGCGCCCAAGCACCTTCGGTGCTTCGCCCGGAGGGCGCGGCTCAAACCCAAAAGAACGAGCAGCGCGTTCCGGGAAGGAACACCGGGTCAGCGCGCTGGCGCTACAGGCCGAACGGGAGAGAGCGAATAGTCCGATTCCCGCATCAGCGGCGTCCCGGCGGTGTGTTTTCGGGTCGCAGCCTGCGGGGCACGCAACAGTTAACTTCGCTTCGCTCGTTTTGGCTTCGCGTTGACCTTCGGTCTTCCTCGGGGCGCCTCGGCCAAGCGGGCAAGCCCGTTTAGCTCTCAGCTGCGATCTCGGTTCCTCGTGCTTGCGAGGCATCGTCAGCAAGTTGCCGTGCTCCCGCTTCGCTACTCGGTTCCTCCTTGCCGTTCGGCCATGGGGTAGATACAGCCCGGACAGAGTGCCCGCGGCACCTGGCAGCGTCGGTTGCGGGCCTCCGCAGGGGGGAGGCTTCGGCCCGCGCGACCCTGGCGGCTCGCCATGTTCTCGGTCTAAAGGAATGGGCGCTGGGCCGAACCGGGTAGTTACAGTCTGTAAGACAGACGGCCAGACAGGCTGTAACCGCCCATTGCCCCCGCAGACGGTCAGTAATTTTCCGTGCCGTTAAAAAACCGTTTCGTACAATGAAAACCCCGCCCGGAACGTTCAAAATATGCTATCTTTGTAAAATTAAACAAACGCAGACCGCCATGTTTGGAATTTCAGGCTTCGGGCGCAAGCCGCGCCGGTTCGAATACAAACCCCGCCATTGGGATCCTGAGGCCGAGGAGCGCGAAGCCCGCCGCCGCATGATCCTCGGCGAAGACTACGCCGAAGGGGAATACCGTCCCGGCATGTACATCCGCGAGAAGCGGCTGCTCAGGATGCAGGAGCGCGAGCGCCAGCGCGTGCAGCGCAACAAGCGCAACGTGATCCGAACCGTTATCTTCCTCGGCTTCGTGGTGGGCGTGCTCTACCTGATGTTCACCTACTTCGGCAAAGCCTTTTAGCCCGCACCGGGATACTCGCTTAGGGCCGTGTCCCGCGTGACCGGCAAACTTATAGAATAAAGAATCCGTATAGAAGCTACCGTGTCCGCCAACCTGATCCAGATACTGCCCGACAACGTCGCCAACCAGATCGCCGCCGGCGAAGTGGTTCAGCGTCCCGCGTCCATGGTCAAGGAGTTGATGGAGAACGCCGTCGATGCCGGGGCCTCGTCCGTCAGCGTCGTGGTGCGCGGCGGGGGAAAAAGCCTCGTGCAGGTGATCGACGACGGGAGCGGCATGGCATCGCAGGATGCCGTGCTCTGTTTTGCCCGGCACGCTACCTCCAAGATCCGGAAATCCGGCGACATCTTCGCCCTGCGCACCTTCGGGTTCCGCGGCGAAGCCCTGGCCTCCATCGCCTCCGTGGCCGAAGTCGAGCTTCGCACCCGCCGCGCCGAAGATGAGGTCGGGACCCTCGTTACCATTGCCGGGGGCACCGGAGCCGATGCTAAGACCGAGAGCGTCAGCTGTCCGCAAGGGACCCAGATCACCGTGCGGAACCTCTTTTTCAACACCCCCGCCCGGCGGAAATTCCTCAAAGCCGACACCACCGAGACCAAACAGGTCATCGCCGAGTTCCAGCGGGTGGCCCTGTGCCATCCGGAGATCGCCTTTACCCTCGTAGCCGACGACAAGACCCTGTTCAACCTCGCTCCGGGGGGCCTCCGGCAGCGTATCGCCGCCATCGTGGGGCGCAAGACCGGCGACAAGTTGCTGGACGTGGATGTGGATACCCCCATCGTCCGGATCGGCGGATACATCGGACTGCCCGCCACCGCCAAGAAGAGCGGCACCGAGCAGTTCTTTTTCGTCAACGGACGGTACTTTCGAAGCGCGTACCTCCAAAAAGCGGTGGTCAGCGGGTACAGCAAGCTGCTACCCTACGGCTACACCCCCTCCTATTTTATCTACATACAGGTCGATCCCGCCCGGATCGACGTGAACATACACCCCCAGAAGACCGAGATCAAGTTCGAGGACGAGCAGGCCATGTGGCAGATGCTCGCCTCCGCCGTGGCGCGGAGTTTGGGGAAACACAACGTCGTGCCCATGCTCGACTTCGAGAATCCGGTTCCGGGGCTGGAGATACCCGTCTACACCGGTTCCGGGACTTCCGGCGGAGCCAAAGAGATGCCCGCTCCGCCGCCGGTGTCGGTTCGGGACAACTACAACCCGTTCCGCAGCTACGACCGCAAGGAGTGGGACGCGCCGTCGCCTGCCTCACGGGCCGTTTCCGGCCGCCCGAAAGCGTTCGACGACCCGGAACAGGCCCCGTTCACCGAGATGATCCCGCCGTCGCTGACCATTCCCGACTTCGGGAGCCGGTCTTCCGGGCCGTCGTCGTTGCTGCCCGGCGAGGAGTCGTACAGCGACTACGAGTCGGCTGTGGGGGAGGCCGGGCAGGCCGTTCTGCCCCTCGACCCTGTTCCCGCTGCGGCTCCGAACGGCGGGGGAGGGACGCGAAGCCTCGTGTTCGGCGGCGGGAAATATATCGTGACCACCACGGCGGACGGCGTGGTTATTATCGACCGGGCGCGGGCGAAGCTCAGGATTACCTACGAGGAGTTCCTCAAACGGGTGGAGAACGACTTTTCGGTGGTGGGGCAGCGCGACCTGTTCCCTGAGACCGTCGAGCTGTCGCCTTCGGATCATTTTTTGCTGATGGAGCATACGTCGGAGCTGGCGGCGATGGGTTTCGACCTGCGGGATATGGGGGGATCGACCGTGGTGGTGTACGGCCTTCCCGTCGAGATGGGGAGTGACATTACTCCGGCCGGCGCGGTCGAGGAGTTGCTGGCGCAGATCAAGGAGGAGGGGGCGTCGCTGCGGGACAACCACCGCGAGCGGTTGGCGGCGGCGATGGCGCGGAGCTGTTGCGCCGCCCTGTTCGCCGGGGGCGGGAAGAACGGCGCGACGACAAGCGTCAGCGCTGTCGAGGCCGATGCGCTGGTGCGGCAACTGTTTGCCTGCGAAGAGCCGAACTATACGCCGGACGGTAGGCCGGTGATGACCGTGGTTTCGGCTGCCGAGGCCGCGAAACGGCTGAAAAAATAGGGGATGGCGGGGCGCTCCGGCCTTGCCCGCTGGCGCGGGAAAGATTTTCATCCCGGAGCGCAAGGCCGAACCCGAGAGAGCGAGTAGCGCGTTCCGTCAGGAACGCCGGGCGGACCCGTTGGGTCTTTTGCTGGTGTTTTTAAGGATTCATGGGGGCAGGGGCGCCCGAATCGGGTAGTTACAGCCGATAAAACAGGCTACGCCTGCGCGGTAGCGGTCAGGCCGGAGCCACCCCGGGCGTAGGCCTGCAAGCAGTCCACGCTGGCTCCGGCCGAATCGATTTAGTCCCCGTGTCAGCGGCGGCCCGGATAGATTAGTTACAGCCGGCAGGACACCCGACCGCCTGCCGCATCGGCCGCTCCAACAAATGAAGAAACACAAGAGACGAATGAACAACAATAACATTTTCGGTGCGCGCGGCGGCTCCTCGTGGGGCCAGAGCGTGGTGATGAACCTCATTATCCTGAACGTCATCGTATTCCTGGCCCAGACCCTGCTGCCGCAGGGGATCGGCGGCGAGCGGATGATCGACCTGTTCGGCCTGCACTTCTGGAAATCGCCCGATTTCCGCATCTGGCAGCCCGTCACCTACATGTTTCTGCACGGCGGCTTCTCGCATATCTTTTTCAACATGTTCGCCCTGTGGATGTTCGGGCGCATCCTCGAATACGACATGGGCTCGAAGCGCTTCCTGCTCTTCTACCTCGTCTGCGGCGTGGGGGCCGGATTGTGCAACCTCGCCGTCAACTGGTTCGAGTACGACCATTTCGTCAGCCTCGGTTACGCCCAGGCGGCGCCCCAGCAATTGCAGATGTGGGCCGACAACATAGTGACCATCGGCGCCTCCGGAGCCGTGTTCGGCGTGCTGCTCGCCTTCGGGATGTTCCACCCCAACGACCGCATCATGCTGCTTATTCCGCCGATCCCGATGAAAGCCAAATGGTTCGTCATCGCCTACGGCGTGCTGGAACTTTTCCTCGGCGTCACCCAGCAGGGATCCAATATCGCCCACTTCGCCCACGTCGGCGGGATGCTCTTCGGATTCCTCCTCCTGGTGCTGTGGAAGAAGACCGGGAAGATATATTATTAATTATACGATCGTTTAAACTGTTGCCATTCTTCGTTTTCGGGCCGGAGCCAGCGAGGCCCAAACCGAGCAAAGCGAGAGTTAACTGCGCTACGCTTGTTTTCCTCCTCGCCGTTCGGCCAAGCGAAAATTTTCGCTTGCCTCTCACTGGCAGCGTCGGTTGCAGGCCTTCGCCGGGGGTGGCTCCGGCCTGCCCGCTGCCGCGGGGACTCATGTTTAAACGATCCCTTGACTGCCGCCAAGCGGCCTCGCCCAATGGCGGCGGCCCGAATGGGGTAGTTACAGCCATCAAGACAGGCAACGCCTGCCGCGTCAGCGGTCAGCCCGCAGCCCCCGGCAGCGGAGGGCTGAACTCGCGACGCTCGTTATTCGCCTCCGCCGGCTGCGGACTGATTCATGTATCAGCGGCGGAACCGCATGGGTAGATAGGCGCAAGGCCGAACACAGCCCGGCTGGAGTGCCCAGCGACACCGATGGCTCCGGCCCGAAAAGAAGAAGGGCAACAAAACGATCCCTTGACCGCCACCATAAGCGCCCCGCCCGCATAAAAGCGAAAAGCCGCCATTCGTAAGAATGGCCGGCGCGCCCTGAGGGATAGGGCGCGTCAAATCGGATAACGGAAAGTCCTCCCGGACAAAAGGACGAAACATCATTACATCAGAAAAAGAGTACCGAAATCCATGAGTGCCAGCCGCAACAGCGCAGGAAACGAATACTACTACATCGACCAGAGCCGCCCCGTCAACGTGTGGCGCGTGCTGCTCGACATCTTCCTCGTGCTGCTCACCCTTGGTTTGGCCGCCGGGTTGGTCATGGCCTACCTCTCCACCGGCATCAGCCCTGAGAGGAATTGGGTATTCGCCTTCTTCGGCCTCGGCGCCCCCTTCCTGTTCCTGGGCAACTTCGTGATGTTCCTGGTTTGGGTCGTCCGTTGGCGGTGGTGGGCCCTCATTCCCGCCGTGACCCTGCTGCTCGGCATCGGGCACCTTCGACCCCTGGTCCGGTTCGACTTCCGGAAAGACTACCAGGTCGAAGAGAGCGATCCCGGAGCCGTCGCCGCCCGGCGCAAAGACCCCGCCCAGCTCGCCGTGCTCACCTACAACGTCCACGGCTTCACCCGCGGCCAGACCGAACACCGCGGCTACCTGCGCACCCTCGACAGCATCGCCGCCTACGTGCGGCGCATGCAGCCCGACATCATCTGCTTCCAGGAGTACGAGACCATGACCTCCGACGACGTGCAGCGCATCGACAGCCTCTACCGCGAATGGCCTTACCGCTCCTATAACTTCATCTACGGCGGCAAAGGCGACATCGGGTACGGCACCGCCGTTTTCAGCCGCCTGCCCATCCTGGAGGCCCGGCGCACCATCTTCGAAGGGTCCGCCAACTCCCTGCTGCGGGCCGACCTGCTGACCCCAGCCGGCGATACCGTGCGCCTGTTCAACAACCATTTGCAGTCCACCCAGGTCGACGAGCTCAGCCAGGAACGCGTCGAACGGCTCCAGGTGCGCGGCCAGGACGGCGCCGAGCAATTCGTGCGCAGCCTCGGTTCCCGGCTCAAGGCCAACTACCGGCGGCGCGCCGTGCAAGTCGACACCGTTTCGCGGATGATCGCCTCGTCGCCCTATCCGGTCATCGTTGTCGGCGACTTCAACGACACCCCCGTCTCCTATACCTACAAAAAGATGCGCGGCGGGCTGGAAGACACCTTCATCAATGCCGGCGCCGGATTCGCCTATACCTACAACCGACTCTTCTCGATGCTCCGCATCGACTACATATTCCACTCCCCGGTGTTCGAGACCCTCGGCTACCGCTCCGACGGGCTGCCGTGGTCTGACCACAACCCCGTCTTCGTGCGGATGCGGCGGGTACCCGGCGCGAAAGGAAGCGGGAAATGACCGTTCTCCGGATCCTCGTGCGGCCCGCGGCTGCAAGGGGCTTCAGCCCCGCGCGGGGGGAGGCGCGGGCTGTCCTTTCGCCCAAAGGCGAAAGGAGATATCTGACAAACAATAAAAACAATTGAATATGGAACTGACAGAACTCAGGAAAACGATCGAAGCCGTCTGGGATGACCGCGGCCTGCTCGATCGCCCCGACTCGCAGGAGGCCATCCGGCAGGTCATCGAACTCCTCGACAAAGGGAAACTGCGCACCGCCCAACCCCTCGGCGACGGCACGTGGCAGGTCAACGAATGGGTCAAGAAAGCCGTCATTCTCTACTTCCCCATCCAGAAAATGCGGAAAATGAGCAGCGGCGACATCGAATTTTTCGACAAGATGGAGACCAAGCAGGACTTCGAATCGCTGGGCGTGCGCGTGGTGCCCAACGGCGTGGCCCGGTACGGATCTTACTTGGCGCCCGGCGTCATTATGATGCCCTCATACGTCAATATCGGGGCCTATGTGGATTCGGGCACGATGGTCGATACGTGGGCCACCGTCGGGTCGTGCGCCCAGATCGGCAAGAGCGTCCATCTGTCCGGCGGCGTGGGCATCGGCGGCGTGCTGGAGCCGGTACAGGCCGCGCCCGTGATTATCGAAGACCACTGCTTTATCGGCTCCCGGTGCATCATCGTCGAAGGGGCGCATATCGGCGCCGAGGCCGTGCTGGGGGCCAACGTCGTGATCACCGGGTCGACCAAGATCATCGACGTGACCGCCGCCGACCCCGTCCAGTATAAAGGGTACGTGCCGCCGCGTTCGGTGGTGATCCCCGGCTCCTACACCAAGCATTTTCCCGCCGGGGAGTATCAGGTGCCCTGCGCCCTGATCATCGGCCGGCGCAAAGAGTCCACCGACCGCAAGACCACGCTGAACGACGCCCTGCGCGACTTCGGCGTGTCGGCATAGGGGCCGGGCTGACCCTCTTTTTCCGTCCCGCGTTTATTTTATGGCCCCGCACGGGGCCTTTTTCATCCTCTTTTTTCGGTTCGGAGCCAGCGAGGGACGCTTTGCGGCCCTGTGCCGGGGGTGGCTCCGGGCCGTCCGCTGACGCGGGGCCTTTTTATATCCTTTAGTTAGTTTCGGGTCGTGCGCCCGCTGACGCGATTAGACGATGAGCGAAAAGCGTGTTTCGTCAGGAACGCCGGGCGGACCCGTTGGGTCTTTTGCTGGTTTTTTTAAGGATTCATGGGAGCAGGGGCGCCCGAATCGGGTAGTTACAGCCGATAAAACAGGCTACGCCTGCGCGGCAGCGGCGGCCCGGTCGCGGGCGCGCCGAATTAACATGGGAACCCTGCTACTCGCTCTCCGAGAGTTCGGGCCGCCGCCAGGGAGCGAAGCGCCAAAGGCGCTTGGCGGCAGGCCCGCCATTGACATGGAAATCCAGCTTTGCCGTTCGGCGGGGCTAAACAGCCGAGCGTGGAGCGAGGCTGCGCAAACAGCTACTCACACCGGCCAGATTCAGAGCGCCTGCGCCTCCACGGTTCGTCGTTTGAATGGAAGGTCGGTTATTCATTTTTCCGTATTCGGCCCAGCGCCATCCCCGGAGCGGCCCGCAGGGCCGCTGGCGCAAGACCGCCGTTGTAACGGAGACCTTCCCGCCGCGCGGTGGCTTCAATTAGAATCAAAGCCGCGCGGCGTAACGCAACGCGTTCGCGTCTCGCCGCCATCGGCACGAAAACGGATTACATACACAACACGCAGGGAAAACCATCCGGTTTTCCCTGCCGCGCTATTTCAAGGGCCCGTCTTGCATGTCCTACGCCGGAATCGGGTAAATCCCGTTTCGGATTTGTCACGCCTGTTTCTTCCCCTCCGCCTTCTTCAGCTCCCGCTGCCGGTGACGGCACCACGGCGCAATGCCGCACGTTTCGCACTTCGGCGCCCGCGCCGTGCAGACATAGCGCCCGTGCAGGATCAGCCAGTGGTGCGCCGTTCCCAGCAACTCCCGCGGAATATGCGCCACCAGCGCCCGTTCCGTTTGCAGCGGGTTCTTCGACCCCGTCGTCAGCCCGATCCGCTCCGCCACCCGGAACACATGCGTGTCCACCGCCATCGCCGGCTTTCCGTAAGCCACCGACACGATCACATTGGCCGTCTTGCGTCCCACCCCTTGCAGCGTCACCAACTCCTCCACCGTGTCCGGCACCCGTCCCCCGTAGACCTCCTCCAGCCTTCGGGCCATCGCCACCAGGTGCTCCGCCTTAGAATTCGGGTACGACACCGAGCGGACATACTCGAACACCTCGTCCGGCGTCGTGTCGGCCAGGTGGCGCGGGGTCGGGAACCGCTCGAACAACGCCGGGGTCACCATATTCACCCGCTTGTCCGTGCACTGCGCCGACAGCATCACCGCCACCAGCAGCTCGTACGGCGTGCGGTAGTGCAATTCCGTTTCCGCCACCGGCATATTTTCCGAGAACCAGCCTATGATCCCCGCGAACCTCTCCTTAACAGTCATAATCGATCGGATTTATGCCGTAAAGGTAGCGAAAAATCATCCATAGCGCCGCGCGGCGGAACCCGCGAAGAAATATTATCTTTACATCCTGTATCATGTCAGGGTCGTTCCCGCCGCCCGGATCGTTCCGATTTACGCCCCCCTTTCATTATATTTGCAGACGACATACATACCGCAGCCATGAAAAAGATACTTCTTACCCTGATATGCATTTTCGGCGTCTACGGCGCCGCCCTTGCCCAGCGGTTGAGCGTCAGCCTCGACCGCGGGTGGACCTACACCCCCGGATGGGAGATGCGCCTGTCCGCCGGCGGACAGGCCGTCGACCTGCCCCACACCTGGAACACCGACGCCCTGGGCGGCAAACCCGACTACTACCGCGGCCTGGGCAGCTACCTCAAAGCCGTCGAGATCCCCGAAGAGTGGCAGGGGCGGCGCATCTTCCTGCGCTTCGGCGGCGCCAACTCCGTCTGCGACCTCTACGTCAACGGCAAACACGTCGGCCAGCACCGCGGCGGCTACACCGCCTTCGCTTGGGAGGTCACCCGCCACATCACCTTCGGCGGCCGCAACATCCTCTGGGTGCGCGTCAATAACGCCCCCGACCTCGACCTGCTCCCCCTGACCGGCGACTTCAACATCTACGGCGGCCTCTACCGCAGCGTCGAGCTGATCGCCGTTCCCGCCACCCACATTGCTTTCGACGACTACGGCTCGTGCGGGCTGTACGTCACCCCCACCGAAGTGTCCGAAGCCAGGGCCGACATCAATACCCACGTCGGCGTGCGCGGCGGCAGCGGGGCCACCGCCGTGGCTACCTTCATCCTGCGCGACGGCGAAGGCAACGCCCTCGACTCCCTGACCCGGCGCGTCAAGCTCGACAACCAGGGCCGCAGCGACGTGGGGGCCACCTTCACCATCCTGCAGCCCCGGCTGTGGAACGGCGTCGAAGACCCCTACCTCTACCATATGGAAGCCCGCGTCAGCGGCTCCGGCGGCTACGACACCGTGCGGCAGGAGTTCGGCGTGCGCTGGTTCGGGGTCGACGACCAGAACCGCTTCTGCCTCAACGGGAAACCCCTCCGCATACAAGGCGTCTGCCGCGTCGAGGACTGGGACGGCATCGGAGGCGCGCTCCGCCGCCAGAACCACCGGCGCGACGTCGAGCTGATGCGCGAGATGGGTGTCAACGCCGTGCGCTGCGCCTACTTCCCCAACGACCCCTATTTCCTCGGACTCTGCGACCGTGCCGGGATCCTCGTCTGGAGCGAGATCCCCTTCGTCGGAGCCGGGCAGTACCGCGACACCGGGTTCAACGACAGCGATCCATTCTGGGTCAACGCCCGCCAGCAGATGCGCGAGATGATTCACCAGCTCTACAACCATCCGTCCATCATTTGGTGGGGACTCTTCGACCAGCTCATCCAGCGCGGCGACGACCCCCTCACGCTGGTGCGCGAGCTTAATAAGATCGCCCGCGAGGAGGGCGGCGGCCGCCTGACCGTCGCCGCCAGCAACCAGGACGGCGACCTGAATTTCGTCACCGACCTGATCGGCTTCAACCAGTTCATGGGCTGGACCTCCGGCCAGCCCGGCGACTTCGCCGGGTGGACCGCCGACCTGCGCAAAGGGTTCCCCACCCTCAAGAGCGGCGTGAGCGAGTACGGCGCCGGGGCCAGCGTCTACCAGTGGGCCGACAGCCTCTACCGGCCCGACTTCGCCGGGCCCTGGCATCCTGAGCAGTGGCAGACCTACCTGCACGAGACCTATTGGAGCGTGATCGCCTCCAAACCCAATTTCTGGGGCACCTTCGTCTGGACTATGTTCGACTACGGTGCCGCCCACCGCACCGAGGGGGCGCGTCCCGGCGTGGCCGACTACGGGCTGGTCACCTTCGGCCGCAGCGTGCGAAAGGACGCTTTCTATTTCTATAAGGCCAACTGGAACGTCGCCGAGCCGTTCGTGCATATCGCCGAAAAGCGGCGCGAGGTGCGGGGCAGGGCGGTGCAGACCCTCCGCGTCTTCTCCAACCAGAACGACGTCGAGCTTTTCGTGAACGGCGTTTCGCTGGGGCTCCGGACTAACGACGGGCTGGGGCGGTTCGTGTGGGAGAACGCCGTGTTGAGGCAGGGGGAGAACACTGTCGAGGCGGTCGATCCGATGACCGGACAGCGCGACCGGGCCGTGATCACCGTTCGGCCGCAGGTCACCCTGCCCGAACCGGCGCTGCCCGGCGGATCGGGCAGGGGAGCGTCCGGTTCCCGCGCCCGCCCCGGCTACCGGCAATAGGATGGCCGTTTTTTCCGGCATCTTGACGGACTGTTTTTAGGCGTCGGCAAAGAGCAGCGGGTTTCCGACCCCGTTCAATATTTTCCAACCGTCTTTAGTTTTAGGGCCCTGCACGGGGCCTTTTTATCTTCGGTACCCATATAGTTTCCGCGATAGCGGCGGCCCGCAGCCTCCCCTCGCGGAGGCTCGGTGCCTCCGGGCCGGCCGCTACCGCGGAAATTAAGTTGTCTTAATCACATAAGGTCTTTTTTATCCCGGCCGGAGCTTGCGGAAGGGATGCAATCGAGGCGCTTTAGCCGCCTTATTGCAGGCCTCCGCGGGGGGAAGCTCCGGCCTGTCAGCTGCCGCGGAAGACGCATGTAAAGAATAATCTCCGCAGGCCGCCCCCAGCTATATAATTACGAATCGGCACTGCTGGCGTGGGAACCAAGCTCTTTGTTCTTATGTGTTCGGGCCGTCGCCACCGGGCCAAGCGCCTTCGGCGCTTAGCGGCAGGCCCGCCGCCCGCGAATCCCTTTTTGCCGCCTGCCGCCCGCCCGATATATAATTTCAGCCGCCCGGATCCGTTATATAATAGCATTCCGCCGGAGGCGGGATACACCCGTCCCGTGGCATAATTTGTGCAGAGTCAGACACCGGACAAACCCGTTTACACAAACCCTCCAGCCATGAAAACCAAACTATTCCTCCTGGGGCTTGGGGCGGCCATCGGCCTCAGCCTCACCACCGTACAGGCCCGCAATGACAGCCGCCAGGAACGTAAAGCCCGGCGCGAGGCCGAAGCCGCCACCACCGCCCGCACCGTCGATTCGATCCTCACCGCCCGGCGGTTCCTCTTCGTGCCCACCCGCGTGGTGACCCAGCTGCCCGGCATGCCCTACGTCACCCTGAACACCTACTACGAAGTCGCCGTCACCCCCGACAGCCTCGTATGCAGCCTGCCGTACTACGGCTACGTTTACAACACCGTATCCGACCCCGACCGCTCCCCCTTCTACTTCACCGCCGTGCGGCCCTCGATCGACCTGCAAAGCCTGCCCGCCGGCAAGAAAAAAGGATGGGTCGTCATCAATGCCCGCGAGCAGTACAACCAGCGCGGCTACATCCTGACCTTCGAGACCTTCAGCAACGGAAGCGCCTCGCTCACCATCCAGGGCGTGGGCACCCAGCACCTGCAATACCTCGGCAACCTCTTTCCCATTTCGCCCGGCCAGCCCGCCGCCATCAATCCCGAAATGCGGTGATAAAACAGTCCCGCTATCCCATAGCGCAGTCGTTTTCGGGCGCCCCCCTCAGGGGCATGCCGCCGTTGCCACGGGAACCCCGCAGCGGTTCGCAGAGCCGCCCAGGCCGAACCGCCGCTGCAGCCGAGTGGCCATTAGGCTCGCCTAAATGGCCGAGGCGCAAGGAGGAAGCCCGAAGGGCAACCCACTCCGAGCGTAGGCCTGCCTCCTTGGGGTTATGCAAAACCTCACAAAAGCCCCGACGAGGCCAGTCCACGCCGGCTTCGGCCATCCAAATGAGGCGCGTTGTCAAGAAGGCGCTCACCTCCGTCCGAAATAAAATAAAATTACTTACCTTTGTTCCTTAAAATGCACGGGAAGCATCCCGCGCCCAAGACCAGAACCATTTACCCTGAATGAACGATAAAACCAAAAGCCTGACCGACACCATCGTCCGCGCCATGCAGGACAAGAAAGCCGCCCGTATCGTAAGCCTCGACCTGAGCTCCCTGGACGGGACCGTCTGCGACACCTTCGTGATCTGCAACGCCGAGTCCACCACCCAGGTGGGCGCCATCGCGGCCGGCGTCGAGGAAGCCACCGTGCGGGAGCTCCATGAAAAGCCCTGGCGCGTGCAGGGGTTGGACAACGCCTTGTGGGTCGCCATGGACTACGGCGACGTGATGGTGCACATCTTCCAGACCGAGATGCGCGACTTCTACCGCCTCGAAGAGCTCTGGGCCGACGCACCCGCCACCGAATACCCCAGCGAATACTAAACCATTCTTCACCAGCAATAAAGACCGCCCGGAACCCTCCGGGACCCGACAACGTATATGGCAAACGACAAACGCAATACCCTGCGCCCCAGATTCAATATCTATTGGATGTGGGGCATTATTATAGCCGTCATCCTGGGGTGGGCCTACCTCGGCGGGGGCGGCCAGCAGAGCAAGATAGACTGGGACGTGCTGCGCGACACCCTGCTGCCCAGCGGGAACGTCGAGAAAGTGCAGGTCGTCAACAAAGAGGTGGCACAGGTCTACCTGAACCCCAAATCCGTCTCCCTGTATAAGAGCCAGGATCGGTATAAATACATACCCGACCAGGGGCCGCAGTTTTTCTTCAACATCGGCTCCCTGGAGAAATTCGAGACCGACTACCAGGCCGCCCGCGACAGCATCGAGTACGGCTCCGACGCACCGCGCAGCGGGCCTAAGGTTAACGTGCCCGCCCTGACCTTCGAGAACGAAAGCTCCGGGTGGATGGCCATGTTCTGGCAGGCCTTGCCCTTCCTTCTTATTATCGTCTTCTGGATCGTCATCATGCGGCGCATGTCCGGCGGTGCGGGGGGCGGAGGTGCAGGCGGGGGCGGCGTGTTCAGCGTCGGGAAGGCCAAAGCCAGGCTGTTTGATAAAGACAACGACCAGAAAGTCACCTTCAAGGACGTCGCCGGGCTCGAAGAGGCCAAGGTCGAGGTCATGGAGGTCGTCGACTTCCTGCGCAACCCCGGGAAATACAGCGAGCTGGGCGGGAAGATCCCGAAAGGGGCCTTGCTCGTGGGGCCTCCGGGCACCGGTAAGACCTTGCTGGCCAAGGCTGTGGCCGGGGAGGCCAACGTGCCGTTCTTTTCCATCAGCGGATCCGATTTCGTGGAGATGTTCGTCGGCGTGGGGGCGTCGCGCGTGCGCGACCTGTTCAAGCAGGCCAAGGAGAAAGCGCCCTGCATCGTCTTTATCGACGAGATCGACGCCATCGGGCGGGCGAGGTCGAAGAACAGCGGGTGGTCGTCCAACGACGAGCGGGAAAATACGCTCAACCAGTTGCTGACCGAGATGGACGGCTTCGGCACCAATGCGGGCGTCATTATTTTGGCGGCTACAAACCGGGCTGATATTCTGGATAAGGCATTGCTGCGCGCCGGGCGCTTCGACCGCCAGATCGAAGTGGGGCTGCCGGACGTCAAGGAGCGGGCCGAGATATTCGCCGTGCACCTCAAGAAGCTGAAGCTCGACCCGAAGCTCAAGACCGACTTCCTCGCGCGGCAGACGCCGGGATTCTCCGGGGCCGACATCGCGAACGTCTGCAACGAGGCGGCCCTGATCGCCGCCCGCAAGAACAAGAACCAGGTCGAACGGCAGGACTTTATGGACGCCGTAGACCGGATCGTAGGCGGACTGGAGCGCAAAAACAAGATCATCACCGACGTGGAGAAACGCACCATCGCTTTCCATGAGGCGGGGCACGCCACGGTCAGCTGGATGCTCAAGTGGGCCAACCCGCTTCTGAAAGTGACCATCATTCCGCGAGGCAGGGCACTTGGGGCGGCGTGGTACCTGCCGGACGAGCGGCAGATCACCACCCGCGAGCAGATGATCCACGAGATGGCGGCCCTGTTGGGGGGGCGTGCGTCCGAGGAGCTGACCTTCGGCGAAATATCGTCGGGGGCGCTGAACGACCTTGAGCGGACGACGAAGCAGGCCTATGCCATGGTCGCCTATTACGGGATGAGCGGGGCTGTCGGCAACCGCAGCTTCTACGACAGCACCGGCCAGAGCGAGATGATGATCGGCAAGCCCTACAGCGAACAGACTGCGCAGCTTATCGACAAAGAGGTCAACGCTTTGATCGAGGAGTGCTACGCGCTGGCCAAGAAGATACTCGCCGAGAATCGGGAGGGGCTGCGGAAATTGGCAGAATTGCTGTTGGAGCGGGAAGTGATCTTCACCGAAGACCTCGAACGGATATTCGGCAAACGGCAGGCCGGGGCCCGGAACCCGCTGGACTCGGTGAACCCCGGCGCTGCGGACGATGAAGAAGGGAAGGGCGAACGCGTGGCTACGCTGCCCGACGCCGTGGACGAGACCCGGCAGACCGCGGACGGCGGCGACCTTCAAAACCGGCCGGAATAGAATGACCATGAAAGCGAAATCACTGCTTATACGCGCCTTGAGCGGCATCGTGCTGGTGCTGGTGATGGTGGGGATGACCCTGGCGTGGTACGACCCCGCCACGGGGGTGCCGGGGTGGACTTTCTATCTCCTGTGGTCGGCGGTGGGGGTGCTGACCGTGTGGGAATACTGGCGTCTGCTGCGGCGGCATGCCGTCTCCGGCAAAGCGGCGTGGGCGGTTTTCGGGACGTTGTATATCGCGCAGGCCGTCGTGCTGATCCAGCTGATGGATCCGATGATGGTGGTCACGTTGATGACCGTCGTGTGGATGTCCGACACCGGGGCCTATCTGGTGGGGAGCACCGTCGGGCGGCATAAGATGGCCCCCGTTATCTCGCCCAAGAAGACGTGGGAGGGGTTTGCGGGGGGGCTGCTGTTCGCCGTGGGGACTGCTCTGGTGTGGTACGCCTTGTACTGGAATCCGGACATCAGTCCGGTGTACGGCGACCAGCGCGTGATCTTCGGCGCGGCCGGATACGAGAGCGGACTGCTCTTGAAGTTGAAATGGGCCGGGTTCGGGATCGCCGTGGGGCTGGCCGCGACCGGCGGCGACCTCCTCGAATCGAAATTCAAGCGGAGCGTCGGCGTCAAGGATTCCGGGTGTATCATTCCGGGCCACGGCGGCATGCTTGACCGCTTCGACGCCTTGCTGCTGGCCGTGCCTGTGGCGTGGGGCTGCATCCTGCTGACCGGACTGTTAGGATAAACCGCACCTCGGCCGCGGGTGCGCCGTGCGCGGAAGGGCGAACGAATACCGAACCAACGAAAGAACGACATAAACGACACAGATGCGCAGATATCTACACCGGGAAGGACGCCGGATCATCGCAACCAGTGCACTCATCGCCATAGTGGCCGCCGTGGCCGCCGTACGTTTCCTGCCCTTGTGGCTGAGCATCGCCATAGTGGCGGCCGTGCTGCTGAAAGTGCTTTTCGTGTGCCGGTTCTTCCGGGTTCCCGTGCGCAGCGTGCCGGCGGATCTGGGTGACGACCCGTATGCCGTGTTGGCCCCGGCCGACGGCACCGTAGTGGCCATCGAAGAGGTGTATGAGGACGAGATCCTGTCCGAGAAGCGGATACAGGTCTCCATCTTCATGTCCATCTGGAACATCCATATCAACTGGTACCCGGTGTCGGGGATGGTGGAGTATTTCCGCCACCACAACGGGCGGTTCCTCGTGGCGTGGCACCCCAAGTCGTCTACCGACAATGAGCGGACCACCACCGTGGTCAGGACGGGGGCCGGGCATAAGGTATTGTTCCGTCAGATCGCCGGGTTCGTGGCGCGGCGGATCGTCAGCTACTCCCACGACGGGTTGGAGGCGGAGCGGGGGCGCGAGTGCGGCTTCATCAAGTTCGGCTCGCGCGTGGACGTGTTCCTGCCGTTGGGGAGCGAGGTGTGCGTGGAGATGGGCGAGAAGACCACCGGCATGCGGACCCTGCTGGCGCGGATGCCGCAGGGAGGGCCTGGGCGGAAGGAGTAGGGCGGTTGCGCGACTCGCAAGCGTCTTTGACGCTTCGGGGTGGTTCGGGTAGTTACAGCCTTTTCGGCATGCCCGAAGGCACCGTCGGACGAATATACGGGAACGAATAGTTTTGTCCGAAACAAAGAAACCAATGGTTGGTTTCCCGCGTTAGCGGCTTCGCGCCCCGTGGGGGGGGTGGGCGCGACGAAAACGAACGAGCGGACAGCGCGACTCGCCAGAGTCGCCGGGCCCGCCGCCAAGCCGCTTGGCGGCTTGGCCCGGTGGCGGCAGTCCGAACCTGAGCGAGCGAATAGCTGATCTCTTTTGCGCCATTCTTCAGAATGGCCGGGCCGCCGCAAGGGGGGCAGGGCGGTTCGAATCGGGTAGTGGCAGACCATTAAGACAGGCCACGCCTGTGCGACCTCACGGTCGCCTAAGACTGCAAAGTACCCGCGTCAGCGGCGGCCTCAGCGCCGGGCAGCGCAGCTGCCGGGGGGGCGGCGCGAGGCCGAGAGAGCGAAATAGCGCGACTCGTGCGGGTCGCCGGGCCAGCCGCCAAACAATATATATAGGGTAGTTACCGCCCTGCCGCGGGCACTCCGACCGGGCTGTAACTGCCGTAAGAAAGCCCCGGTCGGTTTTCAGTTTATTTGCTGCCACCCGGTAGAGTAAAGCCTCCGTGACCGGCGCGGAACATCGACAATGCCCAGCGCCGGGCCGGAAGAATGGACGGAACCGCCTTTTACCGAAAAGGCCGGTCGAGATAGAACGAAAACACAACCCCGCAGGGAAAAGATGAGTCCCATATACCGATGGATCGCAGCCGGCGCAGGCCTTTTGGTCGCCGGATACCTTGTCTGGTACTTCCAGGCCATCGTGTTCTATATCCTGGTCGCCGCCGTCCTTTCTCTGATGGGGAAACCCCTGGTGACCCTGCTGCGCCGCATCCGGATCCGCTCGTGGGCCGTTCCCCAGTGGCTTGCCGCCATGGTGACCCTCGCGGTGATGCTCGTGGTCATCTACGTGCTGGCCGTGACCCTCGTGCCCGTGGTGATCGACAAAATCGACCAGCTCTCCTCCTTCAACATCGACCAACTCACCGCCGCCCTGTCCGACCCCATCTCCCGCGTCGAGGAGTACATCAACAACTTCCTGCCCGACAACAACTTCTCCATCCGCGAATACATCCACACCCAGGTAGGGCCCCTGTTCGCCGCCGCCAATATCGGCAGCTCCCTCGCCTCCGTGACCGGGTGGATCGTCGACCTGGTGATCGCCGTCTTCTCCGTCAGCTTCATCACCTACTTCTTCCTCAAAGACGACCGGCTCTTCTTCGAAGGCGTCGTGATCCTCTTCCCCTCCAAATACGAAGCCAACATCAAGCGCGCGCTCGACTCCGCCACCACCCTGCTGATCCGGTACTTTATCGGCATCTGCATCGAGATGTTCGTCAAACTCGTGTGCATCACCCTGCCGCTCTACCTGATCGGCCTCGAATTCAACACCGCCCTGGTGATCGGGGTGATCTCCGCCGTGCTGAACGTGATCCCCTACATCGGGCCGCTGATCGGCGCCCTGGCCGGGTGCGTCATCGCCATGCTCAGCCCCGTGCCCGGCGTCCCGATGGGCAGCGTCCTGTTCCAGATGATCGTCGTGTTCATCATCTTCCAGCTGATCGACAACATTATATTGCAGCCCTATATCTACTCCAGCTCCGTGAAGGCGCACCCGCTGGAGATATTTATAGTGATCCTGATGGCCGGGTATATCGCCGGCGTGCTGGGGATGCTGTTCGCCATACCGGCTTATACCGTGATCCGCGTGTTCGCCAAGGAATTTTTCAACCACTTCCGCGTTGTGCAGAAGCTGACCGAGAAGATATAAGATATAAGCGATGCGCAGCATCGCCGGCCTCGGAGCGCAGCGAACGCCGTAGGGGGGCGCGCCCGAGGACGAATAAGACATACAGAATTAACCGTAAAAGACCAGATACACACTTAACAGAACAATGGCAGAGATCAAACAACTGGAGACCATCGCCGCACAAGTCCGCCGGGACATCGTCCGGATGGTCGCCTCCGCCGCATCGGGACATCCCGGCGGCTCGCTCGGCGCCGCAGACGTGCTCACCGCACTCTACTTCGACGTCATGGACATTCCGCAGGAGCGCATCGCGCACTTCGACCCCAGCGGCGACCACGGCATCGGCGAAGATCTATTCTACCTCTCCAACGGGCATATCTCGCCCCTCTTTTACAGCGTGCTTGCCCGGCGCGGGTACTTCCCGATAGCCGAACTCGGTGAATTCCGCCGCATCGGCGCCCGCGTTCAGGGACACCCAACGCCTGCCAAAGGGCTACCCGGCGTCCGCGTCGCATCGGGATCGCTCGGACAAGGCTTGTCCGTCGCTGTCGGGAACGCTCTGGCCAAACGGTTGGGGGGTGATACCGACCATCGCGTTTTCGTGATGATGGGTGACGGTGAGCTGGAGGAGGGCCAGATCTGGGAAGCCGCCATGTTCGCCGCCGCCAGAGGCGTCGATAACCTCGTCGGCATCGTCGATATGAACGGCCAGCAGATCGACGGCTCCTGCGACGCCGTCATGGGCATGGGCTGCCACAAGCAGCTGCGCGCCAAGTGGGAAGCCTTCGGGTGGATTGTCCTCGACATGGACGGGCACGACATGCAGAACATCGTCGACACCCTGCGCTACGCCAAGAATGACGCCTGCGGGCACGGCAAACCGGTGGTCATCCTCGCCAAGACCGTTATGGGACAGGGCGTGGACTTTATGGCCGGCACCAACGAATGGCACGGCAAGGCCCCCAGCGCCGAGCAGGCCGGGCAGGCCCTCGCGCAGCTGCCGGAAACCGAGTTGGGCGACTATTAGCATGTAGTCCGACCGGTACCGATTACGGTACGGTTAAATACACTCATCGGGTTCCCGCGACAGCGGCCGGCCCGGAGCCTCCCCCGGCGCAGGGCCGCACCTCGCAATGCTCGCTTTGCCCGCGTAGGCTCCGAGCCGAATAATTAACCGTACGATTACCAGTTGTATCGCGGCCGCGGCGCAGCCTGATAAAACAAGCGTCCCAAAAACACCATACAGAAACAGATCACCCATGAGACACTATACCATCACAGGAAAGAAAGACACCCGCTCCGGGTTCGGCGACGCCATGACCGAACTGGGGCGCACGAATCCCGACGTCGTGGCGCTGTGCGCCGACCTCGTCGGCTCGCTCAAGCTCGGCACCTTTATTAAAGAGCACCCCGATCGCTTTTTCCAGGCCGGCATCGCCGAGGCCAATATGATCAGCGTCGGGGCCGGGTTGGCTTTGGGCGGGAAAGTGCCCTTCGTGAGCACCTTCGCCGCGTTCGCCACCGGAAGAGTTTACGACCAGATCCGGCAGAGCGTCGCCTATTCCGACACGAACGTGAAGATCGCCGCCTCGCACGCCGGGCTGACCCTGGGCGAGGACGGCGCCACCCATCAGATTATGGAAGACATCGGGCTGATGAAGATGCTGCCCAATATGGTGGTCATCAACCCCTGCGACTACAACCAGACCAAAGCCGCCACCCTCGCCGCCGCAGCGCATAAAGGGCCGGTCTATTTGCGTTTCGGTCGGCCCGTGGAGCCGATCTATACCCCTGAGGACGAGCCGTTCGTGATCGGCAAGGCCGTGCGGTGGAGCGAAGGCGGCGATGTGACGATCCTCGCTACCGGCCATTTGATGTGGCGCGCCATCCAGGCCGCCGAGATACTGGAAAAAGAAGGCGTAAGCGTCGATTTGCTCAATATCCACACCATCAAGCCGTTGGACGATGAGGCTATTATCGCGTCGGTTCGTAAGACCGGGTGCGTGGTGACCTGTGAGGAGCATATGATGAACGGCGGGCTGGGGGACAGCGTGGCGCAGCTTCTGGCGCGGAACAGTCCGGCGCCGCAGGAGTACGTCGCCGTGGACGACAAGTTCGGCGAGAGTGGCACTCCGGCCGAATTGTTGGTGAAATTCCACCTCGACGCTCCGGATGTAGTGGCCGCTGCCCGCCGGGCCATGGAACGGAAAAAGTAGGGGAGGGTTCGGTTTCCGAGTTTGTGGCGGCTGAGGGCGTGAGCCCGAAGCCGCGGTAAGACGATAAGCGAAAAGCGCGACTCGCCAGAGTCGCCGGGCCTGCCGCCAAGCGGCTTTGCCGCTTCGCCCGGTGGCGGCAGCCCGAACACAGAAGAGCGAAAAGCTGAGACGGCGCGAGGCCGAATACGAGAGAGCGAATAGCTTGGTTCCCGCGGCAGCGGCGGGTCGCCCCGAGGGGGGCGTGGGCGGCCCGAATAGGGTAGTTCCAGCCGGTAAGACAGGCAACGCCTGCGCGGCAGTGGATCACGCCGCAGCCACCCCGGACGCAGGTGCCGCAGCCACCCCCTCAGGGCTGTAAGCAGCCCGTCCTCGATCTTTCCCCGCCTGCCACAGCACGGCTGAAACAAACTGTAAAGATGCCCCAGACAGACGACATACAGCTTATCGAACGGCTTCGCGCCCCCGATTCGGGGGAGCGCGAAGCCGCTTTCGTGCAGCTCGTCGACCGGTACAGCCAGCGCATCTACTGGACCGTCCGCAAAATCGTCGTCAGCCACCACGACGCCGACGACGTCGTGCAGAACGTATTCTTGAAAGTGTGGAGCTCCGCCGCATCGTTCCGCGGCGAGTCCGGGCTGTTCACCTGGCTCTACCGGATCGCCGTCAACGAATCCCTCAGCCTGATCCGCAGCCGCCGCTCCTCCCTGTTCGCCTCGCTCGACGACGGGAGCGGTTTTGACCGCATCGTCGGCAGCGAAGGCCTTTTCGACGGCGACGCCATCGAAAAGGCGCTGGCCCGCGCCGTCGGCCGTCTTCCCGCCAAACAAAGGGCCGTCTTCACCCTCCGCTATTGGGACGAGATGCCCTACGAACAGATGTCCGCCGTGCTCGACACCTCCGTCGGGGCCTTGAAAGCATCCTACCACCACGCCGCCGCCAAAGTCGAGCAATGGGTGCGCCGCGACGTCTCCGGCGCCGACTTCTCCTCCTTGGCCGATGACGATGCCAACGATGCCGCAGCCGGTAGCGGCGATGGTTCCACTGCAAAATAAATTCCCGTGCCGGCGACGCTGGCGAGCGCGCTATTCGCTTTATCGTTCCCAACAACCTTCAAGGCGCGCAGCTCAGAGCCGTTCCCGGTCTAAGCCGCGTAGCGGTCGGGCCGGTGCCGTTCGGCACTCGATCCGGGAGTTTACTTCGCCAATAGCGGAGGTCCGCCATAAGGCGGTGTATATCTCGGTTGGCAGGCCAATAAAACGGCCAACGGCCGCGCAGGCTTCGACCCGAAAACACGTCGGCCCGCCCGCTAACGCGGAAAACCGGTTCTCGGTTTTCGATCTGGAAGCCGCCGCTGACGCGGAAACTTTTTTTGCTCACCTGCGACCCGTCAGGGTCGTGCGGGCCGCAGCCTCCCCCGGCGGAGGCCCGCAACTGCGTTGCAGTTTCTCCGCAGGCTGCGCCCGGAAATAAACAGCCCACCTCCCCACAGGAGGCCCGCCATAAGGCGGCGTATATCTCGGTCGGCAGGCCAATAAGACGGCCAACGGCCGTGCAGGCTCCGCTGCCCCCGGAGCGCATTCGGCGGAAAAAGAGACATCCCGCACCGAACGGCCCGGAAAATCCGAAAAAAAGTTCATCCCCGTTAAACCATTTCGCTCCCCGCGCATCAAACAGGCAAAGAAAGCCGAACAGAGAGGAGGCCAGCCATGAACACACCCAAAGACCTTAGACACAGCAACCCCTACCGCGTGCCCGACGGTTACTTCGCTGACCTGCGGAGCAGCCTGCGCGAGCGCGTGGCCGAAGACCTCGCCGTAGAGGGCGGCGCGGCTCCCGCGCCCGGCCTGTGGCAGCGGATCAAAGGCGTCGCCGGACTTTCCGCCGCCTTCGGATGCCTCGTGCTGCTGGCCGTCACCGGGTTCTACTTCACCGGCTACAAAGCCCGGCAGCGCGAACAGCTCGCCATGCAGGAGGAGACCGCCGAGATGTTCCTCGCCTACCACCTCTATTCCGAAGATCTCGAAGAGCTCGACGAGTACGTCGCAGCCGATCCCGAAGCCCAGGCGCAGGATCAGGCCCTCTTCGCCGAGGCCGTGACCGAATACCTCGACACCTACGGCTACGGCGGGGCCGACCTGCTGGCCGCCCTGACCGGCAGCGAAACCGACTGGTAATTATTGACCTATGCACCATAAGACCATGAAACGACACCTTCTCCGGAGCATCCGGAACATCCGGGCCCTGGCCCTGATCGCCGCCCTCGCGGCATTCTCCTTCGGGAGCGCACTCGCCTCGCCGCCCGACGGGCCGGAGGGGCCGCAGGGGAAGCCCGGCCACGGCGAGGAGATCCGCAACATGAAGATCGCCTTCTTCACCGACGCCTTGCAGCTCAGTCCTGAGCAGTCGCAGAAATTCTGGCCCGTTTACAACCAGTACTGGGACGCCCGGCGCGAAGTGGGCAAGAAGCGGCGCGACCTCTACAAAGTCATCCGCGACGGCAAGGCCGGCGAGCAGCAGCTCAAGGAGTTGCTGGGCGTGATGGACGCCGAGCGGAAAGTGACCGCCGATTACATCGTCAAGTTCCGACAGGTGCTGCCCGCCGCGACCGCCGCTAAGGTATTCGTGGCCGACGAGGACTTCAAGAACTTCCTGATCCGCCGGGCCACCTCCGGCGGGCAGAAGAAGTAGGTATTTACAGACGGAATATGGCAAAACCGGACGAAATTTTCGCCCGGTTTTGTTTTATTAAGAGAATTATCTATATTTGCAATATAATCGTGGCGGCGATTTTGTTTTGACATACTTTTAATCTCACTCGTAAACTTGGACACTTTACACATCCTGAGATTAGAAGCACTCCATGCTTGTATTTTCACATACTGGCATGGAGCCTGCTTCTTTCAGGATGGGGCTGTCCAAGGCCTACGAGAGGGAGAAGATTTGGCTCCACGCTTTTTTTATAGATCGAGGGCTCCTGCGGCGCGGTTTCCGCCTTGTTAGGGGTGGAGGCGGTTCCGCTAAAAAAGAACGGTCATCCGCAGGCCGGGGTTTGGGCGATCATAAACTTTGACCGTGCACGGGGCCATCTTTTGGCCCCGTGCTTTTGTTGTTTGCCGCGGAGCGGAATGACAGAACCACTGCCTCAGGGCAGCTCGCCGCAACATTCCGCGTCACGCGCGACCGACAACTACCGGCAAACATCAATCAGGCCTCGCGGGGCCTTTTTTCATTTCCGTCAATCTCCCTATGCCAGCCCGGAGCCACCCCCGGCGGAGGGCTGCAACTCGCGATGCTCGTTTTGCTTCCGCTGGCTCCGGGCCGAAATAAGGAAAGGCTATCGACGGGGAGAGAATGCAGCCCGTCCGCTGGCGCGAGGCCTTTTTTCTTGCTCTTTTTCGGTTCGGAGCCAGCGAGGGACGCTTTGCGGCCCGGCGCCCGGGGTGGCTCCGGGCCGCCCGCGCCCCCCACGGGGCGGCCCGGCGATGCTCAAGCATCGCGCAAAAGGACTCAGCTACTCGCTCTTTCGGGTTCGGCCTGCGCGCTCCGGGGGTGGCGGCCCCGTTGGGGCTTCTATCAGGGTTTGCATAGACCCAATGGGCGCCAGCGCGCAGGGTCGGCGTTCCAAACGGAACGCTATACTTGCTCTTTCGTTTCCGGGCCGCCGGTGCCGCGGGCACACCGGCAGGGCTGTAACTGCCCTATGTACTGCTTGGCGGTAGACCCGGCGATCCTGGCGTGTCGCGCTACTCGCTCACTCGTTTTCGTCGCGCCCACGCCCCCCTTGGGGCGCGACGCCGCTGACGCGGAACTAAATCGATTCGGCCGGAGAAAGCGGAGGCGCATAAGGGCTGTAACTGCCCTATGTACTGCTTGGTGGCAGCCCGACGAGTCGCGCTAATCGCTCAAAACCCTATTTCTCTTCCCCGGCAAACCGCCTGAATGAAACCGCTGCGGCCCGATGCGTTAGTTTAGGGCCGCAAAAAAGCCTTCCGTTTCCTGCAATGGAAAGGGAAGGCTTCCGAAAATAAAAACGACGAACCGTTAGTACCGGTAGAAATCCGCCTTGTACGGCCCTTCGACCGGCACCCCGATATACTCCGCCTGCTGGGGCGTGAGCTGCGTCAGGCGCACGCCGATCCGCTCCAGGTGCAACCGCGCCACCTCCTCGTCCAAGTGCTTAGGCAGCCGGTAAACCCCCACCTCGTAATCCTTCCGCCACAGCTCCAGCTGCGCCAGCGTCTGGTTCGTGAACGAATTGCTCATCACGAACGACGGATGGCCCGTCGCACAGCCTAAGTTCACCAGCCGCCCTTCGGCCAGTATAAAAATAGAGTGCCCATCGTCCGAGAACGTGTACTTGTCAACCTGCGGCTTGATCTCCGTGCGGGTCGCCCCCGCAAAACCATTCAGCCGGTCCATCTGGATCTCGTTGTCGAAATGACCGATGTTGCAGACGATCGCCTGGTCGCGCATCCCCCGCATATGCTCCAACGTGATAATATCCCGGTTGCCCGTGGTCGTGACATAGATATTCCCCTCCGGCAAAGCATCCTCCACCGTCTTGACCTCGAACCCCTCCATCGCCGCCTGCAACGCGCAGATCGGGTCGATCTCCGTGACGATCACCCGCGCCCCGTAGTGGCGCATCGAAGCCGCACACCCCTTGCCCACGTCCCCGTAGCCGCAGACCACCGCCACCTTGCCCGCGATCATCACGTCCGTGGCCCGCTTGATGCCGTCCGCCAGCGACTCCCGGCAGCCGTAGAGGTTGTCAAACTTCGACTTCGTGACCGAATCGTTCACATTGATGGCCGGAAAAAGCAACTCCCCCCGCTCCATCATCTGGTACAGCCTGTGCACCCCCGTCGTAGTCTCCTCCGATACCCCCCGCAGCTCCTCCACCATCGCATGCCACTTGCCCGGCTCCGCCTGCAAAGTCTCTTTCAATAGGTTCAGGATCACCTGCTCCTCATGGTTCGAAGCCGCCTTATCGAGCACCGAAGCGTCATTCTCCGCCGCATACCCCTTATGTATTAACAGGGTGGCGTCCCCCCCGTCGTCCACGATCAGGTGCGGCCCTTTATTCCCCGGAAAGCTCAGCGCCTGCTGCGTGCACCACCAGTACTCCTCCAGCGACTCCCCCTTCCACGCAAACACCGGAACCCCGGCCGCCGCGACCGCCGCCGCCGCATGGTCCTGCGTCGAAAAGATATTGCACGAACACCACCGCACCTCCGCACCCAACTCCACCAGCGTTTCGATCAGCACCGCCGTCTGGATCGTCATGTGCAGCGAACCCATGATCCGCGCCCCCCGCAGCGGTTTCTCCGCCCCGTATTTCTCCCGCAGGGCCATCAGCCCCGGCATCTCGTGTTCCGACACCTCGATCTCCTTGCGGCCCCAGTCCGCCAGCGCCATATCGGCCACTTTATAAGGTAAACTCATCGCTTGCTATGATATTAAGTGCATTTTGCCTGTCCCCCTCCATCGCCCCGCGCAATTCGCCGAGCGACGCGAATTTCTCCTCCGGTCGCATGAAACGGAGCAATTCGATGGAAATATCCCTCCCGTAAAGGTCGCCGCTGAAATCCAGCAGCCACGCCTCGGCCTTGCAGGAGCCCGCATCCTCGACCGTCGGCCGCACCCCCACATTCACCAGTCCCCAGTACCGCTCGCCGGTATCCTCCAGAATAATCCGCGCCAGCCACACCCCGCCCATCTGTTCCGCCCGGCAGCGGGCCAGCGGCAGGTGCACGTTGGCCGTCGGGAAACCCAACGTCCGCCCCAACTGCCTGCCCGCGAGCACAGTCCCCTTTATGGTGATCGTCTTTTGCATTTCGGCAGGCAAAGATACGGAAAAAATCACTATCTTGGCAGACCGAAACCGCAAACCCGGCAACCGTATGGCAGATGAGAAAAAGCCCTCCCGGAAGATGTTCTTCAGCATGGGCGAAGTGTCCGAGATGTTCGACGTGAACCCCTCCCTGATCCGCTTCTGGGAGAAGCGTTTCGACGTGCTCAAGCCCCGCAAGAACGCCAAAGGCAACCGCCTTTTCACTCCGGAGGACGTCGAGAACCTCAAACTTATCTACCACCTGGTCAAGGAGAAAGGGATGACCCTGGCCGGCGCCGAGAAGTATATCAAAGACAACAAGAACGTCCTGAGGCGCGACGTGCAGATCCTGGAGCACCTGGGTCGCATCCGCGCCGCTTTGCTGGAGATCAAGTCCGAGCTGGGGGCCGAAAATTCCGACACCGAGATCGTGGTCCGGACCCAAGCGCTGGCCGAAGCGATCAACGATGCCGTACCGGCTGCTGAGTCCGTCACCGTCGAGGAGGCCCTTGAACAACACCGGGAGCAGAGCGAGGCGGAAGCCATGCAACAAGAGGAGCCCAAACCGCGTTATATAGAACCGACCCTGTTCGACTTATAATTTCGATTCGGGCTCTGCGTCCCGAAGCGCAGGCGTTGCCTGTTTTATCGGCTGTAATTACCCCTTGCACCGTTTGGCGGCAGGCCCGCCATTGACATCGGGACTTTTCAGGCCGGAGCTAGCGAGGCCCAACGAGCGAAGCGATGTTGCGGGCCTTCGCCGGGGGTAGCTCCGGCCTGTCCGCTGACGCGGAAATCCGGCGACTCTGGAGAGTCGCTTCTCGCTCATCGTCTTACTGCGGCTCCGCGCTGACGCGCTTCGCCGCCCACCAAAACACCGACATTATGCCCACCCTCAACGACATCATCGCCCCCCTCGAAGCCGCCGCGCCGTGCGCGTGGCAGGAGAGCTGGGACAACTCCGGCTGGCAGGTATGCCCGACGGACCCGAACACTGCCGAGTGCACCGGCGCCTTGCTGACCCTGGACGTCACCGAAGCCGCCGTCGGGGAGGCTGTGAGGGATGGGTTCAACCTTATTATCAGCCATCACCCCCTCCTGTTCAAAGGAGTGAAACATATTACCGGGGCAACATCCCAGGAACGCATCGTCGCCAATGCCATCCGCCATGGCGTGAGCATATACTCCGCGCACACCAATATGGACTCCGCTCCCGGCGGCGTCAACTTCCGGCTGGCCGGGATGCTGGGGCTTACCGATATAAAGGTGCTTATCCCCCGCGAAGGCGACCTGGTCAAGCTCGTTTTTTACACGCCCGGAGCGCAGGCCGACGACGTGCGCCGTGCCGTGGTGGAAGCCGGGGCCGGGCAGATCGGGAATTACGACTCGTGTACATACAATAGTGATGGCTTCGGCACCTTCCGGGCGGTTTCGGACGCCTGCCACCCCTTCGTCGGAAATGTCGGCGAGCTGCACCGCGAGCCGGAGATACGCACCGAGACCGTGGTGCCAAAATACCTATTGGCCAACGTGTTGGCCGCGCTTTGCAAAGCCCACCCTTACGAAGAACCGGCATACGATATTATTCCGCTGGAATTGCCCTACCGGGGCGCCGGGCTGGGGTGCGTGGGGAACCTGCCGGAAGCCGTGCCGACGGCGGAATTTTTAAAACATATCGCCTTCACGCTGGGCCTGCCCTGTTTGCGGCACAGCGGGATCGCGACCGATACCGTGCAAAGGGTGGCCCTTTGCGGGGGGAGCGGCGCCGAGTTTATACCGGCGGCCATAGCGGCGGAGGCGCAGGTTTACCTGACCGCCGACCTCAAATACCACGACTTCCAGCGCGGCGAGGGGCGTATCACGCTGGCCGACGGCGGCCATTTCGAGACCGAACAGCAACTGTTGGACGTTTTTTATGAACTCATATCAAAAAAAATCCCTAATTTTGCCGTTCGCCGGGCAGCCATGCCCTCGAACGCCGTCAGCTACCTGACCGGCCTCCGCTAAACGCAAGTAATACAAAGAGATACACATACATGGCAACCAAAAGCAAAACCACCGCCCAGGAAGACCTCTCCACCGAAGAGAAGATCAGCGTCCTCTACGGCCTGCAGCAGATCGACTCCAAAATGGACAGCATCAACCACATCAAAGGCGAGCTGCCCTTCGAAGTGCAGGACCTCGAGGACATCATCAGCGGACTGGAGACCCGGATCACCGGCTACACCGCCCAGGCCGACGAGCTGACCAAAGAGGTGAAAGCCAAGAAAGAAGAGATCGAGCAGGCCAAAGCCCTCATCAAGAAATACGAAGCCCAGCAGGACGACGTCCGTAACAACCGCGAATTCGACTCCCTCTCCAAAGAGATCGAATACCAGAAGCTCGAAATCGAGCTGGCCGAGAAACGTATCAAAGAGTTCAACGCCGAGATCAAGACCCGTAAAAAGCAGATCGAGGACACCAAAGAGCTGCTCGAAGACCGTAAGATCGACCTCGAAGCCAAACGTGCCGAATTGGCAGGCATCGAAGCCGACACTGCCAAAGAGCTGGCAGACTTGCAGGTGCAGGCCGAAAATGCGCGAGCCAAGATCGACGAGCGCCTCTTGTCGGCCTACGACCGCATCCGCAAGAACGTGCGGAACGGGCTGGCCGTGGTGACCGTCAAACGCGACGCCTGCGGAGGCTGTTTCAACCGCATCCCGCCGCAGCGGCAGCTCGACATCCGCATGAGCAAGAAAGTCATCGTCTGCGAATACTGCGGTCGCATCCTCGTATCCGACCTGCTGGGCGACGACGCCGACGGCGGCAACGAATAAAACGACCCATATATTGCACGGACGGCCTGACAAAAAGTCAGGCCGTCTTTTTTTGGCATACTTATTGCAAAATAAAACCCGGAGACGAAACGTTAACGCCCGGAAAAAATGTTCCGGTTTTGCAGGATCCAAAAAAAATAGTATCTTGCGCCAATCCAGAAACATCAAAAAGAGACACCGCCTATAGATCCACATCTACTCATAAACCAATAAACCAAAGGAGAGTAGACGCAATGAACAAAGAAATCAGAAGCGACAACGACCAACTGTTGCTCAAGTCCTTCATTGGAGGCGATGAATCTGCGATCACCACCCTTATCGAACGCCACCGGAAAAAAGTATATAACTATATACTTATGCTGGTCAAGAACCAGCAGACCGCTGACGACCTCTTTCAGGAGACCTTCATCAAAGTCATCAACAGCCTTCGGGCCGGACGATACGCCGAGAACGGAAAATTCATCTCGTGGGTGCTGCGCATCGCGCACAACCAGGTGATCGACCACTTCCGCGGCGGCAAGAAACCCGCCCACATCACCAGCGACGACGCCGGGTACGACATCCTCAACAACAAGAAGCTCGCCGAGCCTAATATCGAGGAGGAGATGATCCACGACCAGATCGAGCAGGACGTGCGCAACCTGATCGACCACCTGCCCGTAGAGCAGCGGGAAGTCGTCGTGCTGCGCCACTATTTCGACCTCAGCTTCAAAGAGATCGCCCAGCAGACCGGCGTCAGCATCAACACCGCGCTGGGACGCATGCGCTACGCGCTGATTAACTTGCGCAAGCTCATCGACGAAAAGCAGATCGCTTTCGCTTAACCGGCGGGGGACATCCGTCTGTCAACGGCAGGGGTGCCGGCGTCCATGACGCCGGCACCCCTGCTTTATAACCCACCCCGCTCGCTGAATACACAAAGCATGAGAAGCCACTTGCTCAAAGCACTAATTAGGCGAAGAGTTCAGCATCACGGCCGCAGCCTTTGCCGTATCGGAAAAAACGCTATCTTTGCGGGGTGCCGGGCGCCGAAGTCTAATGTTAATGAACGGCGGCCGGGAAATCGAACTTTTTTCGGAAAATTGAAGATATTATGCGTGGGATAAAGAGGATGTACCTGTCGGCGATCGCCGCGGCAGTGGCCTTGGGAAGCTGGTCGTGCGCCAGAGAGGCTGGGGAGATCGGCAACGGGCTGGCGCGCCAGTCGTTCGAAGCCTGGGTGGCCAAGTATGCGCCGTCGGCCTATGCCAATCCGTACAAGGACATCTATATCGAGTATATCGAGCGGGGACCGGAAGATGCGGCCAAACCGGTGCCGGAGTACAGCTGGCTGACGCTGAACTACACGGGCAAGACGCTGGACGGCTCGGTCTTCGTGACGCGGGTGGACTCGATCTCGCGCCGGGTGGGTCAGTTTGCCTATACGACGCATTATTGCGACGATTTCGTCTCTTACTCGTCGACTTCGACCAAGTTGTGCGACGGCTTGAGACAGGCGTTCGAGCGGATGCGGGTCGGGGACTCGGTCCGGGTTTTCATTCCGTTCGACAAGGGGTACGCTTATGCGATGAGCGTCAATTCCGGGTATGCGGGCGAGTACGGGGTTAAATATACACAGTTGCCGATCGTGTTCGAGATGCGGCTGGCGGCGGTGACTACGGCCCCGTTCATCTGGGAACGCGACTCGGTGGCGCGGTATGCCGAGCAGCAATGGGGTACCGATTGCTCGAACGATACGATAGGGATGTACATGCATATCGTCAAACACAACCCGGAGGGCGACCAGCTGACCAAGGACTCGACGGCGTTTATCTATTACGAGGAGTACTTCATGGACGGTTTCCTGGCGGCCACGAATATCGACACGGTTGCCCGGAAATGGAACGTGTATAACAGCGGGGACCTGTCGGCGTACGAGTCGATACCTATATTACCCGCCTCGGGGGCGAATGCCACGGTCAACAAAGTATTGTACATCGCCGTGCCGCACCTGCGAAAGGGCGAGGTGGCCGATATCGTCACGGTCTCGACATGGGCGCACGGGGACGAAGGGAATTCGTCGAGTACGCCGGAAATCCTGCCCTACCAGCCGATGAGGTACCGGATCTATGTGATGGAGGACGAGGAAGGGGACAGTGACGAATAAAATCGTCGTGTCGCCGGCTTAGAAGATAATGAATATCGCGGGGCGTTTGTCGAAGGCAGGCGCCCCGTTCTTTTTCCACGCGGCGACGCTTTGCGAGCGGATATACTGTCCGGGCTCCAGCAGGTCGCAGGCGATGCAGAGCATGGTTCGGGGGTCGCAGGCACCCAGAATGTCGTCGAAAAGTTTCCGGTTCCGGTACGGCGCTTCGATAAATATCTGGCTCTGGTTCTCGGCATGGGCGCGCCGTTCGAAATGGCGGATGGCTTTGACACGGTCGGGCGGTTTGACGGGCAGGTAGCCGTTGAAGGCGAAGGACTGGCCGTTCGCCCCGGAGGCCATCAGGGCGAGGGTGATGGAGTTGGGCCCGACCAGCGGCACTACTTCCACTCCCCGTCGTTGCGCGGCTGCGACCAGCAGTGCGCCGGGGTCGGCGATGCAGGGCAGACCGGCCTCGGACATCACACCGATATTCTTCCCCTCTTTGGTTAACGGATCGAGCAGGGCCTCCACCTCTTCAGCGGGCGTGTGCTCGTTCAGTTCGGCAAATGTGAGTTCGTCGATGGTGCGGCCGATGCCGCTGCGGGCCAGGAATCGACGGGCGGTGCGAATGTTCTCGACGACGAAATATTCTATGCTGTCGATCGCGGCCCGGTTGCCGGCGGGCAGGGCGGCGTCCCACGAGGCGGTCTCGCCCATCGGGGTCGGTATCAGGTAGAGCTTTCCCATTGCGGTGATAAAGGTACGGTTTTTCGGGAGAAGTCCTGTGGTATTGTTGCGGCTGGTTGCGGTTTGGCGGTGGTTTTGGCGGATTCGGTGGCGTGAAGCGTTGCTTCGTGGCGCCTGTTAGATTAGTGTATGTGGTGTATTGTTTGCCGTTCTAAAGGGGTGATTTGAGGTTATAGTGCGATCAGGAAAGGCATGCAGTCTTGCGCTCCGCCTTTTGTGGTTTGCGTGTGCGGGGGGCTTAACCTCGCAGATGAGGTCACAAGGTTTGTCGCGG
>CANQXP010000014.1 GCA_947627885.1 uncultured Rikenella sp.
CGTGGATGATAAATTCAGCGGCCCACTGGTCCCTCCTGGTGGGATTAGTTATGCGGCCTCGCCGCCCGGCAAAGGCGTTGCCGGGCGGCACAACGAGCGGCTGCTGTTTAGGCCGGGTTCCGGGCTACCGCTGGTATCCGGACGGCGCCCTGGGTGGCGTCGGCAACAACGGGTACAGCTGGTCGTCTGCGGTCAGCGGGACGAACGGCGTGTTCTTGGATTTCTACTCGACGTGGCTCAATCCCAGCAACGCGAACAACCGCGCCCACGGCTTACAGGTGCGGTGCCTCCAAGCATTTATCGGCATCCTGTTTATATGACATAGCAAGGGAACGGGCGTTTCCGGAGTGGCCCGCGCCGCCCACCGGGCGGTGAGGGCCAGTGTGAACGATAAATTCAGCAGCCGGCTGAGCCTTCGCAAGGAGGATCAGCTACTCATGTGCGGCGGGGTGTTTCGCCGGTTGTGCGGCCCGCTCCGGCTGCGACCCGACAGGCTGCTTGATTAGCTGAGGAACCCGGGCTACCGCAACGCAAACACGGGCGTGCTGACGAACGTCGGCAACGAGGGATCTGTCTGGTCGGGTTCGGCAAGTGGCACCAACGGCTACTACCTGTATTTCCACACGACGATCCTCAATCCCAGCAATGCGACCAACCGCGCCAACGGCCTTCCGGTGCGGTGCCTCCAAGCATTTATCAAAGCGTTCCGTTCCTTTTTTATGGGGCTGCGCCAATTCCGAGCCGGCTTCGTAACTTTGTCGGGACGGATACGGCGGCCGTGACTTCCGGAGTGCCCGCCGCTTTTTGCGGAGTCGCGGGCAGAGCGAACGATAAATTCAGCAGTCCACTGACCTCCTTTCGTAGCAGGTGAGTAATGCCTCTCCTTCCGGCCCGTTGCCTTGCCTCCGGGATCGGATGGGAGCCGAGAGACTGTTTGTATATTACCGAGGGATCGTCCCGCCCCGGGCTACCGCAACAACACGACGGGCGGGCTGGGGGCCGTCGGCGAGCGCGGGTACTGCTCGTCCTCCTCGGTAAGCGGAACCAATATGTTGTATCTGTGGTTCACGCCGCAGGACCTCAATCCCGGCAATGCGGATAACCGTGCCACCGGGCGTCAGGTGCGGTGCCTCCAAGCGTTTATCGCGCGGCGCCGTTTCCGTTTTTGAACGTTTTTTGCATCGAATCCCATACAGAGCCGGGCTCCGGAGTGCCCGCGGCTACGGCTGCGGGCAGGGTGAACGGGCGGATTCAGCGGCCCACTGGCCCCGTTCCCTTCCGCGGTTAGTTATCGGCAGGATCGCGGGGGTAATTCCCACCCGGTGATCCGATGGCAGCGGTCGCTTCGTTAAGGCAGGCCCGCCCCGGGCTACCGCCACCCGCACAGCGGCGAGCTGGTGAACGTCGGGAGCAACGGTAACTACTGGTCGGGCACGCCCAGTGGCACGAACGGCTACGGGTTCAATCTGGGCCCCACGGAAATCACTCCGAGCAACGCCGGATGCAACCGTGCGGACGCGCGTCTGGTGCGGTGCCTCCAAGCCTCCGTCCGAGCGCCCGGCTCTTTTTTACAAATATTTTTCTTGTAAATGACCGGTCTGTTTTCGCCTGGGCCGATAAGATGGTGAGTGAGTAGTCGGATTCCCGTGTTAACGGCGGATCCGGCGCCAAACAGCTCTGCTTGCTCCGGCCAGAAAAAGTATTCGCGCCGGAGGATGGCCAACTTATGTTTAGCAGGAATGGATACAAAAAAAGACCATCGAAAAGGCCATCAAATAACAAAGACAGGATAATCTTTAGAACAGCTCTTCCGCCGGGAGGCCCGTCAGCCGACAGACCGCCTCGCGTCCCCGTTCGCCCAGCGACAACGAATAGTCGTTCACAAAATAAGAGATATGTTTTTTCCGCACCTCCGGGTCGAGTTCCTGCGCATGCGCCTTCACGTACTCCGCCGAAGCTTCCGGATTCGCCTGCGCATATTCGATGCTCCGCCGGATAATGCGTCCCATGCGCTCCGCTGTTTCTACCGGATATTTCCGGTTCAGCAGGATGCCCCCCAACGGTATCGGCAGCCCCGTCAGCTCCTCCCATTTCTGTCCCAGGTCTGCGACCAGTCGCAGCCCCTGTGCCGCATATGTAAACCGTCCTTCGTGGATCAGCACCCCCGCGTCCAGCTCCCCGTCGGCCACCGCCGGGGCGATCTCCGAAAACAAATAGACCCTCTTTCGCCCTGCCCCCGGATAAACGATCGACAGCAGCCGGTTGGCCGTGGTCAGTTCGCCCGGAATGCCGATCAGGGCGTCGTGCAATTCGTCGGGATATATTTTGTGCCTGCTGACCAGCAGCGGCCCGTTGCCGTGCCCTAGCGCGCTCCCGCTTTCGAGCAGCCGGAACGAACCCGCGGCCTCCGGCAGCGCCGCATAGCTGATCTTGACCACATCCTCGTCACCCGGATGCTGAATGGCCGCCCGGTTCAGCGCGTCGATGTCGTCGAACACCGGGTCGAACGCGATACCCTCGGTGTCCACCAAACCATGTATCATGGCGTGGAACGTGAAGGTGTCGTTCGGACAAGGCGAGATATGCAGTTTCATCGATCGTACGGTTATTTTACATGGGATTGGAGGCAACTGCCGTTTGTTGGGTTCGCGTTGACCTTCGGTCTTCCTCGTGCTACCTCGCCAAATCCCGCCCTCGGTCTCTGGGTACGCCACTCGGTTACTCCTCGCCGCTCGGCAGTGCTCAAGCATAGCTTGTACTGCGCTCGTTGGCAGCGTCGGATGAAAAGCGGGCCCCTTGGGCTTCCGGGCAATAACTACTCTAAGTTTCCGCGTCAGCAGTCGGGCCGGAGCTTCGCCCCGCGAAGGCCCGCAACCGACGAAGCCAGTAAGGGCAATGTAAGCTTGCTTACATTGCCGAACGGCGAGGAGGGAAACAAGCGCAGCGCAGTTAATTCTCGCTACGCTCGATGCAGCCTCGCAAGCTCCGGCCACGCCCGACCGCCTAAAAATGAGCCTTGCGGAGCCTGAGGTACAGCGCAGCTTCACAAAGTTTTTCTGGTTCTCTTTGCTTGCTCAAAGAGAACAGTACTCTCAAACCCGAATACAAATAAACCTCCGGTTTAGAATACCACCGGCGCCGAGGTCACGCTCCCAAGTTGGAACACCGGGATACGCTCTCGCGCCAGCTCGTCGTTGCCATCCACCAGCTTGACCGTCTGCACCGCCGGCACCCGGTAGCGCACGCTCACCGCCCCCTTTTTGGAACCTCCGCCCGCGCCAACCGCCGAGCCGTTGACCGAAGCCTCGGCCGTCATTTCGATCACGATCGGCCGCCCCGAAAGATCCGTGTCCGGCACCACCCCCTTGGTCGGCGAGAACCGGCAGACGATCGTCGTCCCCTTGGCCGACGGCAGCACCGAGAAAGTCTTCACCATCCGCTGCGTGTAGCGCTTTCCGATGAACAGCGCCAGGTATTCCGACTCGATCCGGTCCATCTCCCTGAGCGCCGCTTCGAGCCCCGCCCCGAAAACATTCTCGCCCGTTTCGCCCGTCACCAGGTCGAAACGCCGCTTGCGCAGCGTGAAGATCGCATTGGCCGCGTCCGCCGCCATCTGTTCCGTGCTTTTCTCGACCGTCGAAGTGCGGTTCACCGGCAGCTCCCCGAAACTGTCGCTGTCCGCCAGCCCGCTCTGCTCCGTGGTCGTCCCGTACAGCGGATCGAGGCTCACGTCCGTGAACGGATTGTTGTTGCCGATCGCCGCCCCCTGGAATTCCGCATCCGCCAGCAGCGGCTTCTGCGGCGGCACCGCAGAGAGCCAGTGGAACACCTTGCTATGCGCGTCCACCGGTTGATCCAGGTGGTAAGTCTGCGCCGGATCCGGCTCCTCGTAATAGCCCAGCGAAGCGTCGATAATGCGGTAATTCTGTTTGTCACTCATCGCCGCGCCCGAAATGCCCAGGTACTGCGAGGCGAATTTGGCGTATGGCCCGCGCAGGATCACCTCCCGTTCCACCGCCATCGTGACGGTCACCACCGTCCGGGGCAGGGTATAGCCTTCGATGGTTCGGGAGCCGACTCCCTGTGCGAAAGCGCTGACCTGCGCCGCCGCCGGCGTCATCGCCGTCATAGCCAGGCATGCGGCCGCCCCCGCGAACGCCGCTTTATAAAAGGTAGTTGTTTTCATAGTCCGAATATTCGTTTACAGTGTTGGCCCAAATGTACGTTTTTTTCCGAAAAAGCGATACTCGCGATGCGAAACGGTGCATCGGCGTCCCGTCAGAACTTCAGGTAGAACTCCCGCGTCAGTTCCCGGTAGTTTTCCGTAAAGTTCCCCTTGCCGTCTTCGATGCAGAGCGTCCCCCGTGCAATGTCCTCCCGGTTGCGCCGGGTGGTCGAGAACTCCGCCGCCACCCGTTTGACCGGTTTGTGCGGCGCTCCGTGCACCTCCAGCATCCGCTCTACGAACAAACCCCGTGCCGCAGCCTTCGCGATGAAGATTCCCGACTCCCGGTAGGGGAAGATCGCCGCGAACCGGCCTTGCGGCTCCAGCAGCGAAAGTATGGCTTCGATCAGCTCGTCGTACGGCAGCTGTTCCGCATGCCGCGCCGCCACCCGCTCCGCGCTCGGTTGCGTGGCCGTCGCCGAAGTGTCGAAACCCCGCCGGAAATCGGTACCCGTCATAAAGTACGGCGGATTCGACACGATCAGGTCATACCTCCCCTCCGCCGCAGATCCTTCCGCATACCGTTGGATCGGCATACAGTGTGCCTTAAGCCGTCCCCCCCACGGCGAAGCCTCGAAATTCGAGGCCGCCTCCGCCGTCGCTTCCGGATCGACCTCCACCGCGTCGATCGAGACCGTTTCCGGGTATGCAGCCGTGCGTTGCGCCAACATCAGGGCGATCACCCCCGTCCCCGTGCCGATGTCCAGTATCCGCCGCTCCGACCCGGTAAGGCCGGCCCATGCCCCCAACAACACCCCGTCCGTTCCCACCTTCATGGCCGCCCGCTCCTGCATCACGGCGAACTGCTTGAAACGGAAATAGTTGCGTTTGTTTTCTGTAATATCCGGCCTCGCGCCGCCCCCCCCGGCAGCTATGCTGCCCGGCGCAGAGGCCGCTGGCTCCGGAACGATGGGATTCTGTTTCGAAGGCATATCAGTCGATCCGCGTGATTTTGGCCCCCAAAGCATTGAGCCGCCCGTCGATATTCTGGTACCCCCGGTCGATCTGGTCGATGTTCTGGATGATGCTCTTGCCGTGGGCGCTCATCGCCGCGATCAGCAGCGCCACCCCGGCCCGGATGTCCGGCGAAGTCATCGTCGTCCCCCTCAGCCGGATGGCGTGGTCATGGCCGATCACCGTGGCCCGGTGCGGGTCGCACAAGATGATCTGCGCCCCCATGTCGATCAGCTTGTCCACGAAGAACAGGCGGCTTTCGAACATTTTCTGGTGGATGAGTACAGACCCCTTCGCCTGCGTCGCCACAACAAGGAACACACTCAAAAGGTCTGGGGTAAGCCCCGGCCACGGCGCGTCGGCGATGGTCATGATCGAGCCGTCGATAAAGCTCTCGATCTCGTAATGATCCTGTTTCGGGATATAGATATCGTCCCCCCGTTGCTCGAAGCGAATCCCCATACGCGCGAATTGTTGCGGAATAATTCCCAGGTCGTCATACGACACGTTCTTGATCGTAATTTCGGAATGGGTCATGGCTGCCATGCCGATAAAGCTGCCCACCTCGATCATGTCCGGCAGCATCGTATGTTCGGTGCCGCCCAGCGAGTCGACCCCTTCGATGGTCAGCCGGTTGGAGGCGATGCCGCTGATATTGGCCCCCATGCGCACCAGCATCCGGCAGAGTTGCTGCAAATAGGGTTCGCACGCGGCATTGTAGATCGTAGTAGTCCCCTCCGCCAGCACCGCCGCCATGACAATATTGGCAGTCCCCGTCACCGAAGCCTCATCCAGCAGCATATAGGCTCCGTGCAGCTTATGATCCGGCCCTGGGGCCTGTACGGTATAGAATTTTTGGTCGGTGTCGAAATCGAACTCCGCCCCCAATTTCTGGAAGCCGATGAAATGGGTGTCCAGCCTCCTGCGCCCAATCTTGTCTCCGCCGGGCTTGGGCATGTAAGCGCGGCCGTATCGGGTCAGCAGCGGCCCCGTGATCATCACCGATCCGCGCAGTCGCGAGGCCGCTTTTCGGAATTCGTCGGTTTGCAGGTAGCAAAGGTCTACGTCTTTGGCCTGGAACGAGTAGCTTCCGGGCCCCAACCGTTCGACGGCGACGCCCATGGCCTCCAGCAGGCCGATGAGCTGCATGACGTCGATGATCTCTGGAATATTGTGAATGGTAACTTTTTCGGGGGTCAGCAGGGTGGCGCATATGATCTGGAGCGCTTCGTTCTTGGCCCCCTGGGGGGTGATCTCGCCGCTGAGGGCGCATCCCCCGGTCACTTCGAATGTAGCCATGGTTCGGTTTTTGTTTGCCTAAAGATATAGATTAGACCCCGAACCTGCAAATAACCCTCCGGTTTTATCTCTACCCCTGTATGGAACCGTCCCTTTCTTGAAAGAAAGGGACCCAAAGAACTTTTGAGCCAGCTACGCTACTCCTTAGTCTGCCGAAAGGCTTAACCCTTTGGGGTACTAAAAAAGGGGCCGATTGATGTAACAATTACATTAGCGGCCCCTTTTCCGTACCCCAAATACTAAGGCATTGATAGATTTAGGATGCGCAAGCATCCTCGAAAGTCTTTTTGGTTCTTTTTCTTCAGAAAAAGAACGGTACCCTCTATGGGGTAGCAATAAACCGGACGATTATTTGGAAGGAGTACGTTTAGTGTACTTTTTCTGTTGGAAGCCATTGGTATTGCCGCCCGGATTGTTATTGCGGTTATTCTTGCCCCGGCCGTTCTGGGAGCGGCCCGGCACCGAGGAAGTGTCGATCCGCGTATTGTCCAGCGTGTCCGCGTCCAGCACGATCGTCCCGTGCGACATCTGCCGGATGTCAGCGATCACCACCTCGTTCGACGGGAACTCCTTGTTGTATTCGAACGACTTCTGCTTCATGTACTTCGCCACATTGGCCGCCGCCGTATCCCGCACTTCGCCCTCCGGTTCGGCGGAGAGCTCCTCGATCATCCGCTTCACGTTGGCCCCATACTGCTTTTGCGCGATATACCGCTGCGAGTAGGCCACCGGGTGCGGGTGCGGCGCGAACATGTCCGGTGTCGGCTTTGGGTACGGCGCATCCACGTCGAGGTCGAAATCGGCGATCATGAACAGGTGGTCCCAGAGCATATGCTGGAACCCCTCGCTGTCCTTCTGGGCCGGGTTCACATTGCCCATCACCGCCACCACCACCTCGGCCTGGCGGTTGCGCAACTCTCTGTCCTCGATGGTTTTCAGGTAGCTGACCATAGTCTGCACATTACGCCCGTACTCGGAGAGCAGGAGTCTCGATTTATCTCGGTTCATAATTGGAATCTTGAATTTGGCACCGGATTTGCGGGAATTTTTGCGAACTTTATTTCCCGGCAAAAATGGAAACAAAGCAAATATAGTGCTAACTTTGGAAACCGGAAAAATTATCGACGCAATATGGCCAAAATTCTTGTTATAGACGACGAGCGGAGCATCCGCAACATTATCGGGGAGCTGTTGGAGATGGAGGGGCACACGGTGAAGACCGCCGAGAACGGGGTGCAGGGTTATGAGATGATCGGCGCCGAGCCGTTCGACCTGGTGATCTCGGATATCAAAATGCCGGAAATGGATGGGATGGAGCTGCTGGACAAGCTGATCGAAACGCATCCGGACACCACAGTGGTGATGATTTCGGGGCACGGGAGCATCGACACGGCGGTGGAGTGCATCAAAAAAGGAGCTTTCGACTATATCGAGAAGCCGATCGACATGAACCGCATTCTGGTGACGGTGAAGAACGCGCTGGAGCGGGGGTCGCTGGTCAAGGAGACCAAAACGCTCAGGCGCAAGGTACACAAGGTGGCCGAGATCGTGGGGGAGTCGCCGGCCATCGAGCGGGTCAAGATGCTGATCGACAAGGTGGCGGCCACGGACGCGCGGGTGCTGATCACGGGTTCGAACGGGACGGGTAAGGAGCTGGTGGCGCGGTGGCTGCACGAGAAGAGCGACCGGGCGAGCCAACCGTTCGTGGAGGTCAATTGCGCGGCGATCCCTTCGGAGCTGATCGAGAGCGAGCTGTTCGGGCACGAGAAGGGGGCGTTTACGTCAGCCATTAAACAACGCAAGGGAAAATTCGAGCAGGCGGACGGCGGGACGATCTTCCTGGACGAGATCGGGGACATGAGCCTGGCGGCGCAGGCGAAGGTGCTGAGGGCTTTACAAGAGCGGAAGATCACGCGGGTGGGGTCGGACAAGGACATCGACGTGGATGCGCGGGTGCTGGCGGCGACGAACAAGAACTTACAGGAGGAAATTGCGAAGGGGACGTTCCGCGAAGACTTATACCATCGGCTGAGCGTGATCATCATCCATGTGCCGAAGCTGGCGGAGAGGCGGGAGGATATTCCGCTACTGGTGGAACATTTCATCAAGAATATCTGCGCGGACAAGGGAAAGCCATTGAGCTCGATCACGCCGGAGGCGGTGGAGGCGCTGTGCGGCATGCCGTGGACGGGAAATATCCGGGAGCTGCACAATGCGGTGGAACGGCTGCTGATCCTGAGCGGCAAGGAGATATCGCTGGACGATGTCAAACTCAATGTCATGCAGGCCAACGGCTGATCTCTTTAATCGTCCGGTTTATTGCTACCCCATAGAGGGTACCGTTCTTTTTCTGAAGAAAAAGAACCAAAAAGACTTTCGAGGATGCTTGCGCATCCTAAATCTATCACAGCTTCACTTTTGGCGCGGCGAGTGGGGCCAAGCCTTTCAGGCGGCCCCGCTCCGCCCGCCAAAATATAAGGACTTCGGCAGACTAAAGAGTAGCGTAGCTATCTCAAAAGTTCTTTGGGTCCCTTTCTTTCAAGAAAGGGACGGTTCCGTACAGGGGTAGAGATAAAACCGGATGGTTAATTACCGGCGGCGGAATTCCGAGAGCGTGATCGCCGTCGCCATCGCGACATTCAGCGACTCCGACGTCGGCCCCATCTCCCGCGGGTAAGGCGGAATATACAGCTTGTGCGACACCAGTCCCGCCACCGAAGGAGAGATCCCCTTCCCCTCGTTGCCCATCACGACGATCCCACCGTCAGGCGGCAGACTGCACCTATATATATCGTCCCCCTCCAGGAACGTTCCGTAGACCGGAATTCCCGCTGCCGAGGCCGAAGAAAGCAGCCTCTCCAGAGGCCCGTAATGCACCCTGACCCGTAAGATTGCCCCCATCGTCGCCTGCACCACCTTCGGGTTCCAGCAGTCCGCCGTTCCCGGCGAGCAGAAAATATCTCGCACCCCGAACCAGTCCGCCAGCCGGACGATCGTCCCCAGATTACCCGGATCCTGCACGTCGTCCAACGCCAGACACAGCCCCTCCGGCGCCGTCACCGCCCGGAGCGACGGGATCTCCGCCACCGCCAGCACCGGCGTCGGCGTGCGCAGGAACGAAATGCGCGCCATCTCCGACGCCGACACATTTTCCCCCACCCGATACACCTCCCGCACCCGGAAATCCGAAGCCAGCAATTCGCCCGCCAGCTTTTCGCCCTCCGCAACGAAAAGTCCCAGCGCCGTGCGCCCCGCCTTGTCGCCCAGCGACCGCATCCGTTTGATATCCGCTTTGGTAAGCATCCCCGTGAAGATTGTGATTCGTATAACAAAAATAGATAAAATCGCACGAAAAGCCCGCGGGTTTCCGGAAAAAGCGTTACCTTTGTATTTCAGAAACTAATTCTGAAAATTGACATGCTGAAAAGTAAGACCGCCCGCTTGATCTTAGAGGATGGTACGCAGTTCGACGGCTTCTCGTTCGGTGCAGAACAGTCTGTATCGGGGGAAGTCGTTTTTTCTACTGCTATGACAGGTTATCCGGAAAGCCTGACCGACCCCTCCTATTCCGGCCAAATCCTGGTGATCACCTATCCGCTTATCGGGAACTACGGCGTGCCCGATACCTCGGCCATTGATCCAGCCACCGGTCTGCCCAGTTTTTTCGAGTCCGACAAAGTGCATATCAAGGGGCTCGTTATCAGCGATTACTCTTTTCAGTACAGCCATTGGAATGCCGTCAAGAGCCTTTCCGATTGGCTCCGGGAGAATCATGTGCCGGGGATATTCGGGGTCGATACCCGGCAGATCACCAAGATTATCAGAGAGCGCGGGGTGATGCTCGGCAAATTATTGCAGGAGGATGACTTCAGCCATGCCGATGCCATACCTTTTCACAATCCCAATAAGGAAAACCTCGTAGAAAAAGTTTCGTGCGACGGTATTATCACCTATGCCAACCCGAATGCCAAGCGGACTATCGTGCTGGTGGACTGCGGGTGCAAATACAACATCATCCGGTGCCTCTATAACCGGGAGGCCACGGTGGTGCGGGTGCCGTGGGACTACGATTTCAGCACTTTGGACTACGACGGCGTGATGCTCAGCAACGGGCCGGGGGATCCGGCGCTGTGCGGGGCGACTATTGCCAATATCAAGAAAGCTATGGCCGAAAAACCGAACCGGCCTATTTTCGGGATCTGTTTGGGGAATCAGCTCCTTAGCTGGGCGGCTGGGGCTACCACCTATAAACTCAAGTACGGGCACCGCTCGCATAACCAGCCGGCACTGGAGGTGGGGACGAACCGTGCGGTCATTACCTCCCAGAATCATGGATACGCCGTCGATCCGGCGGGCCTCGGCGAGGGATGGGAACCCTACTTCATCAACCTCAACGACAACACCATCGAAGGGATCAAGCATAAGTCATTGCCGTTTTTCAGCGTGCAGTTCCACCCGGAGGCCACCAGCGGCCCCGTGGACACCGAGTACCTTTTCGACCAGTTTATTGACCTAATCGACCAATACAAGAAATAATGTCAGCTACCAAAGACAACAACATAAAGAAAGTGGTGCTGCTCGGTTCGGGCGCACTGAAGATCGGTGAGGCGGGCGAGTTCGACTATTCGGGTTCGCAGGCCCTCAAGGCGTTGAAAGAGGAGGGGATCAATACTGTCCTCATCAACCCGAACATCGCGACGGTGCAGACCTCGGATGGGATTGCGGATAAAGTTTACTTTCTGCCCGTGACCCCGGACTTCGTCGAGGACGTGATCGCGCGGGAGCGGCCGGAGGGGATTTTGCTCGCTTTCGGGGGGCAGACGGCTCTCAACTGCGGCGTGCAGCTCTACAAGCGGGGAGTGCTCGAAAAGTATAATGTGCGGGTCTTGGGGACGCCCGTGCAGGCCATTATGGACACCGAAGACCGGGACCTGTTCGTCCATAAATTGGACGAGATCAACGTCAAGACCATTAAGAGCGAGGCCGTTACCACGGTGGCGGATGCCAAGCGGGTGGCCAACGAGCTGGGCTATCCGGTCATTATCCGCGCCGCTTATACCTTGGGAGGTCTGGGGTCGGGCTTCTGCGACAACGACGAGGAGCTGGACACCTTGGCGGCCAAAGCATTCACCTATTCGCCGCAGATTCTGGTCGAGAAGTCGCTCAAAGGGTGGAAAGAGGTCGAATACGAGGTCGTGCGGGACAAGTATGACAACTGCATTACAGTTTGTAACATGGAGAACTTCGACCCGCTGGGGATACATACGGGGGAATCCATCGTCGTGGCGCCGTCGCAGACCCTGACCAATGCCGAGTACCATAAGCTGCGGAAGATCGCGATCCGGATTATCCGGCACGTGGGGATCGTGGGGGAATGCAACGTACAATACGCCTTAGATCCTAATTCCGAGGATTACCGGGTGATCGAGGTTAACGCCAGACTTAGCCGGAGCTCTGCATTGGCATCCAAGGCTACGGGCTATCCGCTCGCTTTTGTGGCGGCGAAACTGGGGCTGGGGTATGGGCTGCATGAACTCAAGAACTCGGTGACTAAATCTACTACGGCATGTTTCGAACCCGCTTTGGACTATATCGTCTGCAAGATACCGAGATGGGACCTCTCCAAGTTTAAAGGCGTTAGCCGTGAACTGGGGAGCTCCATGAAGTCTGTCGGAGAGGTGATGGCCATCGGCCGGAACTTCGAGGAGGCTATACAGAAAGGCTTAAGAATGATCGGGCAGGGGATGCACGGGTTCGTGGCCAACAAGGAGATGGCCGTGGACGACATCGACCGCGAACTGACCAAGCCGACCGACAAGCGGATATTTGTGATCGCGCAGGCGTTCAAGCACGGGTACACGGTGGAGCGGATCCACGAATTGACCAAGATCGACAACTGGTTCCTGCGCAAATTGGCGGGGATCATCGCCCTGGAGGGCGAGATGGGGGCATACCACAAGCTCGAAGAGCTGCCCGACACGATGCTTTGGGAAGCCAAAAAGAAAGGTTTTTCCGACTTCCAGATCGCGCGGACGGTGCTCCACAGCGAAGACCTCCGGATGGAGGAGGGCTTGCTCAAGGTGCGGGCGTACCGGAAATCCAAGGGGATTTTGCCCGTCGTCAAGCAGATCGACACGCTGGCCGCCGAGTATCCGGCGCAGACCAATTACCTCTACCTCACTTATAATGGGACCCGGCATGACGTCGATTTCGCGCATGACGACCGCTCTGTAATCGTGCTCGGATCGGGCGCTTACCGCATCGGCTCCTCCGTGGAGTTCGACTGGTGCTCGGTGAGTGCCATCAATACCATCCGGGAAAATGGCCTGCGGTCGATTATGATCAACTATAATCCGGAGACCGTTTCGACGGACTATGACATGTGCGACCGGCTCTATTTCGACGAACTGACTTTGGAGCGGGTGCTGGATGTGACTGACCTGGAGGTGCCCAGAGGCGTGATCGTGTCGGTAGGGGGGCAGATTCCCAATAACCTCGCCATGCGCCTGCATCAGGAGAACGTGCCGATACTGGGGACATCGGCGGTAAATATCGACCGGGCCGAGGACAGGCACAAGTTCAGCGAGATGTGCGACGAGCTGGGCATCGATCAGCCGCGGTGGAAAGAGCTGACGAGCATGGACGAGATCTACCGGTTCGCCGACGAAGTCGGGTTCCCGCTGTTGATCCGGCCGTCGTATGTGCTTTCCGGGGCGGCGATGAACGTCGTCTCCAACAAGGAGGAGCTGGAGCACTACCTCACTTTGGCGACCAACGTGTCGAAACAGTATCCGGTAGTGGTGACCGAGTTCGTGAACAACGCCAAGGAGATCGAGATCGACGCCGTGGCGAAGGACGGGGAGGTGATTATCTACGCCATCTCCGAGCACGTCGAATTCGCCGGGGTGCATTCGGGCGATGCGACGATCGTGTTCCCGGCGCAGAAGCTCTATATCGAGACCGTGCGGCGGATTAAGAAGATCGCCCGGCAGATCGCCAAGGCGCTCGAAATTACCGGGCCGTTCAATATGCAGCTTTTGGCGAAGAACAACGACATCAAGGTCATCGAGTGTAACCTGCGGGCGTCGCGGAGCTTCCCGTTCGTCTCCAAGGTGCTCAAGGTCAATTTCATCGATATCGCTACGCGCGTGATGCTGGGGCTTGATCCGAACGTGCCGCACAAGTCGGCGTTCGAGCTGGACTATGTGGGCATCAAGGCCCCGCAGTTCAGTTTCAGCCGCTTGCAGAAAGCCGACCCGGTACTGGGCGTCGAGATGGCGTCTACGGGTGAGGTCGGGTGTATCGGCGAGGACTACTATGAGGCTATCCTCAAGTCCATGCTTTCGGTGGGGTATTCCATTCCGAAAGGGAGCGTGTTGCTTTCGACCGGCGACACCAAGTCCAAGACCCTGACCTTGGAAGCTGCCAAGGCTTTGCAGGATAAGGGGTACACCGTTTACGCCACCAAAGGCACCGCCGATTTCCTGGGCGACAACGGCGTGGCCGCCACCGTGCTCGGCTGGCCCGACCAGGACCCGGCCGTCAGCGGACTGCCCAACGTACTCGACTATATCAAGGAACGTAAGATCGACTTCGTGGTCAATATCCCGAAGAATTTTACGAAGGACGAATTGAATAACGATTATACGATTCGCCGTTCCGCCATCGACTTCAATATTCCGTTGATTACCAACGCCCGGCTGGCCAACGACTTTATCGTCGCCTTCTGCCGCATGGGACGCGAAGACCTGAAGATCAAGGCTTGGAACGAGTATAAATAGGCCCTCCCGTTGCAATATTGCATACGGAAAATGCAAGAACTGCAATAAATAATACGGATATTGCAATCGTATGGTGCGCATCATACGATTGCTTTGTTAATACACGATCGATGAGTGAATTAGAAGAAAATCCCTTCCGGGATTACCGGCATACCGCTTCCGTCGCCGGGCTGCCCGTTTTCGCGTCCGCCCTGCTGCTGATGCTCGCCTCCGTGCAGCCCTCCCTGCCGGGGCGGACTCCGATATGGGTCTGGTGCGCCGTGGGCGTCGTCCTGATGTTTTTGGTCGTTTGGGGCGTCGGGTTGGTAGCCCTGCGGTTCCAGACCGCCAAAGGGAATCCCCACTGCGGGACGCCCGTCAAGCGCAGGTACATGCTTTTCGTCTTTATCTGTTCCCTGACCGGCGTGCTGGGCGTGGCCGGACTGGCCGCCTGCGTGCTGGCCGGGTGGATACGGCTCAATATCGGCATCCTGCTGCCCGGCATGCTGGCCGCGCTCACCCTCGCGCTGGCCGTCTCCGGCGTGTTGTGGCACGCCCTCGGCAAACCGAAAGGGCTGTAACCGCAAAAACGTGCGTTATATTTTGCCGTTCCGGATATTAACCCTATCTTTGCCTCGCTAAAGAAAATAACGTTTAACAACAAAGCACAATGAAAGAAGGAATTCATCCCGAAGGATATCGTGTCGTGGCATTCAAAGATATGTCCAACGATCAGGTCTTTTTGTGCCGGTCCGCCGTCAATACGAAGGAAACGATTGAGATAGACGGCGAAACCTATCCCGTCTACAAGATGGAAATCTCAAGCGCCTCGCACCCGTTCTACACCGGGAAACAGACGCTGGTGGATACCGCTGGGCGCGTCGATAAGTTCATGAGCCGGTATCAGAAACACTACGATAAACGCAACGCGAAATAATGCCGGCGGCCTTTGGGCCGCAGGTTGTTATTTACATCCATTGCAGCAGGATTTCTTCGCGGAATCCTGCTTTTTTATTACCTTACGCGTACCAACCCTTTACATTGACGATATGATGAAACGCAACTTGTTCCTGATGGCCGCTGTCCTGCTTCTGAGCGGGTGGTCGGCCGCCAGCGCCCAGGCCAGAAAATCTGCGGCGGCGTTCCAGAGTCCTGCCCCGGAGCGGCAGGGCACGGTTTACTACACGCCGAAACAGAACCCCCGGACTTCCACCATCTGGGTGGACGACATCGAATTCGGACCGGAAGCGACGGTGGTGACCATGCATTACCTCCGGGCCAGAGGAGGTGCGAACCTGTCACCAAGCACCCGGCTGATCTGCCGGCTCAGGGGCGGTAAGACCCGGGTGCTCGGCCTGCGGTACACGCAAGGGATCAGCATGAAAAAAGACCGCTACACCCAGCTGGGGCGCGGCGAGGTGTTCCGGGCTTATTTCCCCGCCCTCGACCCCGCCGAAGCGGCGAAGGTCAGGAGCGTCGATTTTATGGAAGACCCCAGCGGCCGCGCGGGCGGGAATGTCTTTAACATTACGGGTATCAAGATCAGTCAGAAAAACCTGGTGGTTCGGTAACCGGGGAGAAGCCCGTTTCCGATTTTCCGGATATTCCCGCGTCAGCGGGGGCGAGAAGCGTAAGCTTCGAGCCACGGTAAGGCGGTGGGCGAGTAGCTACGTTTCCACGTTAGTGGCGGCGCACCCCGACGGGGCCGCGCCGAATAAATTACAGCCCACAGAACAGGCTACATTTGCGCATCAGCGGACGGGATTGAAAGGCGCGGTAGGGCCGCGCGTCGGTACAGGTAAAGTAAAGAGACAATCCGCGCGGCAATGGTTGCGCCGGAGATATTTCCCGTGTCAACGGCGGGCCGCCCTGCGGGGGCGGCCCGATCAGGGTTGTTACAGTCGATAGAACAGCCCATGGCCGCAGCGCCACAGGAAACCTAAGATAACAAAGTAAGTCACAAGTGGTTTGCGAGTATGCCTGTCAGCACACAAGGCGGGACGTAACTCGCACGTTCAGAGCGAAAAGCCGCAGCGGGCGAACATCTCCTTGTCCTCCGCAATCCCAGAACCGATCGTCGTGAGCAGGTCGCCCACGATCGCCGCATTCACCCCGCTGCGTAGCGCCCGTTCCTGGATCTCCGGCTTCAGCAGCGTCCGGCCTCCCGCAAAACGGATGTAGACTCCTGGGTTAATCAGCCGGAACAGGGCGAACGTCCGCAGAATCTCGTCGTCCGACAGCGGAGGCGTGTCCTCCAGCGGCGTTCCCGGAATCGGGTTCAGCACGTTGACCGGGATCGACGCCACCCCCATCTCCCGCAGCGTGAACGCCATCTCGACCCGCTGCTCCGGCGTTTCGCCCATGCCGATGATCCCCCCGCTGCAAATTTTCAGTCCCACCTCTTTCGCCCAGGCGATCGTCCGCTGCTTTTCGGCCAGCGTGTGCGTCGTGCAGAGCTTCGGGAAATACGACGGCGCCGTCTCGATGTTGCAATGATAGCTCCCCACCCCGGAATCTTTCAGTTTCCGGAGCTGCTCCTTGTTCAGCAGCCCCATCGAAGCGCAGAGCATACCACCGCGGAACCCCTCGCATTCGACAGCGATGGCCCGGTAGATCTCCGCGCATTTTTCCACCTGCGCGTCCGTCATCGTCCGGCCGCTGGTCACCAGCGAGAAGCGCCCCACCCCCTTGTCGTGGTTGTCGCGGGCGTGGCGCAGCGCTTCCGCCGTCTCCGTCAGCGGGTAGACCTCGATTTTCGTTCGGTGGTGCGCCGACTGCGAGCACCACTTGCAGTCCTCCGAGCAGCGGCCGCTGCGGGCGTTCATGATCGAGCAGGTGTCCACCCGGTCGCCCATGAAATGCCGCCGCACCCGGTCCGCCGCATCGCACAGAGCGTCCGTTTCGGCGTGATGGAGCAGTTCGAGGGCTTCGTCGGCGGTTATAAGGTATCCGCCCAGTATGTCGGCGGTGAGTTCCTGAAGGTTTTTCATCTGTTCCCGGATAAGTTTTGCAAATATAGAGAATATAAATTTTGGAATTATCCGGGAAATACCTACTTTTGTATCGCAAAAGCAATGGCACCGTAGCTTAATTGAATAGAGCAGTTGACTACGGATCAACAGGTTACAGGTTTGAGTCCTGTCGGTGTCACTTCGAAAAAGCCTCTTTCACCTTAGGGTGGAAGAGGCTTTTTTCCGTTTGGCGGGGTTTCCCGCATTTTATCGGTCTGTTGCGTTTTGCACCAGTCTCAGCGTGTTGTCGAGCAGTTCCGTCCCGCCCCACGGGCCGTGACCGGGGACGACAACGGTAGCATCTTTATACCTGCGTTTGAGCCGTTCAATCGTTCCCGGCCAGGCCTCCATATCGGCGTCCGCCGTATTGCCGATCCATGTCGCTTGGGCGTCTTTGACCAGGCAGCCCCCGAAAAGCACCTTTTCGGAGGGTATCCATGCCACCGTGTTGTCCGGCGTGTGGCCCCCGCCTTCGTAACGGCAGATCACCGCCACCTTTCCTGTCCGCAATTTCACCGACTTCCCGAAACCGTGGCCCGGCACCGGTTTACCGTGTTTGAGGGCCTCTTCGATCGTCATCCGGTTGGCATACGAGTCGACCCCCTGCGATTGCAGCCAGCCCAGACCGCCCATGCAGTCCGCGTGCCAGTGGTTCGGCACGAACCGCGTCACCCGTGCATGCAGCGAGTCGGCGATGAAGCGCACCAGCGTTTCGGTCTGCGCGTCGTTGGCCGGCGTGTCCAGCAGCAGCGCTTCGCCCTCCGAGATTACGACCAGCCCGTTGCTCGACACTCCCGCGAAACCGTCCAGATTGGCTACCGAGGTGTGAACCCAGGTGTGCGGCGAGACCTGAGTGAGCGTAATGTCGCCGGAGACTTTCAGCGTGGTTTGCGCGGCAACGGAAGAGGCAGTGAGAAGGGCCGCCAGGGTCGGGAGGAGACGTTTCATACGAAAGATTTGTCGGTTATCGGGGATAAAGGTAGATTATTTTGGCGTGGAATTTGTGTCAGCTCTGCGGGCGATGGTATGATTTTAGATATAAAACTATGAAAAATGGTATGAGAACAGCGGTATATATAGTCTTGGGCACGGCGACCCTGCTGATCTTCGTGGTGCTCGGCGTCGAATGGTGGCTGGGGGCGAAGATACGCCGCACGGTGGAAAAAGAGATAGCGGACCGCACGGACGGCGCCGTGCATATCGAAATCGGGCGGGTAAAGGTCAACCTGATCAGACGGTCCGTCACTCTGCGCGACATTACCGTCAGCGGAGATGTCGTCAAGTTGCAGGACGATGTTCCGGGGATCGACGCGATCGGGGCTTCCGTCGAAAAAATCTCGATGAAAGGCGTTCGTTTCAACCTCAAAGGCGAAAAGTATATCTCCCTGCACTCGCTGGAGATCGACCGGCCCGACCTTTCGCTCTCGCTGGACGGCAAGCAACAGGAGGATGAGGGGATGCCCGAACATCTGTTGAGCCTGCGCGACCGTATGCTGGGGCAGGTGGGCAGATTGTCGGTCGCCCGGATCAGGCTCCGGGACGCGAATATCCGCTTGTCGAACAAAAACCGCAACAACTATGCGGCCAAAGGATTGACCGTCGAGGCCGACGGTTTCCTCTACAATCCGGCCCGGATGCCGGACGCGCGGCCGCTCTTCTGTGATGACGTGAGGCTGTCGGTTTCGAAAATTTCGGCCCGTTTCCTCGTTACGGCCCAGCTGGTGGAGGCCGACGATGTAGAGGCGTGCTTCGGCGACCGCACGTTGTCGCTGGACAACGTGCGGCTGATCCCGCAGTACGGCAAGGCGGAATATGCGTGGAAAGTGGCGCGCCACACCGACTGGACGCAGGCCATCGTCGGGAATGTCATCGCGCAGGGGGTGGATTACAACCGGATGTGGCACGAGCTGACGCTGAGCATCGACACCCTGACGGTGAAGGATGCCGAAGTGGCCAGCTACAAAAACCGGCGGATCGTGCGGAAGGAGCAGTTCAAGCCGATGCTGCACGAAATGGTGCAGGGCGTGCCTTTGGGACTGGAGATCGGCACGGTCGAGATCATAGGCGCCCACGCGGTGTACGAGGAGCTTTCCGCTTCGGGCGACCGGCCGGGGAGGATCACGTTCGACAACCTGAACGGGGTGTTCCGCGGGCTGACGAACCGGCCCGATTCGAGCGATTTCTTTTACACGCTGACCGCTTCGGGCAAAGTGATGGACACGGCGCTGCTGCGGGCCGTATTCCGGTTCCCGGCCCATCCGACGAACGACCGTTTCGAGGTCGAGGGGACGCTCGGACCGGTGAACCTGAAGGTTTTCAACCGCATGCTGGAGCCGCTGGCCGAGGCCGCTATCAGTTCGGGGCACCTCGACGGTCTTTCGTTCGCCATCGCGGGGAACCATAAGGAGGCGCAGGTGTCGATGAAGATGCGTTACAACGATCTCTCGGTGGCGATGCTCAAAGAGGGGTCGAACGGCCGCAAGCGGGAGCGCAAGTTGATGTCCGGGCTGGTGAACCTGGTTCTGATCAAATCGTCCAACCCCGACCGGAAGGGGCTGCGGACGGTGCGGAACGAGGCGGTGCGCGACACCACCCGCTCGCAGTTCAACTTCCTGTGGAAAACGCTGATGGCGGGGATCAAAGGCTCGGTCGGTTTTCCGGGGTCGAAGTAGGCGATATATTTCATACCTTTAAGGAACAAAATCCGAAGGGATATGAAATCACAAAAAAAAGTGGTGGTCTTCACCGGGGCCGGGATGAGCGCCGACAGCGGCGTTTCGACCTTCCGCGACGCGGACGGCCTGTGGGAAAACCACCGGATCGAGGATGTCTGTACGCCGGAGGCGTGGGCGCGGGACCCGCAAGGGGTGCTGGACTTTTACAACGCCCGGAGGGCGCAGCTGGACGAGGTGGAACCCAACGCGGGGCACCGGGCTGTGGCCGGACTGGAGACCCATTTCGCGAACGTGGTGGTCGTGACCCAGAACGTGGACGACCTGCACGAGCGAGCGGGTAGCTCGGAGATCATCCACCTGCACGGCGAGCTGCGCAAGGCGCGCAGCGAGCGGAATCCGCAGGTGATCGTGCCGGTGCAGGGGCCAACCCGTATGGGCGACAAGGGGCCGGACGGGGCGCAGCTCAGGCCGCACATCGTCTTTTTCGGCGAGGCGGTGCCGGAATACGAGCGGGCGTTGGAGGCGGTGCGGGACGCCGACCTGTTCCTCGTGATCGGCACTTCGCTGGCGGTCTATCCGGCGGCGGGACTGTTGTACCAGATCCGGCCCGAAGTGCCGGTGTGGCTGGTGGATCCGAGGCCGGCGCGGGTGACGGTGCCCAATCCGTTGACAGTCATCGCCGAAGGGGCCACCAAAGGGGTGCCCCCGCTGGTCGCGGAGCTGATCCGAAGGGAGACGGAGGGGTAGCGGTTCGTAAATATTCATACGAATGCGGTAATGGTTTGCCGGTTTGAGCAAAAAAAGCTATTTTAGGAGCGGTTCGTTAGATTTTAACGGGCCGCTTTTTCTGTTCACCTTAAATTTTACATGGAATGAAAAAAATCTTTACGAAAGCAGGATGGCTGGCTGTGGCCGCCGTAGCGATCACGGCTTGCGGGGGCGGCAGCGCTTCGGCGGTGACCGGGCTGACCCCGCAGGGGTTGGGCTGCCTCAAGAAAGGCGCGCCCGTGGCTTCGATCCCGGACAAGTGCGACGGGGTGTACGACAAAGTGGTCAAGACCACAGAGGAGGACATGGGGGATACCTACACCCAGTACGCTTTCTACGCCGGGGAGCAAAAGGTGGCCGAAATCCCCGCTTATGGCGAGAATATCGACCTGCTGATCGTCTACGCGCCGGGTATCTCGACGCCCGACGGCGTGCATCCGGGGATGAAGGTTGCCGACCTGCTGGCGAAACCGGGGGTCAAAGCGCTCTACCAGGACGGCCTCGAATATGAGCTGAACGGATTCCGCTTCCGGGTGGACGGCCTCAATGAGGCGGGTTTGCAGAAGATGAACGACGCTTACGCCAAAGGGGCAGAACTGGTGCTGGAGGCTTCCGATTTCGAACCGGAAGCGACCGTGGTGAGCGCCTATTACGTCGGCGATTAGCACGGACAGGCTTTCGAATGCCTCAAACCGACACCGGGCCGGGATTGCCATTCCACGGCAATCCCGGCCCGGTCGCTATCGTAAAATGAGGTATGTTTTGCAAATCGGGGATAGACCGAAAGCCGGGGGGCGGATCGGAAGCCGGGATAGTTGTCTGTGTTCCCGATCAGAACGGATAGCCGATGGCCAGGTGGAAACCCAGTCCGTCCTTGAAGCTCTGGATGTTGTAGTAGCCTTTCTTGTCCGGGTTGGAGTAGGGCGTGTGGATGCCGATCCCCATGTCGAGGCGGAGCACCAGCACGCTGATGTCGTACCGCAGGCCCACCCCCGTGCCCAGCGCTATCTCGTTCCAGAAACCCTTCGCCCGCAGCACGCCGCCCGGCCGCTGCGGGTCTTTTTTGAGCAGCCAGATGTTCCCGGCGTCCACGAACACCGCCCCGCCCAGGCGGCCCAGCATCTTGAAGCGGAACTCCATGTTGGCCTCCAGCTTGAAGTCCCCGGTCTGGTCCCAGTAGCCGTTGACTTCGTCTTTCGGCGGCCGGTAGCTCCCCGGCCCCAGCGACCGCACGGTGAAGGCCCGGATGCTGTTGGCCCCGCCGATGTAGAACTGTTCGCTGTAAGGCATCACCTGTGAGTTTCCGTAGGCATAGCCCGCCCCGACCATAAAGCGCGACACCAGCACGTTGTTCAGCCCGACTTTATGGTACCATTTGAATTCGGCCGTCCCTTTGACGAATTGCGAGAAGGGGCTGCCGAACAGTTTTTTGGTGCCGTGCGAGCCGAATATGTCGTAGATGCCCGCCAGGATGTTGCCTGCGTCGGTCACCGTTCCCTGGAAAATGAAACGGTTGTTCTGCCGCCGCCCGTAAGTCCTGTCGAATGTGTAGGTGTAGCTGATCGAGGGGATGAACTGGTTGCTGAAACTCAGGGCCACCGCTGGATTCTGCTGCATCGTCGAGTCGAACTCGTGCGAGGTGTGGAGCAGCTTATTGTAGGTCAGCTTGAAAACGGTCAGGTTGTGCGAGCTGTACGGCGAGGTGCGGAAATCGTAGCCCGCCGAGACGTTCAGCGACAGCATCCGGAAATATTTGGGTCGGTTCATCAGGTCGGCCCCGATCTTGTAGGTCGTCTGGGCCGGGTAGGTCAACCCCTTGTATTTGAACCACGGCGCCAGGATGCGGGGGATGCTGAGCGTGGCGTTGAGGCCGAACTCGTAGGAGTTCACCGCCGTGGGTTTGGTCTCGTACTGGTTCTTGTTGCCCGTCTGCCATTCGTAGGAGCCGGTCAGGTTCAGGGCCAGCACTTCGCCCCCCTTGAATATGTTGTTGTGCCGCAGCCCGAAGGTGACCCCCGGCCCGAGGTAGCTGTTCGACTTGGAGGTGAGGTCGGCTTCGAAATCGGCCTGCATCGGCTTGTCGTACGTGGCCGCGATGCGCACGTCCAACGAGTCGCACTTCTGGCCCAGCGAATCGAGCGGCGGTACGGTGAGGCTCACCGAATTGAATATCCCCAGCTTGTTGAGGTTCGTCTGGGTCGTGTTCTGGGCCTCGACATTGAAGAGCTGGCCGGGAGTGAGCTGGATCATCCCTTTGAGGATGCGCGGCCGGATCTTCAAGGGTTTCTGGTAGCGCACATGCACCTGTCCCAGCGTCATAGTGTCGGACGGGCCCGGAACGGGGTTGCGCAGACTGACGCTGATGCGGCCCACCCGGTAGGGCCGCATCGCTGCCGGGGGTATCCCCTCGGCCAGCCGCATCCGCAGCTCCACCCGGTAAAGCGTCTGGGTCGTGTCGGCGTCGTAGGTGATGTACTCCGGGCGGAAATAGTAGTAACCGAGGCTGCGCAAGGCTGTGGTGATCCGGTTTCGCTCGGCCACCAGCGTGTCGAGGTTATAGACCGCCCCGGTGCGCAGCAGCGTTCCGGCATGGAGGCTGTCCACGATCCGGCCCACCTCGCCGGGCGCGGTCAGGTATTCGATCGAGTCGTAGGTATGGGGCGCCGGAACGAGGAAATGGTAGCTCACTTTGGCTTTCTGGTCGGGCTTGTGCTTGCTGGGCAATAACTCGTAGCTGCTCTTCACGCCGAAGTAGCCGTAGTTCTCGAAGATCTGGTCCGAGACTTTGATGCGCAGGTCGGGCCGCACTTTCGAGATCAGCACCGGCTGCTTGGCCAGCCTTTTGTAAAGCCAGTGTTTGAACCCCGTCTCCTTCGGGGTGTAGAGGTAGTTCCATGCCCAGAGGCCGATGGGAAGCCCGGTGCGCCAGTAGGGCGACCAGAGCGGGTTGTTCGGGGCCACGTTCAGCGGCTGCGACGCGGCGGAGGTCACCTGTTTCGGGATTTTCAGGCTGTCGGTTTCGGGCGTGAAGGTCATCTTCTTGACTCCGGTGTAGAGCACTTCGCCCTTGGCCAGCCGTTTGGTGGTCGAGCACGAAGCCAGCACCGCCGCCAGCGGGAGCAGGTAAAGCAGGGTATGTCGTAAATGTCTTGTCATATTGATTCTCAGGCTTCAATCCCGGTTATGGGCTTTGCAGGCGGCGGAGCGCGTCAGCGCGGAGCCGCAGTAAGGCGGAGGCGTTCATGTTGTGAAAGCCTCGGCTTGCACAACATGAACGGGCGGAGAGCGAGCAGCTCTGATGTCATCCCGCTCCGTGCGCCGAAGGCGCAGGGGGGAGCGGAGCGGGATGCAACCCGAATCGGGCAGTTACAGCCGACAAAACAGGCAACGCCTGCGCGTCAGCGGTGGCCTGCGCCTCCCCGCGCGCGGGACAAGTCCCACGCAGGCGCTCGCCACCGAAATAGCAGTAAGAACCTCAAGTTTGACCCACCGCTGACTCTGGGCCGAAAATAATCTTGGCCACAGATCCGTACCGTATTTCCTGCGGTTGCAATAGCTATTCCGTTTGCGGCTCTGGCTCTTCGGTTATGACCGCTTCCTTGTTTTTATAATCTTCTCGCCGCTCTTTGCGTTTCTCCTCCCGTTTGGCTTTTCGTTCGGCCTTGCGTTCCGCCTTTACTTCTTTTTTCTCCGGGGTCAGTTTGAACAGGTCGCGCAGCTTCAACACCTTTTTCCGCACCCCGAAGCCCACGCCCGTCTCGGTCACCTCGCCTTCGAGGATGCTCTCGAAATTGGTTTGGCGGAACAGCTTGAGGTACATGTTGTCGCGCTTCGTAAGCTGGTACTCCAGCGAGATGTCGTCCACCAGGTTTTCCGCCGCGTTCTGGTTCGGGTCGCCCCCGGTGCTGACCTTGCCGCCCACGCTGACGCGCACCCGGTTGTCGAAAAATTTCTTGGAGAGCTTGTAGGAGTAGTCGGTACGCGTCCCGTCCGGCCCCGCCGAAGCGTCGTCGTAGGAGTCCACGCCGAAAGAGAGGTCCACCCCGGGGAGGCTGTTCTGGGCCCACTGGTTCAGCTCCTTGGCGATGAACGAGTTGAGCGGGTTGCCGGCGTTCACTTTGGCCGAGGTTCCCGGCCCGGAATAGGTGTTGTAGATCAGCAGGCTTATCGCCTGGTTCTGCCGTTGCTCGGCCGTCAGGGAGGCCAGTTGGTTCTGCAAAGTCAGGTCTTCGGGCGCCGAAAGGTCGAACTTCACGTCGAGGTTCTCCAGCGAGCCGCTGATGTTGATGCTGATTTCGAAATTGACTTGCCGGCTGGTCTGGTCCTCCAGGGTCACTGTCGTGCGCACCGTTTCGACCGCCCGGATGGCGAACGACGGGTCGGCGATGTCGCCCGTCCAGCTCACGTAGCCGCCCGGCGTGATCGAGAAGTCCTTGGCCGAGATCACAGGCGGGCTGTAACGCACCCGTCCGCCCGAAAGCTCGTACTTGCCCGCGAAGCGGGTGTCGCCCAGCCGGTTCATCGAATAGGTCAGGTCGCCGCCTCCCTGCAGGTCGATCCGGTTCTGGCCGTCTTCCGAGAGGAAGACAGACACCTCGACATCCTGGTCGATGGAGACGTTCATCTGCATGTTGATCCCGCCCAGCCTCAGCATCGATGGCGGCCGCACGGCATAGACCGTGGTCGTGTCGGTGAAGGCCGTGAAATTCACCACGTTCTGCGACTTGTCCTGAATGCCCATCGGCGAGTCCTGCATCACGTAGGTCACTTCGGTGCCGGTGAGCAGGTTCACGTCGCCCCGGATGTTCAGGGCGTCCAGCGGCCCGCGCGCCCGCGCCGAAAGGTCGGCGCTGGCCTGCCCGAAGATCATCGACCCCTCGCTGCGCGGCACGTTGATCAGCTGGAAATCCGAAGCCTTGACGCGCAGGTCGGCCGTCACCTGCGAGAAATCGCCGATGTCGATGTTGCCGTTCACCGTCAGGCGGTGTTTGTTCGGGGCGATCAGCCCGAAATCTTTGAACAGCACTTTGTCCCCTTGCAGCACGATCGGGGTGTCCGTGATGCCGAACCGGGTGCCGATGGCCGCCACGTCCACCGCCGTGCTGTCGAACTTCAGCGAGCCGGCCAGATGCAAAGCCTTCATGCTCCCGTCCGCTTCGACGTGCCCTTTGAGCAGTCCCGACAGGCTGCCGGAGCCCTCCGGCAGGAACGGGTTGGCCGCCGCCAGGGGGATGCCCGGAATATCGGCCGTCAGCCGTACTGCTGCAAGGGTATCGGCCTTGTTAAAGCGACCGTTTACCGATAAGGCCGTTTTCCGGTCGATCAGCAGGGTTGCCGAACCCCGTTGGCCGGAGAGCGTGTCGGTGCGGTAGGCGAGATTCAGGCCGATATCGCCCACGCGCCGGCTGTCGTAGAGCAATGTGTCGATCGTCAGGTTCCCCTTGGCGGCCATCGTGCTGTCCGACATGCCGAACGTCAGGTCGGCCCCCAGCCGGCCGCTGATCGGCGGGGCCGTGGGCAGGACTTTCAGCACGCCTCCGATGCTGATCCCTTGCAGCCCCAGCCGGATGCTGCCGCGCGGCATGTCCTCCTCGCTGACCGATTGCAGCGAGAAGGACTGGCCGGGCCGCGTCACGCGCAGGTCGGCGGCCAGCGTCCTGTCGAATCCGTAGCGCACGTAGTTGCCGTCGTTTACCGACCATTGGGCGAAGCCGAAGACCGGCCGGTTCGGGAGCAGGTTCACCGTCACGGAGCTGTCCTCCAATGTCGCCCGGAGCCCGAAATCCAGTCCCGTGCCTTTTTGGAGGTCGCGCTGCGACAAGTGGATCAGGCCCGTGTTGCCCTGCGCATGGCCGTACAGAGCGACGTTACCCATGCGGTTTTTGTTGCCCGGCCTGTTGGCCAGCCGCAGGTAGTATTGCAGTTGTCCGTTCCGTCCGCCGATGTCAGCGGTCAGCGTGTCGAGGACGATCCCCCGCGTCGAGAACTGGTTGACTTCGGCCTTGAAACCGAACGGCCTGCCGTCCCCCGCCGAGGCCGTGAGGGTGGCCCGTCCGAAGCCCGCTCCCTGCGAACGCAGGTAGATGTTCAGGATGTTGTTGCGGGCGGCGCGGAAATCGAGCCGGAACGGCGGCAGGAGCCGTTCGAGCGTGTCGGTGTTTACGCACCCGGCCCCGATCTGGTACTTCACGGCAGCCGCCGTCCGTGCCAGGGCGGCGGTGAGGGAGTCGAGCCTCCGTTCCGTCCGGAAGGTCAGTTTCAGGTCGCCCGAACTGACTCCGGCCTGCACATGCGCGGTGTCCGCTTCGGCGGTCAGCGAAGTGTACGGCACCAGGCTTTCGAAAGTCCCGTAGCGTATCCTCAGCGAGTCGAGGTCTAACGCGGCGGCGTAAGAATCCCAATTTGTGGCATAGGCTTTCGCTTCGAGGTGCGTCGAAGCGGTGGCCACCTCGTCCACGAAGTGCATTTGTTGCAGGTCGAGCGTGCGGATATTGCCGAAGATCCCGGCCTCCTGTTTTTGCGCCGTCAGCATGCCGCCCAGCCGCAGGTCGGCCTTCAAAGCGGCGTTGTCGCTGGTCAGCCGCCCGTCCAGCCGGTTGTCCGCCAGCTGCACCGTGAGGTCGATGTCTTTATAATCGAAAAGGTTGTATTCCGCCTGTGCGATCCGCAGTTCGGCCTGCGTCGCGGTTCGGGGCGAGAGGAAGTCGAATCCGTGGCCCTCCGCCTTGAGCGCCAGCGTCGCGAAACCCAGCGAATCGGCGGGCAGGAACCGGAAGAGCGGCAGGCTGTCGATCTTCACGTCCGCCCGGTAGCGTTCCCCTTTCGGGCTGAACGAACCGTCCACAGCCACCCGGCCCTCGGCGGCCTGCAAAGCCATATTCCCGCTGTAAGTCCCCGGCACGGCCTGCGCCTCGCCCCGGAACCGCAGTGGCGGCAGGGTGATGCCTTTGGGCAGGAATGCCGCCAACAACTGCGGGTCGGTCACCGCTCCCCCGAAAGTCGCTTTGCCGTCCGTTTTCTCCGGCACGGTGAGCGACCGTACCCGTCCTTGGGCGGTGAAGTCCAGCACTTTGGGCAGCGACAGGGCCAGTTTGTCCAGCCGCAGTTCGCCCAGCGTTCCCGACAAGCGGGCGTCGAGCGTCAGGTCTCGTCCGGCCAGCTTGCGGCGCAGGGTGTCGCCCAACTCCACCAGCCGGAAAATGTCGGCCGTTCCGAGCGTGACCGCCAGGTTCGCATCCACCGGGGCGGCCGGCTCCATCGAGGCGATGCCCGCCCCGGCGGAAAGGTCGGCCCGGATCGAGGAAGCGAGGGTCTGCAACCGGAAGCCACGCAGGGCATAACCCGCGCTGTCCATCGCTATCCGGCCCTGCGCTTCGGTCACCGACAGGCCCGAACGCTCCGTGAAGGACAGTTCGGCCAGTATGGCACGTATCTCCGTCCCCCGGTTGAAAACCGAGTCCAGCTTGAGGTTCAGGCCGCTCACCTCGATATGGTGTGGGTCGAAACCTTCGACCGGAGTGCCGTAAGGCAACCCGTAGCGGGCCTCGTTCTCAGCCAGCCGCACCTGGGTCACGCGTACCGTCCACGGTAGGCTGGCCGCGGTGTCTGCTGGCGCCGGGGGCGCCGGACGAGCGGCTTGCGGAACGGAGGCAGTGTCGGCCAGGTAGGCGTAATTCCCCTTCTCGATCAGCACGCTGCCTGCCGCGATCATCTGGGCTCCCAGATCGACCGTGCAGGAGTCGACGCTCCCGGAGGCGATCCGGGCCGTCAGGTCGGTCACGGCCGGAGAGGTGTGCATCGTGAACGCGATATCGTCGAGGGTCAGCTTTTCGGCCACGATCCTCCACAGAAGCGGTGCGGAGGCCGTGTCGACAGCCGTCGTGTCGCTCTGCGCTTCGCCCAGCGCCAGCCGCACGTCGCCGCCGCTGAGCCGGATCGTCGGCACGTGGGCGACCTGTGCGCTTAAGTCCACGTTATCGGCTTCGAGGGCGAACTCCTTGACCCGTACCTGCAAGTCCATCGCTCCGGTGGTGTCCGCCAGGTGGAACGAGGCGTCGCCGAAGGTGAATCGTTTCACGACCACCTCTTTGCGCAGCAGCGGCAGCAGGGAGACATCGGCCCGCAGGGTGCGGCAGCTGAACAGCGTATCCCCTGCGTTGGTAACGGCCTGCGCATCGTCCACGGCCAGCCGCAGCGGGAATTTCAGCCGGAGCCGCTCCACGGAGAGCTGCATACCGAGGTTCTCGGAGACGTACCGGACGGCTTTTTTCTTGATGAAATCCTGCACCGGAGGCAGGTAAAGGGCGACCAAAAGCAATAAAACCAACCCAAGCAGGATGGCCAGCACGCGCAACGTATATTTGATGATCTTCCGGGCCATGGACCGCTGGGGGAGTAGTAAATACAGTGGGATAGGTAAGGTTTGTTGCCGTATATTGCAAAATCTGTTCCTAAGATAGTATTTCCACCGGAATTTTAAAAGCCTATATTTGCAGGCGTGGGGAAACGCTCGGCCGGGCCGAGTCAGGCAGGTGCCGGGACGGCCGGCAGTCTCTTTTTTAGTATGTTTGTAAGCGGCCGGGCCGCATGACTTTTTAAATTCCGGGATTATGGCAGACCACATTTTCGATTACTGGCAGCGGCGGCTGGACGACCTGGCCCGCGTACTGGAGAAGCATGGCTTTGCGGCTGAGGTGGCGGCGACGGCGGCGGATGCCCGCGACCGGATCCGCCGCGCGGTGGAGGAGATGGCACCGAAATCGGTGGGTTATGCCGATTCGCTTACGCTGCGGGCCACGGGTGCGCTGGATATGTTGCGCTCCGATCCGCGGTGGGAGTTCATCGACGGCTTCGACCGGTCGAAACCGCGGGAGGAAAATCTCGAACGGCGTCGGCAGGCATTGATGACGGACTTGTTCCTGACAGGGGCGAATGCGGTGACGGAGAGCGGGACGCTGGTGTGGCTCGACATGGTGGGCAACCGCATCGGCGGGGTCAGTTTCGGGCCGCGGCGGGTGATCCTGACTGTCGGCCGTAACAAACTGGTCAAGGATCTGGAGGAGGCTATGCGGCGCATCAAGACGGTAGCGGCGCCGCTGAACGCACGGGCGCACGAGCATTTCAAAACGCCCTGCCAGATCACGTCGCGGTGCCACGACTGCGCCAGCCCGGACCGGATCTGCAATACGTGGCTGGTGATGGAGCGGTGCTACCCCAAGGAGCGTATCCGGGTGGTGCTGGTCAATGAGGATCTGGGGTACTGATATTTTCTGACCAAAGGAACGGCGTGCCTTGTTTCCGGAGTGTCTGTGGCCTTTTGCCGGGTTACGGGCAGGGCGAACGATAAATTCAGCGGCCCTCTTATCCCTGTCTGGGGTGAGGTAAGGAAATGACAGTCCGTGCGTTGGGCGACTTCCCGCGGACTGCCTTCCGAGCGGCCGCTCGGCTTACTTGCGTGCGCGGGCCCCGCCCCGGGCTACCGCGACGCAGGTAACAATGGCCTCTTCGGCGCATTGGGTGGCGTCGGCAACAACGGATACAGCTGGTCGTCGGCGGTCAGCGGCACCAACGCGCTGCGTTTGAATTTCAACTCGACGAACCTCGATCCCAGCAACGCGACCAACCGCGCCCACGGCTTTCAGGTGCGGTGCCTCCAAGTATTTATCGGGCGCGCCGTTCCCTTTTTCTTTTGTGTTTTGAGTTTGCTGGCCATTAGGGAGCGGTGGGATGGTTCCCGTGGCAACGGCATTGCGCCCCGGAAGGGGTGTGGGCGGCTTCGAGATGCCGCTCCGGATTATATCTTTACTTTATTTGCCCTCGGACGCACCCCCGGCACCCGCTTGTGGCGGTCGTTCGCATCGGGATTGCCGCTGCCGCGGAAATGCGGTGTGCTCGTTTGTCCCAGGTATAGCTCGGTCAGCCGTGCCACCGCATAATCCTCCAATGTATCGATCGGGATGATTTGCCAATCATCCGGCAGTTCTATCGCCGTCAGGTCAGGCACTTCGATCCGGTGGAACACCGCGTGGATAATGCGGTGCGAAAGCACATGCTTCGGCATCCGCACCGATCCCCGCAAGACGAAATCCGCGAAGGGCAATGACAAAATTTCGAACTCCGCCTCGGACGGTGTTTCGATAAGCGGGAATTCGTAGAGTCCCCGCCAGATGTCGTTCCCGTCGCGGCGGCAGACCGCCGTTCGTCCTTCCCGGTCGGTGATGTGCAGGTAGTTGAACCAGCGCGGGGTCTGGGCCGTTTTGCCCTGTTTGACCGGGCGGCTGCCGATTGTTCCGTTTTTCAGGGCCAGACAGCTCCCGGCCAGCGGGCACACCGGGCACTGCGGCGAGCGCGGCGTGCAGACCAAGGCCCCCAACTCCATAACGGCCTGGTTGTAAAGTCCCGCACCTTTTTGGTGCGGCGAGGCGAGGTAGTCGTTCAGCAGTTCCGCTGCCGCGGCGGCGAACTCCTTTTTGCCCGCCGTTGTGTCGATCGGGGTGTCGATGTCCAGCAGGCGGCCCAGCACCCGGTAGACGTTCCCGTCCACCACGGCGTAGGGCGCGTCGGTCGCGAAGGAGACGATGGCGGCGGCAGTGTAGTCGCCGATCCCTTTCAAAGCCCTGACGGCGGCGTATTCCGTGGGGAATACGCCGCCGTGCTCCGCGACGACCTGTTTCGCCGCCGCGTGCAGGTTGCGGGCGCGGCTGTAATAGCCCAGCCCCTGCCACAGTTTGAGGACTTCGTCTTCCGTGGCCGCCGCCAGTTCGGCGACGTCCGGGAAACGCCCGGTGAAGCGGTTGTAATATTCCAGTCCCTGCGCCACGCGGGTCTGCTGGAGGATCACTTCCGAGAGCCAGATGCGGTACGGGTCGCGGGTCTCGCGCCACGGCAGGGAGCGGTGGTTGCGGAGGTACCAGTGGGTCAGTGCGGCGTAGTCCATCGTGTTATTCGGCTTCCGGGCTCTGGTCGGGTGTGAGCGGGGCGACTTTCAGGCGGGCGAAGCGGATCAGGTCGTCCGGGGAGATCCGGATCTGCATGCCGCGCACGCCGGCGCTGATGTAGATATGGCTGAAGTCTTGGCATGTCCGGTCGATATAGCCTGGGAAGGTGCGTTTCATGCCTATGGGCGAGCATCCGCCGCGGATGTATCCGGTGGTTTCCAGCAACTCGCGCAGGTGGATCATGGCGGTGCTTTTGTTTCCGGAGACTTTGGCCGCTGCTTTGAGGTCGACTTCGCGGTCGCCGGGGATGATGCAGACGAAGACGCCGCTGCGGTCGCCGCGCATGACGAGGGTTTTGAATACCTGCCGGATGTCTTCGTGCAGCTGTTCGGCGACGTGTCCGGCGTCGAGGTGCTCTTCGTCCACCTGGTAGGGGATCAGGTCATAGCCAATCCCGGCCCTGTCCAGCAGCCGGGCGGCGTTCGTTTTCGATAATTTCATAATTTAGATAGGTTATAATCGGGTAGGTTTTTCAATAATATGCCGAGTCCCTGAGCAAGGGAATCGAGTGCTTCGGGTATGCGCCATTGGCTGCGCGGGTCACCTACATGGTTCGAAACGGAGCGCACCTGCAAAAAAGGTGCCTTTTCCTCCGCGCAGACCCTGAAAAATGCCGCGCCCTCCATGGATTCGAGTGCCTCGCTGCCCCGCAGCGGCAGGGGTGAGCACGCGCTGTTGGCCGAGCGGGCGCAGATAATGCGGAATTGCCCGCGCAGCGGCTCGGCGTAAGGGCATACGACGGTTTCTGCCTCTGCGAGGGTGTCGAACGGTTCGAACCGTCCCGTTTCGGGCCGCCAGGCGCCCAGGTCGGCCTGGTAGTCGCTCCCCACCAGTACGGTGTCGGCCACCGAAAGGTGTTTCCGGGGCAAGGCCCCGGCGATCCCGGCCTGGACGATCAGGGCGGGACGATGGTTGCATATGATCTTTAAGGTCGCGGCGGCGGTGGCCCCGGCGCCCATGCCTCCGACGTGCCACGACAGCTCGTGTCCGGCATAGCTGTCACCCAAGTGGGCGCGCAGGGGATGTTGTTCCAGTTCGGTGGCGGTGAGGATGGCTACGGGGCTTGTCATTTTCGGTTGTGGTTTTTTCGGTTGTTGTTGGGCAGCGTTTCGGCGGCGAAGCGGATAAAGTTTTCGGCAATGGTTCCCGGCACGCCCTGCAAGGTGGCGAAGGCGAATTCGCGCTCGAAGTCGAGTCCGTCGATGTCGATCACGGTGAGGGTGTCGGAGAGCAGTTCGCGGGTCACGGCCTGGACGGAGAGCAGGGCCACGCAGTCGTAGCTGGCCAGGAACGATTTGATCCCTTCGGTGCTGCCCATCTGCATAATGACGTTCAGGGAGGAGAGCTTGATGTGGCGTTCGCCGAGGCGGCGTTCAATCACTTCGAGGGTGCCGGAGCCGTTCTCGCGCAGCACCATGGGCAGGGTGGCGAGCTCTTCGGGGCTTATGGCCTCGCGCGAGGCGTATGCGCTGCGGCTGCCGGTGACCAGCACGAGTTCGTCGCGCATGAAGGGCCGGTAGTGGATCCCGGCGTGCCGGGCTTCGCCTTCGATCAGGGCTAGGTCGATGCTGTGGCTGAACAGGGCCTGCACCATCTGGCGGCTGTTCCCGGTGTCGAGCGATGTGCGTATGTCGGGGTAGCGGACGGAGAAGCGGGCGAGGCAGGGGGGGAGGACGTATTGCGCGATGGTGCTGCTGGCGCCCAACCGGAGCTCGCCGCTGAAGTTGCCGGTCAGCAGGTTCATGTCGAATTGCATCCGCCGGTAGCTGTCGAGGATCTTTTCGGCGTGGAAGAGCATCACTTCGCCGGCTTTGGTGAGGGTGACGTTGCCGCCGTTGCGGTCGAACAGGGTGGTGCCGACCTGCGCTTCGAGCTCTTTGATGTGCCGGGTCACGGCGGGCTGGGTCACAAAGAGTTCGTGGGCGGCGCGGGTGAAGCTGCGGTGCCGTGCGACGCTGATGAAGGTTTTCAAGCGGAAGTCCATGGGGAGGTGTGTTTCCGGGCAAAGTTCGTAAAAAAAGAAATGCCGTCCGAATCCCTCGAACAGCATAAATTTATTCCTTCGTTTTTTATCTACCCGCATGGAACCGTACCTTTTCTGAAGAAAAGGTACCCAAAAGACTTTTGAGATAGCTACGCTACTCCTCAGTCTGCCGAAGTCCTCATCTTTGGGGCGCGGGAGCGGCGGCCTTGATTTAGCAACGGTTTTTGGCCGCCGTTCACCGTGCCCCAAAAGTTAAGGCTGTGATAGATTTAGGATGCGCAAGCATCCTCCAAAGTTTTTCTGGTTCTCTTTGTTCACAAAGAGAACAGTACCCTCCAAGGGTAGTAATAAAACGAACGGTAATAAGTTTATTCGTTTTGCGGCATCGGGGTGTCAGGTTCGTTTCCCTCCTGCGGGCCGCGGACGAAAAGGCTTAGAAGTGCCAGTCCCGCGATCGCCCCCAGCAGCACATACGTGCTCCAGAGTATCCATTTGCTGCGCGGGGTGAACGCCTCGTAGAGCGGAGTGATGAAAACAGCCTCGTCGCGCAGGCTCTTGAGGCTGTCCGAATCGCAGTAGTCGATAGCGCTGCGGAAATCGTCCACCAGCGACGGCGACAACTTCTCGAAGCAGAGTATCTCGTCGAAACGGATCAGGTCATTCTCAGTTTCGACAGCGTCGTACGCCGCCGTCGGGAAGTCGAGAGCCATCCACACCTTAGGCTCAGTGGATAACGAATCCGCATACATCGGCACAGCCACATAGACCCGTTTCGAAGTGCCCGTGGTCCGCCCCCGGCGCTTGTACTCCGTGGTGATCTCCACCGCGCCCATGTTGTCCGTATTGTAATACCACTCGTCGAAATCGACATACCGGTGGTGATCCGTTTTCTGGTCATAGTCCGCCAGCGAAGCGAGTTGTTCCGGCCGGTCTTCGGTGTAGTAAACGGCATACTGCGTGGCGGCGGCCGGCAAGGCGATCAGCGCCGTCCCGATCCAGAAAACGACACGCTGCGTCTGGTACCGGTTCCACATCAGGATGCCCCCGATAATGCCGCCCGTGACCAGTGTCCACCAGTAGTTCCAGAATCCGAGATGGAGCAGCCCGTAGGCGATGCCGGTGACGACCACCGACGCCGCCATGCCGATGGCCAACCGGATTACGAGGGATTTGAAATTCGCGGTAAAATTCTTTGCGTTCATATGAATAAGTAGATTGATGGGGTTATTCGCCGTTATTCCGCAGAGTACCGGATCAGAGGATGCCGAGCATCCGGTTGCGGGTCAGCAGCGCCGCGCCCAGCACGCCCGCCGTGTCGCCCAGCGTCGAAAGGCGCAGGGTGGTGTCGCGCGTGACCAGCCGCAGCGAATACTTATTCAGCGCCGTGCGGATCGGGAGCATCAGGTAGTCGCCTACTTCCGAGAGCGGGCCGCCGATGACCACCAGCTCCGGATTGAAGAGGTTGATCAGCACGCTGATGCCGCGGCCCAGCTTTTCGCCGATGTTGGTGATCAGGTCGATCGAGAGCACGTCGTCGCTCTTGGCCGCCTCGATGATGTCGTGCATCGAAACCGTCTCTCCGGCCCGGAACTTGTCCGAGAGGATGGATGAGGCCCCGTCGCGCAGCCGGTCGGCGAAGATCGTTTCGAGGGCCATGCCCGACGCTTCGGTCTCCAGGCACCCTTTCTTGCCACACTGGCAGATCTTCTCGTTGTCGAAGAACGGGATGTGGCCGAACTCGCCTGAGAAACCGGATTTACCGTAATATAACTTGCCCCGCACGATGATCCCCACGCCGATCCCGCGCCCGATGTTGATGAACAGGGCGTTCTGCACCCCGTTGTTATCCCCGCTCAGGTATTCGGCGTAGGTCATGGCCCGGGTGTCGTTTTCCACGATGGTCTCGATGCCGGTCTTTTCCCAGATGATCCGGGCCAGCGGGTAGCCGTCGGTGTTCATCGTGTTGTAGATGACCCCTGAGGCGGCATCCACGCGTCCCTTGACCGTGATCCCCATGCCGAGGATCTTGTCCCGCGCGCTACCCAGCGTGGCGATGAACTCCTGTATGCGTTCGGCGAGGGTCTCGATAAACTGGGTGTTCGTGCTGTAGGCGAAGGGAATGTCTTTCTGCACGGTGACAGTATTCTTGTTGAGGTCGATCACCCCGAAGCAGAGCGCGTCGTCCAGGATGGTAACGCCGAGGAAGTAACCGGAGTCGGACACCAGTCCGAAGGCGCACGGCCTGCGGCCACCTCCGGTCTCGATCTTGCCCAGGTCGCGGACGTATCCCTCCTGGATCAGCTCGCCCACCAGCTTGGTGATCGTGGGATTGCTGACGTTCAGGATACGCGACAGGTCGGCGATGGTGCAGTCCCCTTCGGTGGCCAGGGCCAGGATGATGCGCCGCTTGAGCATGAAGGCTTTGTAAGCCACTACGCTCATGTTCTCGTCGGTGACGGAACCCAGGATGGAGGTGTTGGTGGTCATGGTATGAGTCAGTATTGGGTTGTGTGGTAGTATCCGTATTGACAGATTAACGGCGCAAGTTAAGGAAATTTGTTTTCAAAATGAAAAGCGATCGACAATAATTTGGATAATAGGATATGCCTTAGGGAAAAATATAGAGCGACAGAAAAAAAAGTTTTTTGTATGCGAATTTTTCTATACCTTGCACCAAAATTGTACGAATAGCTTAGGCTCGCGGTATTTCGGCGCTCCGGTATTCCGGTCTGTATATCAGGATTGCCGATCCGGATTTTCGAGAGAGGGGTATGTCCGGAAAACTGACATATCCGCGGGTTTCCGTTTCGGGCATGCTATTTGCCGGTTGGCTGGAAAGAGAACTACTGCTTTATTAAAAACAGAGGTTATGGAATATAACGAAAACGATTACGACTACAACGACTATCCGCAGCAGGAGGGGGGCAGCTCGGTCAAAGGGCTCAAGATCGCCATCATCATCCTGTTGGCGGTGTTGGCCGTCATCTCGTTCTTCTTCTGGCGCCAGGTTCAGAAGCTCAAGCAGAGCGAAGTGGGGCTGACCGAGGAGCGGGATACGCTGACCAACCGGCTGACGGTGCTGTTGGGCGAGATGGGAGACCTGAAGGTGGACAACGACACGATGAACGTGGCCCTGATGCAGCAGCGGCAAATCGCCGACTCGCTGCTCGACCGCCTCAAGAAGGAGCGCAGCTGGAACTACTCCAAGATCAAGAAATACGAACGCGAACTCGGAACGCTGCGCACGGCCATGCAGGGCTTCGTGCGGCAGATCGACTCGCTCAACCGGCTCAACCAACAGCTGGTCGGGGAGAACCTGCGCTACAAGAAAGAGATGTCTTCCCTGAAACTGCGCACCGAAGCGGCGGAAGAGATGACGCAGGAGCTGAACAACAAGGTGAAACGCGGTTCGCAACTCCGGGCGCGGGAGGTGGTGTTGCTGGCGTACAACAAGCGTAACAAGCTGGTCAGCAAGGCCAAACAAACGGAAAAGCTGGTGACGGAATTCGTCTTGGCGGCCAACGACCTGGCCATTCCGGGCGAACGGACGGTATATGTCCGCATCATCACCCCGGATGCCGATATTCTTGGCGCTCCGGACGGCGGACGGTTCACTTTCGCGGGCGAGTCCATTCCGTACTCGGCCAAGCGTGCCGTGGATTACCAGGGCGAGGACTTGCCGATGAGCGTGTACTATGATGCCACGGGCCTCTATCCGGGACAGTACACCGTGATGGTGTATGTCGACGGGCAGATGATCGGGCAGAGCGACGTAATCCTGAAATAGGCTTTCGGCGGCGGGGGAGGCCGGTTATCGTTTGAAATGAAGCGGGACGCACGACGGTGCGCACCGCTTTTTGTTTGGAAGCTCCGCGATTTGGGGCTATTTTTGTGGCCGACTATGAAGATCAGGGATTTGGATCTGGGCGAGATGCCCCTTTTTCTGGCGCCGATGGAGGACGTCACCGACCCATCGTTCCGCTATATCTGCAAGCGGTTCGGGGCCGATATGATGTACACCGAGTTCATCTCGGCCGACGGGCTGATCCGCGACGCGCGCAAATCGCTCGAAAAGCTCAATATCGTTGACGAGGAGCGGCCGATCGGGATCCAGATTTACGGCAATGAGATCGAGCCCATGGTCGAAGCCGCTTTGGTGGCCGAAGCGGCGCGGCCGGAGGTGATCGACATCAATTTCGGCTGTCCGGTCAAGAAGATCGCGGGCCGGGGCGCAGGCTCCGGGATGATGCGCGACGTGCCGAAGATGGTGGAGATGACGCGCCGGATCGTGCAGGCGGTGAAGCTGCCGGTGACGGTCAAAACGCGGCTGGGCTGGGACGACGAATCGAAAAACATCGAGGAGATTGCCCTGCGTTTGCAGGACGTGGGGATCGAGGCGCTGACCATCCACGGACGCACGCGGGCGCAGATGTACCGCGGCGAAGCGGACTGGACGCTGATCGGAGCCGTGAAGAACAATCCGGCCATACATATCCCGATCATTGGAAACGGCGACATCACTTCCGGCGTGAAAGCGGCCGAAATGCGCGACCGGTACGGAGTGGACGGTTTGATGATCGGAAGGGCGACTTTCGGGCGGCCATGGATCTTCCGCGAGGTGCGCCACTATCTGGAAACCGGCGAGGCACTCCCCCAGCCGACGGTACAGGAGCGGGTGGAGCTGGCCAAGGAGCACCTGGCCAAGTCGGTGGAGCTGAAGGGCGAACGGACGGGAGTGCTGGAGCTGCGCCGCCACCTGAGCAGTTATTTCAAAGGATTGCCCGATTTCAGGGAAACGCGCGCCCGACTGGTGACCGAACCGGAGGCTGAGGGGGTCGTGCGGATACTCGATTATATTTCAGAACGTTGGGGCGGCTGGGATGCTACTACGACGGTTCCCCCTTCGGTTTACGAGCGGGAGTAGGGGCTGCAGGCCGGAGAGAGAGGCGAATTTTTTCAGAATTTTTTGCCGGATTTTTTGGAGGTAAAGGAAATTTGATTACTTTTGCATCGTCAAACGACAACGGGGCGGCCGGTTGGCGGGTGACGGAAAATATTCCTCGATAGCTCAGTTGGTTAGAGCACCTGACTGTTAATCAGGGGGTCCAAGGTTCAAGTCCTTGTCGAGGAGCTTCCATTTACGGCTTTACCTTCAACGGTAAGGCCGTTTTTCATTTTTAGGGCATGGAAATAAACCTGATCGCATTCTCTCCCACGCATACCGGACGAACGGTTGCGGAAAATGTCATTGCCGGGTTTGCCGCCGGAGGCGATACCGTGCGGCGCATCGACCTGACTTTGCCGGACAGCTGTACGGACGATATTATTGTCGGCGGCGTGGCGGTGTTCGTTGCACCTGTCTATGGCGGGCGTGTGGCCGAAACCGCGGTCGAACGGTTCGGACGCATCCGGGCCGGGGAGCCGGGGCGTACGCCGGTTATTCTGACCGTGGTCTATGGGAACCGGGATTATGAGGACGCTTTGGTCGAGT